>NZ_BMJQ01000008.1 GCF_014643535.1 Aliidongia dinghuensis | reverse complement strand
GCTCCGTCGCGCGTGGAGGCACTGCGCGTCGCGCTCGGGCCCCTCCTATGGACTACCGGGACAACCCGCCATCAGGGGGTCAACATTGGACGCCGATCGGGGGTCAAGATTGCGCGCCGGTTGACACCACGAGCAGCCTCCGGCAAAGCCGAACGCCGCTTTTTGCATTCTTCGACAACCTGAGCAACCGCGAGGATTGTGCGATCATTGATGGATGCAATCCGCGCGCTCCCTTCATTCATCAGGCGATCGCGCTCACCCAACAGACCATCGAGAATCTCCTCGTGAGGCCCATCCAGCCACGGTCGGAAGTGCCGGCACGTGTAGCAGGCGATTGGCGCGGCGAGACTACAAAAGCTGTGGCTTCCGCATCCACCAACAGCCTGTTCGCCGTCACCGTATCGTGGGTCGGATATGAGATAGTCTTCTTCGTCGGCACCAAAGGCACCATCGACCAGAACCCCTGCAAACGCCTGGGCAAGCGGTGCCATGCGCATGGCAATCGCCTTATCGATGCGCTCAACGATCTCCGGGCGTGCCTCGACATATACGCCAGCATTCTGAGTATCGGAGTGGTCGAGCAGGGCCGCTATAAGTAACTCGCCATGTCCTTCGATAGCAGCATGAGTGCCGAGCGTTCGACGGAGGCGGGTTGGGAAGATGTTCAGTGGTTCGCCGGTACGTTCGGAATGAACCGCGAGGCCTTCGAGGATGAACGTTATACGTCCGCCTATGTTGTCGGCCGTAGTGTGCCATTCAAAACCGTCTAGCCAGTTCTCGATATCTCTCACTGCAGGAAACAAAGGAGCCGAACTTACGTCGGGCACGAAGCCTTTCAGCCTTTTCTCGACTTCTGCAATGTGATGCGAGATGAGCTTTCCGATTTCTGGAAGAAGCGCTCGATCGAAAAACTCATCCCTAGCGAGCTTGCCTCTCTGCTTCGCACGCGGAACCCGCAGGACATAGGTCGGAATCCCGTCGTGACTTGTCGAGTATTTCAGATCGCATATCTTAAGCGACGCGAGTTGGATTGGTCTTGGGCTTAGAAGGATGGCTAGCCACGCCAACGCCTCGTCCTCCACAGCTATCTCACCGGTCAGACGCGCATTCTTGAGGGCATCGATCAAGGCTTGGCGTTCGATATCAGTGAGAGGTCCCTCCACGGGGTCCATGGTCCGGACTGCGGTTCCTTTCCGATTTCCCTCCACTCGCATCTCATCGAGCACTATAGGCGCGTCCGGCTCCACGCCTGGCCAGCCGAGGGCGGCCCACTTTTTTATGAAACCCGACAGACCTGACAGATACCACTTGGTCTCCTTTGAAAGGCTATCTCTGTAGTTGATGATGCTGACCGAATCGATTTTCGACACCGGTGCGCATGGAGAGCCGATAGTCGCAAAGAAATGAACAAGACGTTCAAACATGTTGACCGTATGGCTGGATGATTTGTTTTGGACGTACCAAATCAAAACCGCCTTTATGCAATCAATTATCTCCGGCGACACAAACTCAATTCGGTCAAAATTCAATGAGTGCGCCTTTGCTGCCAAGCGAAGCGTCCATCGATTCCGGCGAGGATCAAAAGCCGCACCATCTCTCGTGACAACTTCCGTTGGCAGTTCGGGATACGGACGATATTCTAATTCATTTTTAACCATTATTGTTATCTCCAAGAGCCTTAGCCTGCATCTTGAGCGAATACTCGCTAGCTTTTCGCCTTATATGTCGCTTCGTGTAAGTTTCGGCGGTGTTAGAACCCTCAGCCCATCCCATCATATTGGAACGGTATTTTTCTTCCTTTGCTTCCGGCACATTCCCTCTGTCCATCGCCTCGGAGAATCGATCATTCCAATCATGACGAAGAACATGAGGGGTAACCCGACTGAGCATTTTTTTGTTTGTAGACCTTATTTCTTTGAAAATTTTTGCGAGGGCGCTTTTCGACAAAGGGCGACCGTGATCCGTTTCAACCAATAAAAACGGATGCTTAGATGATCCTTGGACCGCGCGTCTCTCCCCGAGATACGCAAATGCCAAATCTATCAGGCCCTGGTTCACGGGAAGTATGCGTTCAAGCGTCTTCACCGTCGGCTGGATGCTTCGAGGATCCAACGGATTGTCAGGTCTGCGGACGATCTTCATCGCGTTTGATCGAAAGTCGAGATCGTCAACATATGCGGCGAGGAGTTCGCCTCCTCGAATTCCAAGATGGTAGAGCAATAGGACAATTAACTTGTTTCTGGCCGCCACCCTGGAGTCTTTCCAGGGATTATTGGGAGAATTTGGCTCGATGCATTCCAGGAGAGCTTCACGTTCTTCCGGGTCCAGCCCCTCTCTGTTAGACGATGAGCTTCCTTCTCGGAGAATGCGTGCATCGATTGCTTCGAGCATTTGATCGCGCTTTGCCAACGTCACACCGTAGTTGGGATGCGTCGATTGGATCCGGGCAAGGTGATCATCTGTGAGCCAATAGAGATAGGCGTATATGACGCGCATCCGATTGGCCGCCGTGTAGCGATTGACTGTTTGCTCTCTGACGACTGGCGCCCGCTTTCGTACTCTCTCCAGCGGGATGGTCGGCGCGGCATCGGAATGAGTCCGCGCCTTCGATTTCAGGAGCCGAGACAGAAGGTCCTTGCTCTTAAGCTTCACAGCTGCGGCAAGAGCATCGATCTCATTGAGATCGAGAAAAGCTCCAGACGCGATCCGCCGTGAAAGGTCGATCCCCCAGGTGTCAGTGTGGATAAGCAGAATCGCGATCGCGGATAGGTGAGCCGTGATCGTATTGGCCGCAGCAGCTGTCGCTCGGACCTGCGTCAGAATGTACGCCATCGGCTCAAAGAGCGGCATACCGGTGGCCGCATTCAGGAGCGTTGGCAACCGCTCCCCGTTCTCCATGACGACGGTGTGAATTCGAAACGGGGACGCTGTTGTCAACACGAAAACTCCAGGTGCTACTTACACCCAGGTTCTCGCACGACCCAGAAAACATGACAACGGGGAAGTTTCGCCGTGTTTTCTGGGTCTTATACCATTCTGTTTACATCTACTTGATAGGTGTAAACTAGAACGGAATCTCGTCGTCGAGATCGGTCGCGGGCGCCGGGCCGCGGCTGCCGCCGCCCGAGCCAGACGAGCCGGAACCGCCGCGCGAGCCGCCGCTATAGCCGCCCCCGCCCCCACCGCTATAACCGCCGCCGCCGTAACCGCCGCCGCTGCTGTAGCCGCCGCCCTCGTCGTCACCGAACTCGCCGCCACCACCCTGGCGGCCGTCGAGCATGGTGAGCTCGCCGCGGAACTTCTGCAGCACGACCTCGGTCGTATAGCGTTCCTGGCCGGAATTGTCGGTCCACTTGCGGGTCTGCAAGGCACCTTCGAGATAGATCTTGGCGCCCTTCTTCAAGAACCGCTCGGCGACCTCGACCAGCCGGTCGTTGAAGATCACCACGCGATGCCACTCGGTGCGCTCCTTGCGCTCGCCCGAGTTCCGGTCCTTCCAGGTCTCGGACGTCGCGACCGACAGGCTCGCCACCTTGGTGCCGTCGTTGGTCGTGCGGATCTCCGGATCCTTGCCGAGATTGCCGACCAGGATGACCTTGTTCACCGAACCGGCCATGAAACACCCCTATGCACCATTGGAATCGATGCCCTTGACGTAGGCCGGATGGCCGGCCGGACGCAAGGGTGACGTTAGCCGACGGCGCCGATTTGATACGCGATCGCGTTGGAGAGCCGCAGCACCTGGCCGTAGAGCGCCAGAAGAGGATCGAACAGCGTCTCGTGCTCGCGCGCATAGCCCTGCGTCGCCTCGCCCTCGTAGGTCGAGGGCTCGGCCACGCGGGCCTCGGCCGGCAGCGCGCCCGGGTCGACCTTGGGGAAGATGTCCTTCAGCAGCTGCACCGCACCCGGCACGTCGAGTCGGATGAGCCGGGCCACGATGTCGGCACGCATCAGCCCGTGATGCGGCGAGAAGTCCGGCACGTGCATGGCCAGCAGATAGATCCGGTGGATCAGCGCAAGCCGTACGACATGCAGCAGGACCAGCGTGTGGTGGCGATCCGGCTCCAGCTTGCCCTCGAGCCCGCCGCCATGGGCGCCGGCCCGGTCGGTCAGGTCGAGGAAATCGGCCTGAAGCCGGCGATAGAGCTTGATCAAAGCCGGATATAGGTCGAGCCGCTCGAGCGCGCTCGACACGCCGCGCAGCTCCGTCGCCCGGGTCGGCCGCCGCGTCACGGCCGAGCGCGACAGCCACATGCCGGGATTGAGCGTGTCGATATGGGCCTTCAGCACATCAAGGTCGCTGAAGCCCAGTGCCGTCTCGACCATGACCATCGCGCGCCGGAAGCGCGGCGAGCGCTGGGTGAGCTCGTTGAACAGCTCCGGGTCCTTGGCGCGCGCGCGACCGACGCCATAGAGCGTGTTCGCGAGCAGTCCCAGCTGCTGCAGGATCGCGTTGTTCGGGATGGCGCGGATCTGCGAGACGTGCGTCACCTCCATGGCGCGCGCCGAGCCGTCGTGCTGGCGCTTGGTCGGGCGCGAGCCGGTGCGCGGCACGAGGTTGGCACCATAGGCGCTGACCAGCACCGCATAATTCGGGTCCTCGACCAGGCTCTCGAACAGCTGCTGGATCGTGGCGAAGAACTCGACCGCGTAGTCGTTCTCGCGATAGATCGGGTCTTCGACCGCCTCCGGGTCCGGCAGCAGCATGGTCTCGAGCACGCCGCGCAGCACGGCCAGCGCCGAGGCGAAGCCCATGAACGGCAGGAAGCCGTCGCCGCCCTGGAAGCTCACCTCCTCTTTCACCGCGATGCCGAGGTTCGCGAAATTGGCGCGGGTCACCGGCGGGCTGACATAGCGCAGCCGGTCAACGAGGCTCGACGGATGGCCGCCGCGGCCGATCGATTCGCCGTGCGTGTTGAACAGCACGATCTGGACGTCGCCGAGTTCGTGGCGTGCCAGCAGCGTCGCAAGCCGGAGGCGCAGCCGCTCGATCATGAAGGTCGCCGCCATCTGGCCGAGGTAGCGCCCGGAATCGGAGAAGCCGAACTGCACCGTGAGCCGCCCAGTCCGCTTCAGGTACGCCTTGTAGTGCGGGCTGCGGAGCGCCTCCTCGATGATGCCGTCGCCGCGCTCGAGCGCTTCCGCCGTCTCATAGAGCGGCGAGATCTCGACCTGGTCCTCGACGCCGAACAGGCGCGCGTAATAGAGCGCGGTCAGGAGCGTGAAGCCGGCCTCGGTCTCGGCGATCAGGAAGCGGACGGGCGTGTCGGCATCGACGTATTTCACCATCTGCTGGACGATCATGAACAGGCGCTTCGCCGTCGCCCGCTCGGCCATCAGATCGGCGAAATTGACCTTGACCGGCTCGACCGCACCCAGCAGGTCGTTGATCGCATTGTGATAGCTGCGCCGGTGGCTCGGATCGTTCGGCGCCGTTTCCATGCCGACCTGCTTGCGGATCGCATTGTGCAGCTGGGTCGCGTTCAAGCGCACATGGGTATGGGCGAGCCCCAGCCCGTGGCTCATCAGGCTCGCGTCGAGCGCCACGAGGTCGCGCCGCACCACCCGGTCCTCGCTCGCCGCCAGCCCCGCCGCGACCGCCGCGCGCAGGGGTGCTGCCGACACCAGGCCCGCGTCCCGCCCCTCGACGAACAGGTGGGAGAGCTCGCCGACCCGCTCCGGATGGCCCGAGACGGTGGCGAGCACCGCCTGCTCGCGCTCGACCATGGCGATCGCCCGGTCGAGCTGCTCCACGGCGGGGGCCAGCGCCGCTGCGACCGGCTTCTCCACCGCGGCCAGCCGCTGAGCCGCCGCGCGATGGCGCTTCAACTGCGCGAGCTTCACCCCCAGGCGCTTGGCGAACGTATCGCTCCAGGCGATGTCGGTCCGGCCGTCGAGGTCGTAGCCGACCCAGGAGGCCGCCGTGATCAGGCTCGGACGCAGCTCGGTCCAGCGCTCCGGGTAGAGCTCGGCCGCGACGTCGAGCACGATCTCGTTCACCCGGTCGAGCGCCGCCTGGATATGGCCGAGCGCCTCGACCGAGAACTCATGCTCGACCGCGAGCGTCAGGTCCTGGGGCGGCAGGTGCTCGGCATTCATCACCTCGCGCAGCGTCTCGGCACCGGCAGTGGATCCCAGCGGGCCGCCTGCCTCGTCTCGCCCGCTCGCCATGCGCATGAGCGCCCGCGCCAGCTCGACCGGCATGCCGAAGGTCGGGTGTGCGGTCAGCACGATGCCCAGCACCACGCGCTCAATGCGCGTGCGAAACGCCTCGAACGGCAGAAGCGGCGTTCCGGCCACGGCACGCACCACGGCGGCGATGGCGAGCGCGTTCCCCTGCGGGTCCATGTCGCCCAGATAGCGCACCTGCCGGTCGACCCGGTCAGCGAAGGACTTGACCGAGAGGCGCTGGATCAGCTGGTCGATGGCACCCGCCGAGGCCTGGCCGCCATCCATCATGCGCGAGAACTCGAGCGCCATGAGCAGGATCGGGTTGCCGAACGGGTCGATCTCCGCTTGCTCGGCCAGCACGAAGAGTCGCTCGCGCAGCAGACGTTCGAGGGTAGCGCCGTCCGCAGTCGACGCGGTCGAGCTGGCAAGCAGCGCCCGCAGACGCGACGCCAGCATGCTGCGTTGCACGCGATCGATATCGGCTCTTTCAACCCCTGAATCGGCAAGCATTGGTTTCTCACGGTACCAATTTTTGAAACATTCTATCTTATCGCATTGTGCAGTGCACGCACGCAAGCCTGCGACCTAACCGTGGGGCTAAAGATCATTGGCAGCGGTTGTCACCTGCTGTACGTTGATCACGTTTTGTTCCCATTCCGCGCAGCAGGCTTGAGTCGATTTCCTGGCCGGCCGCGCCATATAGTGCGCGTTCCCCAACGGAAGACTCCCCTGATGCAGCAGATCAGCGTGCGCGGCGCCCGCGAGCACAACCTCAAGAACGTCGACGTCGATATTCCCCGCGACAAGCTCGTGGTCATCACCGGCCTGTCGGGCTCTGGTAAATCGTCGCTGGCGTTCGACACGATCTATGCCGAAGGCCAGCGCCGCTATGTCGAGTCCCTCTCGGCCTATGCCCGCCAGTTCCTCGAGCTGATGCAGAAGCCGGACGTCGATTCGATCGAGGGCCTGTCGCCCGCCATCTCGATCGAGCAGAAGACGACGTCGAAGAACCCACGCTCGACCGTCGGCACGGTCACCGAGATCTACGATTATCTGCGCCTGCTCTACGCCCGCATCGGCGTGCCCTACTCGCCCGCGACCGGCCTGCCGATCGAGAGCCAGACGGTGAGCCAGATGGTCGACCGGATCTTGGGCATGCCGGAGGGCACGCGCCTCCTGCTGCTGGCACCGGTCGTGCGCGGCCGCAAGGGCGAGTACAAGAAGGAGCTGCAGGATCTGCAGAAGCGCGGCTTCCAGCGCGTCAAGATCGACGGCACGCTCTATGACATCGACGAGGCGCCGGCGCTCAACAAGAAGCTGAAGCACGACATCGAGGTCGTGGTCGACCGCGTCGTGGTGTCGGGCGAGCTCGGCAACCGGCTCGCCGATTCGATCGAGACTGCGCTCGAGCTCTCGGACGGGCTGCTCATTGCCGAGAATGCCGACGGCGGCGAGCGCACGACCTTCTCGGCCAAGTTCGCCTGCCCGGTTTCGGGCTTCACCATCGACGAGATCGAACCCAGGCTCTTCTCGTTCAACAACCCATTCGGCGCCTGCCCGGCCTGCGACGGGCTCGGCGCCAAGATGTATTTCGATCCGGACATGATCGTGCCGGACGAGCGCAAGTCGCTGGCCGACGGCGCCATCGCGCCTTGGGCCAATTCGACGTCGCAATATTACTCGCAGACGCTCGAAAGCCTGGCGAAGCACTATCACTTCAGCATGAAGACGCCCTGGTCCGAGCTGCCCGAGGAGGCGCGCCGGGTCATCCTGTTCGGCTCCGATGGCAAGATCGTGCCTCTGACCTATGCCGACGGCTTGCGCAACTACACGACCTCGAAGCCGTTCGAGGGCATCGTCCCCAACATGGACCGGCGCTGGAAGGAGACGGACAGCGCCTGGATCCGCGACGAGCTCTCGCGCTTCCAGAACCAGCAGACCTGCGAGGCGTGCGGTGGTGCGCGCCTCAAGCCCGAGGCACTGGCGGTCAAGATCGGCGGCAAGCACGTCTCGGAAGTGACGGCCCTCTCGATCGCCGAGGCCGGCCGCTGGTTCGCGGAACTGACCAAGACGCTCTCGCCCAAGGATGCCGAGATCTCCTATCGCATCCTGAAGGAGATCAACGAGCGGCTGGGGTTCTTGAACAACGTCGGCCTCGAGTACCTGACGCTCGCGCGCGCGTCGGCGACGCTGTCCGGCGGCGAGAGCCAGCGCATCCGCTTGGCGTCCCAGATCGGCTCGGGCCTGACCGGCGTGCTCTATGTGCTGGACGAGCCGTCGATCGGCCTGCACCAGCGCGACAACGACCGGCTCTTGGCGACGCTGCGGCGGCTCCGCGACATCGGCAACACGGTGCTGGTGGTCGAGCATGACGAGGACGCGATCCGCGCCGCCGATCATCTGATCGACATGGGGCCGGCGGCGGGTGCCCACGGCGGCGAGATCATCGCGCACGGCACGCCCGAAGAGGTCATGGCCCATCCGAAGAGCCTGACCGGGCTCTACCTCAAGGGCGAGCGCTCGATCCCCGTGCCGGCCCAGCGGCGCCGGATCGACAAGAAGAAGGCGCTCGAAATCGTCGGCGCGCGCGGCAACAACCTGCAGAACGTCTCGGTCAAGATCCCGCTCAGCACCTTCACGTGCGTGACCGGCGTCTCGGGCGGCGGCAAGTCGACGCTCATCATCGAGACGCTCTACAAGGCTCTCGCCAAGCGCATGAACGGCGCGCGCGAGCAGCCGCTGCCGCACGAGCGGATCGATGGCATCGAGCGGATCGACAAGATCGTCGACATCGACCAATCGCCGATCGGCCGCACGCCGCGCTCGAACCCGGCGACCTATACCGGCTGCTTCACGCCGATCCGCGACTGGTTCGCAGGCCTGCCCGAGGCGAAGGCACGCGGCTACGCACCCGGCCGTTTCTCGTTCAACGTCAAGGGCGGCCGCTGCGAGGCGTGCCAGGGCGACGGGCTCATCAAGATCGAGATGCATTTCCTGCCCGACGTCTATGTGCAGTGCGACGTCTGCAAGGGCCGGCGCTACAACCGCGAGACGCTCGAGGTCACGTTCAAGGGCAAGTCGATCGCCGACGTGCTCGACATGACGGTCGAGGACGGCGCCGAGTTCTTCAAGGCGGTGCCGTCGATTCGCGACAAGCTCCGCACGCTCGAGCAGGTCGGCCTGGGATATATCCATGTCGGCCAGTCGGCGACGACGCTGTCGGGCGGCGAGGCGCAGCGCGTCAAGCTCGCCAAGGAACTGTCGCGGCGTGCTACCGGCCAGACGCTCTATATCCTCGATGAGCCGACCACGGGCCTGCATTTCGAGGACGTGCGCAAGCTGCTCGAAGTGCTGCACACGCTGGTCGACCAGGGCAATACGGTGCTGGTGATCGAGCACAATCTCGAGGTCATCAAGACCGCCGACTGGCTGATCGACCTCGGCCCTGAAGGCGGCGCCGGCGGCGGCCGGATCGTGGCCGAGGGCCGGCCCGAGGCGGTGTCGGAGGTGGCCGAGAGCTACACCGGACGCTACCTCGCGCCCTATCTCGCGCGCGCCGCGGCGGACAAGCGACGGCGCGCCTAGGGCGCCCGGCGCGCCGCGCCCCGCGCAATCCAGCCTGGCGCGAGCGGTTGCCGTGACAAGGTTTAGAAGGAGTTAATACAAATAGGGTCCAATGCCGCTCAGCGGGGCCACTCCCGATTTCCGCTCGTCCGCGACGGCACCCGCGCATGAGGCAAGATGTCCAGGTCAGCACAGGAAGAAATTTCAACGGACCAGGAGTACCGGCTCCTGGAGCAGGTCGATCGGCTGTCGCGCCATCGCAACGGCCGGCGTGCGGTGCATGTCCATCTGTCCCGCCTCCGCTCCGAGAACCGTCGCGACCATCACCTCCGTATCGCCGCCAGCACATTCGAGAATCAGGTACGGGCGTTCGAGGGCCAGCTGTTCCAGCTGGCGAACCAGGACCTGTTCTTCATCTATCGCGACGTCCATCCGAGCGAGATCGACGAAGCGGTGATGCGCCTGCGCTACCTGTTCACCGACGATCCCCTGGTCCAGGACAGCGACGAGACAGACGGTTTCTGCACCTGGTACGACCTGGAACGTCAGTATGACGACCTGCGCGCGTCCGCCCAGGCGCTCTACGAGGATGCCCAGCGGCGCCAGAAGCGCCTGGCGCAGATCGCCGGCACCGGGCAGACCTCCAAGACGCCGATCAATGCCCATCGCCTGGGCGAGCTCATCGACATCATCGCCAAGGCCGATCTTTCGAACCTGCTGCGCCGGCAGGCCGTATTCGCGATCCTGACGACCCAGCCGCCGCAACCGCTGTTCCGCGAGCTGTTCATCTCGATCGGCGACCTGCAGAAGCTCGTCCTGCCGAACTACGACATCCTCGCCAATCGCTGGCTGTTCCAGTACCTGACCGAGACGCTCGACAAGCGCATGCTCGCGATGCTGAGCAAGAACGACGATCCGGCGATCTCGAACTCCTTCAGCCTCAACCTCAACGTCTCGACCATCCTGTCGAAGGAATTCATGGCCTTCGACAGTTCGCTCAAGGCCGGCGCACGCGGCACGATCGTGATCGAGCTGCAGATGCTCGACGTCTATGCCGACATCGCCGCCTTCACCTTCGCCCGCGATTTCGCGCGCGAGCGCGGCTATCGCCTGTGCCTCGACGGCCTCAATGAGCTCACCCTGCCGATCGTCGATCGCGAGCAGCTCGGCATCGATCTCGTCAAGCTGCAGTGGAAGCCCAACATGGCCGACGACCGCCTGCCGGAGAAGAAGGCGAAGATCCGCGACATGGTCGAGCGCACGGGCAAGACCAAGGTCATCATGTGCCATGTCGACACCGAGGAAGCACTGCGCTTCGGCCACAGCATAGGCCTCGCCATGTACCAGGGCCGCTTCATCGACCAGCTGGTCGCCCCCCGGAACGCGGCCAACCGCCCGCGCTGAGGTTTTCGACGCCAAGGTTCCACTGGCGGCGCTTGTGAGGGCAGTCCTGATCCCTTAGTTTGCTCTGGATGAGCAGTTCGACCCCAGCGGCGGCCGCGGCCGCCGGTCTCACCTTTCCGCATGCGGCACCGCCCGAGCCGGGCGGCCTCGTGGAAATCGCCCCCGGCGTGCTTTGGCTGCGCCTGGCCCTGCCCTTCCAGCTGAATCACGTCAATGTCTACCTGATCGAGGACGAGGGCGGCTGGGCCGTGCTCGACACCGGGCTCGGCGACGACGCAACGCGCGCCGCGTGGCAGGCTGTGCTGGCCGGCCCGCTCGCCGGCAGCCGGCTCACCCGTCTCATCGTCACCCACTTCCACCCGGACCATGTGGGCTTGGCCGGCTGGATGTGCGAGCGCTATGGCCTGCCGCTCCACATGAGCCAGACGGAATATCTGTTCAGCCACGCAATGCAGCTCGACCAGACCGGCATCGGCGACGAGCCGCTGCGCGCGTTCCACCGCACGACCGGCCTCAATACCGAGCAGATCGAGCAAGTCGTGGGACGCGGCCACAGTTACCTGAAGCGGACGACCGGCCTGCCGCCGACCTTTCTCCGCCTGATGGCCGGGGACCGGCTGCCCCTCGGCGGCCGCGGCTTCGACATCCTGACCGGTGCCGGGCACGCGCCGGAGCAGGTCATGCTGTTCGAGCCCGCAACCAAGCTGTTCTTCTCGGCCGACCAGATCCTGGCCAAAATCTCGCCGAACGTCAGCGTCTGGTCGATGGAGCCGGAGGCCGATCCCCTGGGCCTCTATCTCCGCTCGCTGGCCGAGATCCGGGCGAGCCTGCCGGAGGATGCCTTCGTGCTCGCCTGCCACAACCTGCCGTTCTACGGCCTGCACCGCCGGATCGACGAGCTGGTCCAGCACCACAGGCACCGCTGCGCCGAAATCGCCGACGCCTGCCGCGCGGCGCCCAAAAGTGCTGCCGACATCATCCCGGTGCTGTTCCACCGTCCGCTCGACGCGCACCAGACCGGCTTCGCTGTCGGCGAGGTGGTGGCCCATCTCAACTACATGCGCCGCTGTGGCGAGCTTACGCGCGAAACCCGGACGGACGGCGTCCATCTCTATCGCGTCAGCTGAGGAGCCGGGCCTGTGACCGCCGGACATCCGACCGATCTCGATGCCGCTCTGCGCCTCGTCGAGGACGGCGCGCTTGTGGCGATCCCGCCCGACTATGCCGGCGTCGCCATGGCGGCGACGCGGGCGCTCATCCGGCGCGGCATCCGGAACTTGCGCCTCGTCTGCGTGCCCCAGAGCGGCCTGCAGGCGGACCTGCTGATCGGTGCCGGCGTCGTCGCCGAGATCGAGACCGCGGCCGTCACGCTCGGCGAATACGGCCTTGCCCCGCGCTTCACGGCGGCAATCCGCGAGCAGCGCATCCGCATCAAGGATGCAACCTGCCCCGCCATCCACGCCGGGCTGCAGGCGAGCGAAAAGGGTGCGCCCTTCACCGCCATGCGCGGGCTCATCGGCAGCGACCTCATCAAGGTCCGGCCCGACTGGCGCGTGATCGACAATCCTTTTGGTTCGGGCGACGATCCGGTGGCGCTCATCCCGGCGATCCGGCCGGACGTGGCGTTGTTCCACGCCCCCATGGCCGATCGCAACGGCAATGTCTGGGTCGGCAAGCGCCGGGAACTCGTCACCATGGCCCATGCCTCGGCCACGAGCGTCGTGACGGTCGAGCGGCTCTATGACGGCGACCTGCTCGCCGACGACACGCTCGCGGCCGGCACGCTGCCGGCGCTCTATGTTGGCCGCGTCGCCATTGTGCCCGAGGGCACCCGGCCCATCCGCTTCGGCGCCCGACCGAACGACGGCCCGCACCTCGCCGAATATGCCGAGCTCGCGGCGACGGACGCCGGCTTCGCCACATATCTCGCCCGGGAGCTCGCGCGATGACCGGGAATTGCCGTCCCGAGGAACTGCTGATTGGCGTGGTGGCCGAGCTCATCGGCCGAGTGCGCCACGTTGCGGTCGGCGCGCTGTCGCCGATTCCGGCCGCCGCGGCACTGCTCGGCGCCCGGCGCCATGACGGCATGCGCGTGTCGATCTTGAACAGCCGCCGCCACAGCTTCTTCACCGATGGCGGGCGCGAGCTGTTCGACTGCGCCGGCCAGGGCCGGATCGACGCGTTCTTCCTCTCGGGCGGCCAGATCGACGGCGCCGGCAACGTCAACCTGGTGGCGATCGGCGATTATGCGGCGCCGAAGGCGCGCTTCTCCGGCTCATTCGGTTCGGCCTATCTCTATTACGTCGTGCCGAAGGTCATCCTGTTCCGCCTGGAGCACACCCGGCGCACGCTGGTCGAGCAGGTCGATTTCGTGTCGGCGCCTGGCACCAGCGCCCCTGGCGTCTATCGGCCGGGCGGCCCACATGCGCTCGTGACCAACCTCTGCGTCTTCCATTTCGACAAGACGGCCGGCCGCTTCACGCTCGCGAGCCTGCACCCGGGTGTGACACTCGAGGAAGTGCGCGACCGCACGGGCTTCACCTTCGCGGCACCGGACGTGGTGCCGACGACGGCAGAGCCGTCCGAGGCCGATCTCGCGCTGATGCGCGGCCCGGTCGCACAAGACCTGGCCGAGACCTATCCTGCCTTCGCCGCCGAGGTGCTCGGCTGGCGCGCCCCTGCCGGAGAGACCGTTCCATGACCATTCAACCCCATCCCGGCGCGCTCGCCGGCATCCGGGTCGTCGACCTGACCCGCGTGCTCGGCGGTCCTTACTGCACGCAGATCCTGGGCGACCACGGCGCGGAGATTATCAAGATCGAGCCGCCGACCGGCGACGAGACGCGCGGCTGGGGCCCGCCGTTCCGCGACGGCGACGCGTCCTATTTCATTGGCGTCAACCGCAACAAGCAGTCGGTCGCCATGGACTTCACCAAGCCCGAGGCGCGCGAGATCCTGTTCCGCCTGCTCGAGGACGCCGACGTGCTGGTCGAGAATTTCAAGGCCGGCACGCTCGAGCGCTGGGGCATCGGCTACGAACAGACGCTGCGCGCGCGCTTCCCGCGCCTGATCCACGCCCGCGTC
Organism: Aliidongia dinghuensis; assembly: GCF_014643535.1. Lineage (NCBI taxonomy): Bacteria > Pseudomonadati > Pseudomonadota > Alphaproteobacteria > Rhodospirillales > Dongiaceae > Aliidongia > Aliidongia dinghuensis. Next base: position 310,549 of record NZ_BMJQ01000008.1, on the reverse strand, counting down.
TCGGGGTTCGGCAGCGACGGCCCGCTGGGCGGCCGGGTCGGCTACGACGCGGTGATCCAGGGCATGGCGGGCCTGATGAGCGTCAACGGCGAGCGCGGCGGCTCCCCGCTCCGCCTCGGCATTCCGATCGTCGACCTTGCGACCGGGCTCAACACGGCGCTCGGCATCCTGATGGCACTGATCGAGCGCGGCAAGTCGGGCCAGGGCCAGTTCGTCGAAGCCTCGCTGTTCGACAGCGGCGTGGCCCTGCTGCACCCGCATCTCGCCAACTACCTGATCAATAACAAGATTCCGGGTCGCACCGGCAGCGCGCACCCGAACATCAGCCCGTATGACTGCTACCCGACCAAGACCGTGCCGATCTTCCTCGCGGTCGGCAACGACCGGCAATACGCGATGTTCTGCCGGCGGCTGGGCGTCGAGGCGCTGATCGACGACCCGCGCTTCGCCGCCAACCGCGACCGCGTCGCCAACCGCGACGCGCTGACGGCGCTGCTGCAGCCGGTGCTGGACGAACTCGACGGCTATGACCTGGCGGAGCGGCTGCTGGCCGAGGGTGTGCCCTGCGGGCCGGTGCTCGATCTGTCCCACGTCGTGGAGCACCCGCAAACGATCCATCGCGAGATGGTCATCGAGGAAGGCGAATACAGCGGCTTCGGCACGCCGATCAAGCTGTCGCGCACGCCGGGCGGCCTGCGCAGCGTGCCGCAGAAGTTCGGTCATGCGACGCGTGCGGTGCTGGCCAAGGCGGGCTATTCGGAGACCGAGATCGACCGGCTGATCGCGGAGGGCATCGCGTTCACCACCCACGACGCAGCCTCATGAGCAGCGCCGGTTTCGCCCCGCCGGCCCTCGATCCAACCGACCGGGCGAGCTATCACGATTGGGTCGAGGACGTGCTGCGCTACGGCGACGTCGACCGGCAGAACCACGTCAACAACGTGGTGTTCGCGAGCTTCTTCGAGAACGGCCGCGTCCACTTCCTCGATACGGTGGTGCGCCCGCTGATCGAACCAACCGACCTGTTCGCGCTGGTCAAGATCACCGTCGAGTTCCGGCACGAGATGCATCATCCCGGCACGGCCGCGGTCGGGACCCGGCTCGCCCGGCTCGGCCGCAGCTCCGTCGCCTTCGCCCAGGGTCTGTTCAACGAGGGCCGCTGCGTCGCGATCGCGGAAAGCATCGTCGTGTTGATGGATGGCGAGAACCGCAAGTCGAAGCCATGGCCGGACGAGGCGGCAGTGGTGCTGCAGCGCCTGGCGGACGGCGCCGCGTAGCTGCCTGCGGCGAAGCACCTTCGGCGCCTCAGAAGGCGATCCAGGCATAGAGAAAGAGGGTGTTGTTGTCCGACGCGTTGCGGCCCCTGCCGTCGAAGTTCGTGCGGCCGCCGTTGAACTTGTCGTTGATGATGTACTGGATGCCGATGCGGCCGTTGAGCTGCGGCCAGAACGACGGTCCGCCGTGGCTGAACGGCAGGTACGCGATCTCGGCGATCCAGCCGTCGCCGTTCGGACTGCCGGTGGGCGTGCCATAGAGCTGCGCGTCGGCGCTGCCGTTGATGGCGAAATAGCCGCCGGTCACGCTCCAGGTCCGATCGTAGGTGTATGAGGCCGAGAGGTTGGTGCTGCGCAGCAGGTCGTGCCCGTTGCTGGCGAGACCGAGGGGCCGGCTGGCGCCGAGCGTCTGGCTCTCATGGATCCACGAGCCGCGCAATGTGACGGCGTCGCGCTCGCCGATGTACTGGTACTGCAGGTCCAGGCCGATATCGGAGACGTGATCGGTGCCGAAGCCGATCTTCCTCGAGGGGACCACATCGGCCGAAAGACCGAACGTGCCGACCTCCAGATGGTTGTTACCCCAGCCGGGCTCGACCGCCACGCGCCAATAGGGGGCCGTGCCGGAGATCGGAGACTCCCCGGTCGTGTCGACGCCGAAGAAGGTTTGGGTCCGCTTCGACAGCGAGCGATAGCCCGAAAGCTCGACATAAAGGAGGTCGTTCCAGAACGCATAGGCGCCGGCACCGGCGACCTTCTGTGCCTGAGTGCCCTCGACCAAGGTGGCTGCAGCGGGCTTTGGTGCGAGCGACGAGGAAATGAAGGGAAAGCGCCAGGCCGGCGTTGTGTTCCAGACGTCCTGCACCGTCGGGTTATTGTTGAGCGTGGCGCCCCAGATCAGGTCCTCGCCGAATAGGGTTCCGGTGTTGGCGTAGCGGATGTCCGTATTGTCCCAGCCGAAGCGGCGCGCCGTGCTGTCGTAGGTCGCCTGGACGAAGGCCCCGGCGTGATCGGTGATCCGCCCGCCAGTGAAGAGACTTGCCTGTTGCAGGGCCAGGTTGTTGTTCGGCCCGAAATGCGGGGCGGCGCCACCCCGCTGGCCCGCCTCGGTGTGGGTGTAGGCGGGCTGCAGCATGACTGCGAAGGGCGGCAACGTCGAGGTGCCCCCGCCCATCGTGTAGCCGTTGAGCTTGAAGCGGCGGCCGACCGGTGTCAGTTCGGGAAATGCCACGTGGCAGGTGGCGCAGGGCTCGCCGGTCTGCCGGGCATAGAGCGGCAGCGCATCAGCGCCTCGAGGATAGAACACCGCCACGGCAATGCCGACGAGGGTCCCCATCCCCGCGACGGCGGCCACGACCACGGCCGCCCATTGCCCCTCGCTGCGCATCGGTGCCATGGCGACGCTCCCGCGCCCCAGGCGCGCTGGGTGCGCTGCGATGACTTCCCCCATTGGTCCGAGGACACCCAGCGCGCATGGAATATTCCACCGCGGGCTCACGTCTCTAGAAGCAGCACCATTGGCTTCACGAGAGCCCTTCGAGGGGCCGCGCTATGCCTTCATCTGTGCAAATTGCCGTGCTCGCCGGGCTGGCCTCCGTCATGACGATGGTGGCAACCGGCGCCCGCGCCGAGGACGATGGCGCGCAGATCTTCCGGCGCACCTGCGCGCTCTGCCACTCGATCGAAGCGGGCAAGAACCGGGTAGGCCCGTCGCTTGCCGGGGTCGTCGGACGCCCGGCCAGCAGCATCCCGGATTTCTCCTACTCGACGGCAAACAAGGCCTCGCACGTGGTCTGGACGCCCGAGGTGCTCGACCGCTATCTCACGGACCCGCGAGGCTTCATGCCCGGCACGAAGATGACCTTTGCGGGCCTGAAGGATGAAGCCGACCGGCAGGCCGTGATCACGTTTCTGAAGGCGCATTAGGCTCTGAAGGCGCATTAGGCGCGCGACCGGCCATCCGGTGATGCGCATGACAAAACGGCCCGCCGGGGATGCTCCGGCGGGCCGTTTCCATTGCCGAGGCTCGCCCCCGGCCAATCACGGCCGAGGCGCGAGCTTGGCGGCCGGCTCAATCCTCATTCTCGCCCTGGTCGTCGTCCTCGTGGTGGACGAAGGCGAGGTTGCCGAACAACCCGTCCGCCTCTCCGTTCGGGCCAGCGGAGAAATAGACCTTGTCCTTGTCGCCACCCTTGCCGCCGTTGCCGACAATCAAGGCCCAGAGTCCGTCGATCTTGAGATCATGGCGCTTCTCGTGGGCCCCATCGGTCTTGAGCGCGCCGCGCGCATGCAGGTTGCCAGGGCGGAAGGCATGGATTGCGCCGTCGCCGAAATTGCCGACGAGCAGCTTGCCGGCGAAGCGGCCGAAGCTTCGCGGTGCGATCGCCAGGCCCCAGGGCGAGTTCAGGTCGTCCCGGTCGTGGACGCTCGCCTTGATCGTGCCGAAGATGTCGACCCGCTCGACGAAGCCGTTGCCGACGCCTTTCACGTCGTCATGTCGTTCGGCGTCCTGTTTGGCATAGGTGACGTAGAGATGCCCGTTCAGGTTCTGGATGTTGAAGGGCGCGAAGTCGCTGGGCAGGCGATGATCGCGGAAGGTGCGGACCAGATGGAAGTGGCCGTCATAGACCTCGACCACGCCGAAGCGGAAATTGGTAGCGAGCAGGTAGCTGCCGCTCGCGTCGGTAAAGATGGTGAGGCCCTTATAGACCGCACTCGGATTCAAGGTCGAATGGTTGACGGCGATCACCGCATTGGTCGGGTCGACCTTGGGCGACCAGCCCGAGATGGTGCCGTCCTCGGTCGCGAACAGGAAGACGGCCGGCGCGGAATGGGTCATGCCCGACTTGTCCTTGGCGCTCACCACGAAATCCTGCGTCGCGTTGAACACCTGGCCGGTCGGCGCCGACGCGCCGGTGGCACCGGGCGGGGCCGGTATGGTCACCGTGAGGAGCTTGGTGCCCTGACCGTCGAAGACGAGGGCGAGGCCGGCACCGTTGGCCGAGATCCAGAACGGCCCGGTCGGCGCATAGGAAATGCCCCAGGCATTGAGGAGGTTGTGATCCGTGACCACAGCTGGCGGCTTGCCATCGGAGACAATGTCGGTCTGGACGACGACACCGGCCGCCGCCGGGCCAGAGGACGATGCGAGAAGGGCGAGTGCGAGCGTGGCTTCCGTGAGCCAGCGCGGCGCGTGTTGCAATAGCGGTATTGCCATGGACTCTGCCTCCTGCACGCGCGCCGTTCGATGAGGGCACACGCCATCGGGGTCAGGGCGCGCTCTGAACGCGAATAGACCAAGAGACTGGACCGGGTGGTGTTCTATTCCGCGGGCGCGAGCGGAAGCGCCGTGCCATTCCGCTCAATTCGATCCGACCCTAGCCGGTCGAGGCCAGCGCCGCGTTGCCCTCATCGTCTGCGACCCGCTGGAACCGGGCGGTCACAGTCGTTCCGACGCCGAGCGACGAGGCGATCTCGAGCGTGCCGCCCTGCATTTCCATGAGCCGACGTGACAGAGGCAGGCCCAAGCCGGTGCCGTCGCCCTCGCGGTTGCGCGCGTTGTCGACCTGGCCGAACGGCTCGATCACCTTCGACAGATCCTCCTGCGCGATACCGATGCCGGTATCGGCGACCAAGATCGCCGGTGAGCCGTCGGCCAACAGGCTGGTCGACACGACGACCCGGCCGCCGACCGGCGTGAACTTGATGGCATTGGACAGGAGATTGAGCAGTACCTGCTTGATGCGGACCGGATCGCCGACCGCTTCCGGCATGTCGTCCGTCACTACATAGTTAAGCGCCACACCCTTCTGCTCCGCCCGCGCCGCCATCAGACGGCAGCTTGTCTGGACCAGCGCGCCCAGCGTCACCGACTCCTGGTGGAGCACCAGCGCCCCGGCCTCGAGCTTCGCGAAATCGAGGATATCGGTGATGATGGCGAGCAGATGCTCGCCGCTGGCGTGGATGTCCTCCGCATACTCCCGATATTTCGCCGAGCCGAGCGGCCCCAGGCTCTCCTGGCGCATCAGGTCGGCAAACCCGATCACGGCATTGAGCGGCGTGCGCAGTTCGTGACTCATGTTCGAGAAGAAGGCGCTGCGCATCCGGTTCGATCGCTCGGCCTCTTCGCGCGCCGCCCGCAGTTTCTCCTCGTTCGCCTTCTGCAGGCTGACGTCGCGCACCACGCCCACGATCTCGAGCGGCGTCCCGGTCGCGGCGTCGCGCACGAGCTTCACTCGCGTCTCGACCCAGACGAGATGCCCGTCGCGATGGTGGACGCGATAATCGATGGCGGCCGCATCACGGCGCCCCGCGCCGAGTTCGGCGAGCGTTGCGAGCACCTTCGGCCGGTCCGCGGCGAGGACGATATCGCCGGTAACGCCCTGGAGCAGCTCGTCCGGATCGTAGCCGAGGATGTCGCGATAGGCCGGCGAAAGATAGACGCGGCGCCCATCGAGCGTCAGCCGGATGATCATGTCGGTCGCGTTTTCGGCGAGCAGCCGGTAGCGCGCCTCGCTCTCGCGCAGCGCTTCCGCCTGCTCCACCCGCTCGGTCACGTCGCGCAGCATGCTGATGAGCTCGATCGGCCGCCCGGTGCTCTCGTCCCGAAGCACCCGATCGCGCGCCTCCAGCCAGAGCGTATGCCCGTCGCGATGGAGCGCGCGGAAGCTGTAGACGCCGATCTCGGGCCCCTCGCCGCGCAATTCCGCCGCGAAACGATCGGCCACCATGGACTGGTCGTCCGGATGGATCAGGCACGGGTTCTGATGCCCGATCATCTCTTCCGGCTCGATGCCGAGGATCTCGCGACAGGCGGGCGACACGTAACGCCGCGTGCAGTCCGGCCCGATGCGCAGGATCATGTCGGTCGCATTCTCGGCAATCGCCCGGAACCGCGCCTCGCTCTCCCGCTGGGCGCGTTCGGCGGCGATACGGGCGCCCACATCGCGGACGAGGCTCACGATCTCGCCGGTCGGCCGGCCGGCTGCGTCGCGTACCAGCCGGGCCTTCGACTCGACCCATACCCAGCTGCCGTCGGCATGGCGCATGCGATGGCAACTCAGCCCTTCGCCGGCGCCATCCGCGAGCCCGTGCCAGATGGCGATCACCCGGTCCCGGTCGTCCGGATGCAGCTGGTCACCCGGCTGGGTCGCGATCATTTCCTCCGGCGAGAAGCCGAAGATCCCTCGCGAGGCCGGCGAGACGTAGTGACGTTCGAGCGTCACGAGATCATTGACCACGATCATGTCGCCGGCATTTTCGGCGAGCAGCCGGTAGTCGGCCATGACCCGTGCCGTCTCGATCTCGGCCTCGTTCTGCCGGCGCCAGAGCGCGACGAGCCGCCAGCCGAGCAAACCCGACAATGTTCCGAGCAGACCGATGCCGACCAGATGAGCCCGGAAGTCGCGGCGCCAGCGGGCGAGCGCCTCGCTTTCCGCGACGCCGATCACGACCACCAGCGGCAGCTCGGTCGAGCGGTGATAGGCCTCGACCCGCCGCACCCCATCGATCATCGACGGCGTGACAAAGGCGCCGGTCGGCGATTGCCGGACATGGTCGCGGAACAGCGGACCGTCCGCGAAGCTCTTGCCCAGCACCGGTACCAGCACCGGCCAGCGCGTCAGCAGCACGGCATCGGAGCGGAACAGCACGATCGTCCCGTGCCGGCCGAGGGGCAAGCCCGCACAAAGGTTGTCGAAGAAGGAGAGATCCATCGCGGCGACCGCGACGCCGACGAAGCGGCCATGGGCATCGTCGAGCCGGCGCGAGATCGCGATGCTGTAGCGACCCGTGCTGCGGCTAAGATAGGGGGCCGAGATCGCAACGTCGCGATCGAGCTGATCGCGGTGCATCTGGAAGAACTCGCGCCCTTCGGCACTGCCCTCGGCATGGCTTGCAAAGGAGCTCGCGAACCAGCGCCCGTCCTGATCGAGCACCACGAGATCGCGCAGTTGCGGCGTCGCCCGCGCCCGATTGCGCAGCAGCGCGTCGAGTTCCGGCGCGCGCGCCGGATCCAGCCCGCCGGCCGCCACTCGGTCTTGCACCTCACGCAGCGGCAGGTCGACCAGATCGATCGCCCGGGCAATTTGCTGGGCCGTCGAGTCCGCGAGGCTCTGCGCCCGGACGCCCGCAATGTCGAGCGCCACCGCCCGTGCGTTCCAGGCATGCCAGAGGTCGAGCCCGACGAGCGAAAGCACCAGCGCCACCACGAGCCCCGCGGCGGTCGCTTGCACGGTCGTGCCGCCGAGGCGGCCGCGCGCTGCTCTGAAGACGGGCTGGAGGGCAGGCTCCATCACCAATCCGCTCCTATTGGCATGCCGGTGGCACGAAACTGATCTTACCGCCCAAATTCGGCCTGACGCCATCGGTGCGGCGGCCGTTACGGCCCTGGCTTGACAGCACATCCGGCATAACGGACATATCGCCCAGGATATTTTGCCGGCATGAGCCTGGAATGCACGCTGAACACGCTGATACCGCTGAAACCGACCGGTCGGATATGGTCGATGTCACAGACGGCAAGGACCCTGCCGCCGAACTGGCGGCGATCGTCGGCCGCAATCTCCGCCGGTTGCGGACACGGCGCGGCTATTCGCTGGAGCGGCTCGCCAAGCTGTCGGGCGTCAGCCGCGGCATGCTGGGACAGATCGAGCTCGGCCGGAGTGCCCCCACCATCGGGCTCCTGTGGAAGATCGCGACGGCGCTCGACGTCACCTTCGCCACGCTGACCGCAGCGGACGCGGCGGGAGGCACGGCCGTGCTCAGGCTCGATCAGGCGAAGATCCTGTCGTCGAGTCAGGGCCGCTTCACCTCGCGGGCGCTCTTCCCGTTCGACGGGGAACGGCGCGTCGAATTCTATGAGATCCGGATCGCGCCCGGCCATGAGGAGGCGGCACTGGCCCATGCGCCGGGCACGATGGAGAATCTGACCGTGAGCCAGGGGCGCCTCGAGCTGTTCGACGGCGAGGAAAGCCATCTGCTCAATACCGGCGACGCCATCCTGTTCGAGGCCGGCCGGCCTCATCGCTATCGCAATCCCGACGACACGGAGACCGTTGTCTACCTTGTCATGACCTACGACGAGACCATCGGCTAGCGACGGCACGCCGGAAATGCAATGGCCCCGGATCGCACGATCCGGGGCCTTTCCTTGTCCGCTCACGCGGGTGTCGACGTCAGCCGTGGCTACGGATGAAGTCGCGCACCACCGGATAGATCTCGGTCGACCAGCGGCGGCCGTTGAACACGCCGTAGTGACCGACCTGGCGCTGCAGGTGATGCGCCTTCTTGCTGGCCGCGAGCCCCGTGCACAGGTCCTGGGCGGCCGACGTCTGGCCGACGGCGCAGATGTCGTCCTTCTCGCCCTCGACCGTCAGCAGCGCGGTCCGCTTGATCGCGCGCGGCTCGACCTTGCGGCCGCGCGACACCAGGCGGCCGAGCGGCAGCGCGTGCTCCTGGAACACCTCGCGGATGGTCTGCAGGTAGAATTCGGCCGGCAGGTCCATGACGGCGGTATATTCGTCATAGAACTTCTGCGTCGCCTCGGCGCTCTCGCCGTCGCCCTTCACCAGATGGTGGAACAGATCGACATGGGCGTTCACGTGCCGGTCGAGATTCATGGTCATGAAGCCGGCGAGCTGCAGAAAGCCCGGATAAACGCGCCGGAAAGCACCCGGATAGCGCAGCGGGACCGAGGTGACGACGTTGCGCTCGAACCAGTCGATGTCGCGCGTGGTCGCGAGCACGTTCACCTGGGTCGGATTGATGCGCGTGTCGATCGGGCCGCCCATCAGCGTCATGGTCGCCGGCTGGTTGGGCGCACCGTCGGCCGCCATCAGCGACACCGCCGCGAAAACCGGCACCGCCGGCTGGCACACGGCGATGACGTGATTCCGGGGCCCGAGGAAGTTCATGAAGCCGGTGATCGTGTCGATGAAATCGTCAAGATCGAACCGGCCATGGATGAGCGAGACGTTGCGCGCGTTCTTCCAGTCGGTGATGTAGACGTCATTGTCGGGCAGCAGCGTCTTGACCGTGCCGCGCAGCAGCGTCGCGAAATGCCCCGACATGGGCGCGACCAGCAGGACCCGCGGCTGCTCCTCAGAACCGTCCTTGGCGAAATGCAGCAGATTGCCGAACGGCGTCTGCAGCACGTTCTCCTCCGTCACCGCAACCTCGCGGCCGCCGACCCGCACCGTGTCGATGCCGAATGCCGGGCGACTGTGCGACATGCCCGAGCGAACGACCAGTTCGCAGGCGGCCGCCATTGCGCGGACCATGACATTGTCGTTCAGCCCCGGCCAGGGCTGCTTCAGAAAAGCGCCGGTTGCTTGGGCCATAACGCGAAACGGACCCATCACGTCGACGTGCGCTTGATAAGCCTCGTACAGCATGTGCCGTCACACCTTCCAAAAGTAATCCGAAGCCCGCGCGTCGCGTCGTGTATCGACTCGACGCTGATCTTCGCTGCCGAAGTCATCGGCAGAACCGCTCAGCGTGTGCGCCCTGTTACAACCCGCATCGGCCGGCTTCGTTCCTGGATAACGGACGAACACCGTCTCGCATTTCATCAGTCCGTAACAATGACGGCGGTCACAATCTAAGCAGCCTTGGCCCTCGGTCAAGCGCTCTCATCCGTCACTTCCACGGACTTTTATGCAAATTTTCAGCTAATGGAAAATACTGGAGAAAGCCCGGTGCGCGCGGCACAAATACTGGGCATTTCGCAGCTGCGCCCATTTTCTCGGCGCCGCAAAATTAGCCACAAGCTGTGGCATTCTGCCAAATGCCCCTCCGGTTGACGCCGGAGACCGCGTTCCAAGGCCCGACTCCATCCATCACGCGACCGAGTATGCACCCGGTCGCTGAAGGGCTTCTTAACGATGGATGGGAGTTGTCGGTTAACGATGCCCAGGCGGACAAGCCGACTGGGCATCGGCCCTAGGGGAGCATTCGGCCGGTCATTCGCCCGGATTGGCCTTGATGTCCTGCTCGATCTGCTCGGTCAGGTCCTTGAGCAGGCGGACGATATCCTCGCGGCTGGTCGCTTCCGCCGCCGCGTTCACCGCGGCCTCGACCATCATGACGCCGACGAGGTAGCCGAGCGCGCCGCCCTCTTCGAGCGCCGCCACCAGATGCCGGTCGGCGATCTCGGCGGCCTTGTCGTAAAGCGCGTCCATCTGGTTGTTCTCGTCGCTCATCTCTTCCTCAGTTGGCTGGCTCAGTTGGCTGGGTCTTGGCCGCTCCCCGGGCCTCGGGCGACGGCAATGCGGCGGGACCCTACCAGGAATCGATCCGGCTCCCACCAGTTTTCATCGTCGGACGCTTGCGTCGCGCGGGCAGCACCGGCACATCCTGCTCTGAGCGATATGATGAAGCCGGAGGACGCCGGAGGACGATGCCAATCAGGAAACTCACTTTGCTGCGCCACGCGAAAGCCGTGCCGGCCCTGCCCGGAGTCGACGACCACAGCCGCCCGCTCAACGGGCGCGGCCGCAGCGCCGCCCGCCAGGTCGGCGTCGAGACCGCCGGCGCCCGGCCCGACCTGGTCCTGTGCTCCACCTCCACGCGGACGCGCGAGACCTGGGCGCTCCTGAGCCAAGCCTGGGAAACGACGCCGCCGGTCCTGGTCGAGGATGCGCTCTATATGGCCGACGTCGAGGCGCTGCTCGCGCGCCTGCGGCGTATTCCGGGCGAGATCAGCCATGCCTGGCTGATCGGCCATAATCCAGGGCTGCATGATCTCGCCAATCTCCTGGCGGAAGGCATCGGCCAGGTCGCCCATTTCCCGACTGCGGCGCGCGCCCGGCTCGAATTCGTGGCCGACGACTGGGACGAGCTCGGGCGTCTGCCGCTGCGCCGCCTCGACGTGTTCACGCCCGCCCGAGACTAAGAGTCCCGCGACTGAGCGTTACCCCTCGTCCGGATAGAGCCGGCGCAGCACGTCGCGGGCAAGCGGCACCGTCACCCGCCGATGGGCCGCGAGCGCCGCCGCGTCGATCGCCGCCACGAGCCGCCGCGCCACCTCGAACGAGCGCTCCATGCGCGCCGTCAGGAAATCGACGACGTCCTCGGCGATCATCAGCTGACGGTCGGCGAACAGCTTGATCAGCACCGCATGGATCAGCGGGTCGTCCGGCGGGAGGATGGCGACGACCGGCAAGGCCTTGAGGCGTGAGGCAAGATCGGGCAACGCGGTGCCCCAGCGCGCCGACGCCCGGTCGGCCGTCAGCAGCAGGCTGAGGCGTCGCTCCGCCGAGCCGTTATAGAGGTGCAGCAGCGGTTGCTCGGCCGCGCGGTCGGCCTGCTCGACGACGAGCGGCCGGCCGGCCTCGAGCAGACGCGGCACGGCGGCCGCGTCGAGCGCGGGTCCGTCGATGAGCCCGGCATCGGCCCGCGCGCGCCAGACGCTCGCAAGATGGGTCTTGCCGGCACCCGGCGGCCCCTCCAGCACGAGCGCCGGCATCGGCCAGGCCGGCCAGCGGTCGATCCAGCCGACGGCGGCGGCATTGCTGTCGGTCACCAGGAAAGCGTCGCGGTCGAGGGCCGGCCGGTGGCCGAGGTCGAGCGGCAGCTGGACCGGCGGGGCGATCACGGCGTACCGCCGGCCGGCGGGGCACCGACATCCCGATGACCGACATCCTGATGACTGGCATCCCGATGATAGGAATCGGGGGGGCAGGCATCCGATTCATTGGCCGGGACTGCGTTGGCAGGGTCGTAGAGCGGGCTCAGGAGATAACGCTTGAGCGCGAAGCGGACGAGCACGCCGATGACGGCAGCCATCGGGACGGCGATCAGCACGCCGACGAAGCCGAACAGCGCGCCGAACGCGAGCAGCGAGAAGATCAGCCAGACCGGATGCAGGTTGACCCGGTCGCCGACCAGCTTGGGCGTGATGATGTTGCCCTCGAGCGTCTGACCGACGACGAACAGTGCTGCGACCACAAGCGGCTTGTGCCAGCTGCCGAACTGGGCGAAGGCGAGGCCGACCGACAGGAGGCCGCCGGTGAAGCCGCCGAGGAACGGGATGAAGATGAGGCAGCCGCACACGAGCCCCAGCACCAGCCCGAAATCGAGCCCGATGATGGTGAGCGCCAGCCCGTAGAACATGCCCAGCAGCAGGCAGACCGACGCCTGGCCGCGCAGGAAGCCACTCAGCGTCTGCTCGATGAGGCGCGCCTGCTCGCGAATCGTCTCGGCGTGCTCGCGCGGCAGCCAGGAATCGATCGTCGCCAGCAGCACCTCCCAATCCCGGAGCAGGAAGAAGGCGACGATCGGCGTGATGAAGACGAGCGAGAGCAGGTTGGCGATCGCGATGCCGCCGGTCAGCAGCGAGGTGATGACCTTGCCGATGCCGGCGAGGATATCGCCCACCTTGGCGCTCGCAGCATCGCGCAGCTTCGCGACCTGGTCGGGGTCGAGCCGGTCCTGCAGCAATGCCAGGAAATGGTCGATCTCGTCGCGCACCATCGCGAGATAGGCCGGGAAATGGCTGACGAGGGCGGTGATCTGGTTCTCGAGCAGCGGCACCAGCAGCAGGATGAACGCGACGATGAGCGCCAGGAACGCGAACAGCACCAGGATCGAGCCCAGCGACCGGGGCACGCGCAGCCGGTCGAGCCGGATGACGAACGGATCGAGCAGGAAGGCAATGGCGGAGCCCATCACGAACGGCAGGAGAATGCTACTCAAGAGATTGAGCACATAGGCGGCAAGCACCACGGCCCCGATCCAGAACAATGTGCGGCCCCAAGCCTGAGTCATGAACACCTCTCCGCCGGGCCTGCCAATCGTTCCGGCGCCCGTCCCCTGCTTCCCGAGTATCGCAGATCGGCCCCACCGGTCGAGCGCGAAGCGATCAGGCCTCGCGCCGCCCGGCTATTGGCCGGCCGATACCGGCGCGGCGCTAGCGGGCTGCGCGGCCGAAACCGGCGTCTTCAGCGCGAGCGTCGCCGTCGGTTGGCCGGGCGTAAACACCAAGTCCTGCTGGGCGAAGCCGATCTTCAGCAGGTCGGCGCTGCCGCGCACCCGGAGCCTGATGTGCACCTCTGAGTGCCCGAACAGATCGACCTGCTCGCCGCGCACGAACGGGATCTTGGAAAGCCGCTCGCGCACCGCGCCCCAGTCGGCAGCACTGGTGATGGGCACGGTCACCGACAGGATCGATTCCTGCTCGCCGCCGCCGAACGTCAGCTGCTTCCATTTGTCCTCGAGCGCCTTTTCGGCCGCGACCACGCCGGCGGCATAGAGCGCGGTATCGGCCTTGGCGCCGGGTACCTGGACGGTGACGGGATCGGCCGAGCCGTCCGGGCTGTAGCGCGCGACCGTGACCTCGAGCCCGTCGCCGCCCGGTGCGGCGGTCGCGACCACCACGTCGCCGCCGCCGTAGTGCTGCGCCAGCGCCTGCAGCTGCTCGGGCGCAGGCTTGCCGGCCGCCGGCGCGTCGAGCACCGACATGTCGGCGAGGTCGCCTGTCGGCAGCACCCAGGGCACGAGACCGGAGCGGCCGTTCGCAGCACCCCAGGCGGCGCGCCAGGGGTTCGGGTCGTCCCACAGCCGGGCCGTATCGCCCGTCCGCAGCAACGGCACGATCACCACGGGCTTGCTCGCGAGCTCCGTCACGGTCAGGTGCGCTTCATGCAGCAGCTTGCGCACGCCGTTCGGGCTGAAGCGATAGGTGTAGCTCGCGAGGTAACGGACCGACGAGCTGTGCTCGTCCTTGACCTCGAAATCCTGGATGAGGTTGACGATCGTGTCGTCGCTCGGCTGTGGCAGGCGCTGCCAGTCGCCCTTCTGCGTCAAACGCTCGAGCAGCTGGCGGAACGCGCGGCGCTCGCCGTCGAGCCGTGCCGCCTCGCGCGCCTGCACGGCGCTCTGTGCCGTCGCGTCGACCGGCACGTCGGCGACCACGTAGGCCGAAGGAAACCCGGCCGCGGCGGCCGGACGCGCCCACAGCAGGAGCGCCAGCGCCAGGACCGCAGCCCCAAAGGGGCCCGGCCCTGCCATGCGCAAGCCAGGGAAGCGTCGCTCGATCATTGAAGTCCGTCCCGTTTCAAGTATGGTCGCCGCCAATCGGTTGTCCTATGGGCTTGGTCGCGCGTCCCCCGGTCAGCAAGGCGGGTCGCCCCGCTTCGCACCCCCGGAGCGCCCCAGGGCCGCACCGCCCGTATAACGCACAAGGATGCCATGAAGAGTCAAAGCTACCGTGACGCAGGCGTCGATATCGATGCCGGCAATGCGCTGGTCGAGGCGATCAAGCCGCTGGCCCGCGCCACCTCCCGCACGGGGGCCAACGCCAGCCTCGGCGGCTTTGGCGCGTTCTTCGACCTGAAGGCCGCCGGCTTCAAGGATCCGCTGCTGGTTTCGACGACCGATGGCGTCGGCACCAAGCTCAAGATCGCGATCGATTCGGGCAAGCACGATACGGTCGGCATCGACCTCGTCGCCATGTGCGTGAACGACCTGGTCGTCCAGGGCGCCGAGCCGCTGTTCTTCCTTGATTATTACGCGACGGGCAAGCTCGACGTGGCGGCGGGCAAGGCGATCATCGCCGGCATCGCCCAGGCCTGCCAGGAGGTGGGATGTGCGCTGGTCGGCGGCGAGACCGCCGAGATGCCCGGCATGTATGCCCACGGCGACTATGATCTCGCCGGCTTCTCGGTCGGTGCCGTCGAGCGCGACCAGGTGATCGACGGCACCAAGGTCGCAGCGGGCGATGTCATCCTGGGCCTCGCCTCGAGCGGGCTGCATTCGAACGGCTTCTCGCTCGTGCGCAAGGTCGTGGCCGAGGCGCAGCTCGACTATGCCGCCCCTGCCCCGTTCGCCCCCGGACTGTCGCTGGCCGAGGCGCTGCTCAAGCCGACCCGGCTCTACGTCACGTCCTGCCTGGCCGCCGTGCGCGCCGGCGGCGTCAAGGCGCTTGCCCACATCACCGGCGGCGGCCTTCTGGAGAATATCCCGCGCGTATTGCCGGACACGCTCCAGGCCGAGCTCGACGTCGCCGCCTGGTCGCTGCCGCCGGTGTTCCGCTGGCTTGCCGAAACGGCCGGCATCGCCGCCCCCGAGATGGCGCGCACCTTCAACTGCGGCATCGGCATGATCGCCGTGGTCGCGGCCGCCGACGCTGACCGGATCGAGCGGATCTTCGCCGAGAAGGGCGAGACGGTGCGCCAGATCGGCCGCATCGTGCCGCGCCCGGCCGAGGCACCTGGCTGCGCCATTCCGGCGCTGGGATCGGCGGCATGGCCCGCCTGAAAGTCGGCGTCCTCGTTTCGGGCAACGGCTCGAACCTGCAGGCGCTGATCGACCTGTGCCGGAGGCCGGGCTTCCCGGCGGAAATCGTGCTCGTCGTCTCGAACAAGCCGGGCGTCAAGGCGCTCGACCGGGCGGCACGCGCCGGCATCGCGACCGCGGTCGTCCCGCACGAGGAATATCCCGACCGGCTGGCGTTCGATCAGGCGATCGACGCGGCGCTGCGCACGGCCGATGTCGAATTCATCTGCCTCGCGGGCTTCATGCGCGTCTTGAGCGAGATGTTCGTCGAGCTCTGGCGCGACCGCATCATCAACATCCATCCCTCGCTGCTGCCGAGCTTCAAGGGCCTGCACACCCATCGCCAGGCGCTCGAGGCCGGCGTGCGCTTCCACGGCTGCACCGTGCATATCGTGCGGCCGCGGCTCGACGACGGCCCGATTCTGGTGCAGGCCGTCGTCCCGGTGCTGCCGGGCGACGACGAGCAGACGCTGGCGGCGCGCGTGCTCAAGGCCGAGCACAAGATCTATCCTCAGGCATTGCGGCTCGTCGCCGAGGGGCGCGTCACGATCGAGGGCACGCGCGCCCGGATCGACGATCAGTTCCTCGGCGCGTTGGAAGAATTGATGAATCCGCCCGATCGGCCAAGGCCGCCCTTGCCAAGCCCGCCCGCTCGGGGGTAACACCGCGGTATCGTTCTTCTTTCTCCCAGGCTTCTTTCGAGGATTTCGCGATGGCTGATACCGAACTCGTCCGGCACCAGCAGATCTGGCACGGCTTCACCAATTTCGTGAAGTACGGCACCGCCGCGGTACTCCTGCTCGTCGTCTGCCTGTGGTTCTTCCTGGTCGCCTGATCCGGCGCCATAACCCGATCACCGACTGACTCCAATCATCGACCGCCGCCGGGCTGAGCCGCCCGCGCGGCGGTTTTCGTCTTGGCGCTCCAGCGCGTCCGCTTGATCCGGACAAGCGCGAAATCGATACTGCGGCCATGGACTCCGACCATCGACTGCCGCTTTACCAGCGCCTGCGCGACCAGATCGCCGGCGATATCACCCGCCATGTCTGGCGCCCCGGTGCCGCCATCCCGACCGAGGCCGAGCTCGCCGAAACCCACAAGGTCGCGGTCGGCACCGTGCGCAAGGCGATCGATCTGCTGGTCGCCGAAGGGCTGGTCGAGCGCGCCCAGGGCCGCGGCACCTATGTCCGCCGACCGAGCTTCGACAGTTCCCTCTTCCGCTTCTTCCGCTTCCAGGGGCCGGACGGCACCCGGCGCGTGCCGGAAAGCCGCATCCTGGCGCGCGAGCGGCTGGCAGGTCCGCCCGAGGTCACCCGCGCGCTGGCGATCGCCGACGGCGCCGAGGTCATCCGCCTCACGCGCCTGCGCCTCATCGACCGGCGCCCGGTGCTGGCCGAGGAGATTTGGCTGCCGGCCGATCGCTTCGCGCCGCTGATGGCGCTCGAGCCGAACGCGTTCGGCGACCTGCTCTACCCGCTCTACGAGACTCATTGCCGCACGGCCGTCGCCTCCGCACGCGAGACGCTCTGGGTCGAGACCATGGCGGCACCGGTCGCAACTCTGCTCGAGCAGCCGCCCGGCACGCCCGCCGTAGCGATCGAGCGGCTGGCGCTGGGATACGACGAGCGTCCGGTCGAGTGGCGTCGTACGCGCGGTCCGGCCGACCAATTCCGCTATCAGATCGAGATCCGCTGACGAGATCTGCCGACAGGCGCCGCGACTCGAGCACTTGACATCGCCCCGGACTCCGTCATTTCTCTAGTCATATATATGACTGAGATCCATCGGGGAGGATGAACTTGATCGACTGGTATCGCGAGTGCGCCCCGGTGGAGCGCCGGACCTTCTGGGCCTGTTTCGGCGGTTGGGCGCTCGATGCCCTCGACGTCCAGATGTTCAGCCTGGTCATCCCGGCCCTGATCGCAACCTGGCACGTGAGCCACACAGAGGCCGGGCTCATCGGCAGTGTCACGCTCGCCACCTCCGCGATCGGCGGCTGGCTCGGCGGCGCGCTCGCCGACCGGGTCGGCCGGGTCCGCGCGCTGCAGGTGACGGTGCTCTGGTTCGCCCTCGCCACCTTCGCCGCCGCCTTCACCCAGGATTTCTCGCAGTTGCTGGTCGCCAAGGCGCTGCAGGGCTTCGGCTTCGGCGGCGAATGGGCGGCGGGCGCGGTACTGATGGCGGAAATCATCCGGCCGGAACATCGCGGCAAGGCGCTGGGCGCGGTGCAGAGCGCCTGGGCCGTCGGCTGGGGCGGCGCGGTGCTGCTCTATGCCGCCGTCTTCTCGGTTGCGACGCCGGAGGTAGCCTGGCGCGTGCTGTTCGCCATCGGCCTGCTGCCGGCAGCGCTCGTGCTCTATGTCCGCCGCGGCATTCCCGAGCCGGCGCGACGCGACGCTCCTTCCGAACGCGCACCGTTCTTCGCGACACTCTTCGGCATCTTCCGGCCGGAGACGCTGCGCGCCACGCTCGTCGGCGGCTTGTTCGGCCTCGGCGCCCATGGCGGTTACTACAGCATCACGACCTGGCTGCCGACCTATCTCAAGGCCGAGCGCGGCCTGTCGGTGCTCGCGACCGGCTCCTACCTGGGCGTGATCATCGTCGCCTTCTTCTGCGGCTGCGTCATCGCAGGCCAGCTCCTGGACCGGCTCGGCCGCCGATTGACCGTCGCCGGCTTCGCACTCGGCTGCATCCTGGTCGTCATCGCCTATGTCATGCTGCCGATCGGCAACGGCGCGATGCTGCTCCTGGGCTTTCCGCTCGGCTTCTTTTCAGCCGGCATCCCGGCCAGCATGGCGACCCTGTTCAACGAGCTCTATCCCGGCGGCACGCGCGGCACCGGCGTCGGCTTCTGCTACAATTTCGGCCGCATCCTTTCGGCCGTATTCCCGACGCTCATCGGCTATCTGAGCGGCTCGATATCGCTCGGCACGGCGATCGGCCTCGACGCGGCCTTCGCCTATGCCCTCGTCCTGCTGGCACTGGCACTCCTGCCGGAGACCCGCGGGAAGACCCTCGGCACCGCAGCCCCAGCGGTCGAGGAAGATGCGACGGAGCTGGTCCCTCACGGCAGCCGCCTCTGAGAAGTCCCGGAGAGCCATCATCGCCATCGACACCCACGCCCACGTCTTCACGCGCGACCTGCCGCTCGCCCCGGGGCGGCGCTACGCCCCGGGCTACGACGCCGACATCGACGCCTACATCGCCCGGCTCGACCGGTACGGCCTCGACCGCGGCGTGCTGGTCCAGCCGAGCTTTCTCGGCACCGACAACAGCTATCTCATTGAGGCGCTGGCCGAGCACCCGACGCGGCTGCGCGGCATCGCCGTCGTGGCACCGGACATCGCGCGGACGGCGCTCGACGATCTGGAACGCGCGGGCGTCGTGGGGCTGCGGCTCAACCTGATCGGCGAGCCGGACCCGCCGTTCGGCTCGCTGCGCTGGCGCCGGCATCTTGCCGCCGTGGCCGAGCGCGGCTGGCAGATCGAGATTCAGGCCGAGGCGCATCGGCTGAACTGGATCCTGCCGCCGCTGGTCGATGCCGGCGTCGCGGTCGTGGTCGATCATTTCGGCAAGCCAGATCCGGCGCAGGGCGTGGACGATCCGGGCTTCCGCCATCTGCTGTCGCTAGGCCCCTCCCGTGCCGTCTGGGTCAAGCTCTCCGGCGCCTATCGCACGGGCGACATCGAGCGTGGCCGGGCAATCGCCGCCGCCGCGGTGCCATTGCTCAAGGAGGCGTTCGGGCTCGACCGGCTCGTCTGGGGCAGCGACTGGCCGCACACCCAGTTCGAAGCGGTCGCAAGCTATCCGAACGCGCTGGCGCTCCTCGGCGAATGGCTGCCCGATGCGGCCGAGCGCGCCATTGTCCTCGGCGAGAGCGCGGCGCAGCTCTTCCGGTTCTGACGAATAGCGGCGCAAGAACCGGAACGTCGCTGGCGCCGGGCCTTCCTAGAGTGGCGGCATCGCGTCACTCGAAGGGATCCCTGCGCCATGAACTTCCGTATCACCGGCCTCTCGCCCGAACCGTTCCGTGCCTTGTTCGGCCTTAGCGACGAAGAGCTCGCCTGCCGCGGCGCCCAGCGCGTGATCGCCGACGCCAAGCCCGGCTATCCGGACCGGATCGAGGTCCGCGATGCCGAGGTCGGCGAGCCGCTGCTGCTCGTCAACTACACCCACCAGCCCGCCGACACGCCGTATCGTGCGAGCCACGCCGTCTTCGTGCGCGAGGGTGCCGAGACGACCTATGACCAGGTCAATGAAGTGCCCGACGCCATGCGCAGCCGGTGGCTGTCGGTCCGGGCGTTCGATGCCGGCCATCTGATGATCGATGCCGACCTCGTCGAGGGCTCGGCGCTCGAAAGCCTGATCGAACGGTTCCTCGCCAACCCGGATGTCGCCTATCTGCAGGCGCACTACGCCAAGCGCGGCTGCTACGCGGCGCGGATCGAACGCGCCTGACCGGTCGGCCCGCCCAAAACAAAACCGCCGCCGGATCGCTCCGGCGGCGGTTTCCGTTTCGACCGAGGTTGCCCGGAAGTTAGGCAACGATCTCCGAGGTGGCGAAGAAGAACGCGACCTCGATCGCGGCATTCTCCAGGCTGTCCGAACCGTGGACCGAGTTCGCCTCGATCGATTCGGCGAAATCCTTGCGGATGGTGCCCGGCGCGGCGTTGGCCGGGTTGGTGGCGCCCATGATCTCGCGGTTCTTGGCGACGGCATTCTCGCCTTCCAGCACCTGAACCACGACCGGGCCCGAGGTCATGAACGAGACCAGATCCTTGAAGAACGGCCGTTCGCGATGCACGGCGTAGAACTGGCCGGCGATCGCCTCGCTCATCAGAATGCGCCGCTGGGCGATGATCCGGAGGCCGGCCTCTTCGAAGCGGGCGTTGATCTTGCCGGTCAGGTTGCGGCGGGTCGCGTCGGGCTTGAGGATCGACAGGGTGCGCTCGATGGCCATGGCCTCGGGTCTCCAGAGGGATGAGAAAGGGTCCGACGGCAGGTCCGTCGCGAAAGAGTGGCGCCTTATAGCCGCAAGCACGCAATGGGAGCAACGCTTCTGCCCACAGGCAAGCCCTGCGTCAGACTCTGCATCGCGTCAGGCTTTGCGTTCCCAGCCGCCGCTCGGCTTCTGCTGCCAATAGGTCAGCTGATGGCCCTCCGCCTGGTAGCGTTTCCAGCGGGTGCGCGCGGCTGAGACCTGGTCATCGTCACCGCCGTCGAACAGGTCGAGGCAACGCTTGAACGGACCCACGTCGGACATTTCGGCGCCGCCGACCTGAGCCAGGAGCTCCGCCCCGTTCGGGTTCTCGTCGGCGGCGGTGAGATAGATCGGCTGGTCGGCACTGCGGCCGTCGCGAGCGCTGCCATGCGGCAGGAAGGTGCCGGCGTCATAGGTCCAGAGCTGGACCACGAGCCGCTCGACCTCGGCCTCGTTCGGGACGCGGACGAGCACGCGCAGGCCCGCCGCGAGCGCCTTTTCGAGGAGGCGCGGCAGCGCCTCCCCGAGCGGGCTCCGTTGCAGGTGGTAGAAGCCGATCTCGGTCATGATGCGGCCGTCACCTGCATCACTCAGTCTTCGTAATGCTCGGCGATGAAGCGCTCGAGCAGGCGCACGCCGTAGCCGGTCGCCCCCTTGGGCACGGTCGCCGCGTCCTTCTTCGACCAGGCCATGCCGGCGATGTCGAGATGCGCCCACGGCACGCCATTGACGAAGCGCTGCAGGAACACGCCGCCGATCGAGCTGCCGGCATTGCGGTCACCGGTGATGTTCTTCATGTCGGCGACATCGCTGTCGATCGCCCGGTCGAACGCCTCGCCCAGCGGCATGCGCCAGAGCGGCTCGCCGACCGCCTTGCCGGCCGCCGCCAACCGCTCGGCCAGCTCGTCGTTGTTCGAGAACAGGCCGGCATATTCGCTGCCAAGCGCCACCAGGATGGCGCCCGTCAGCGTCGCAAGATCGATCATCAGCCGCGGCTTGAAACGGTCCTGGGCGTACCAGAGCGCGTCCGCCAGCACGAGACGACCCTCGGCGTCCGTGTTGTTGACCTCGATCGTCTGGCCTGACATCGAGGTCAGGATGTCGCCCGGCCGGATCGCGTTGCCGTCGGGCATGTTCTCGGCGAGGGCCACGACGCCCACGACATTGGCCCGCGCCTTGCGGCCGGCCAGCGCCTTCATGAGCCCGATGACCGTGCCCGAGCCGCCCATGTCCCACTTCATCTCTTCCATGCCGGCGCCCGGCTTGAGCGAGATGCCGCCGGTGTCGAACGTGATGCCCTTGCCGACGACCGCGACCGGCGCCGCCTGCTTGTCCTTGGCACCGAGCCAGGCCATGACCACGAGCCTGGGCGGCCGGACCGAACCCTGGCCGACGCCCAGGAGCGCGCCCATGCCGAGCTTCTTCATCTTCTTCTCGTCGAGCACCTCGACCTCGACGCCAAGCTCGGCGAGGCTGGACGCCTGCTCGGCCAAGCTCTCCGGATAAAGCACGTTGCCGGGCTCGGACACGAGGTCGCGGGTGAAGAAGACGCCGTCGGCCAGCTTGTCGAGATCGGCGAAGAACTTCTTGGCAGCGGTCGCGGCGTCGCTCTGCACCGCGAGCTTCTTCAGGGTCGGCTTCTGCTCCGCCTTCATCCGGGTGCGGTACTTGTCGAAGCGGTAGGAGCGCAGGCGCGCCCCGAACGCGACATTGGCCGCGATCTCGGCCGGCGGGAGCGCCACGCCGTCGACGGCGCCCAGCCGGACCGTCGCCTCGCTCTCGCCGGCACCGTTCAGATGGGCCACGAGCGAGCCGCCCAGCGCCTGCAGCGCCAGGGCATCAAGCTCCGCCGGCTTGCCGAGGCCGGCGAGGACAATGCCATCGATGGCGAGATTGGCGGGCGCCAGCACGGCCAACAGCTGCCCCTTCTTGCCCGTGAAGCGGCTGGACGCCATGGCGCGGGCGAGCGCGCCGCCGCTTTCCTTGTCGAGCGCCGCGGCGGCGGGGGAGAGCACACGGTCTTCACCGACGCCCACGACGACCGTACCGGCCTTCGGCACGCCCAGTTCGGCGAAACTGATCTTCATGATGTTCCTTCTCGATTTTTCTATGCCGGCTCTTTCGCGAGGCCCCATGAAGGAGCGAAGCCGGTCTGGTCCTTATGTTTCTCTGGTCGCGTCGACCCGTGACGATTTGTCTAGCATTCCGCCGGCCGAACCGCCACCCGGCCGTGAACCGAGCGCAATCCGGGCGGGCGACACAACCGAGGAAAACGCCGAACAGCCGTTCCATGTGCAATTCGGCCTAGGTTTTGCCGGAATCGACTTTGTATACTCGCGCCCGCCATGAACCGCCTTACCCGCTACATCTTCCGCCAGTGCGCCGGCGCCACGCTGTTCGTGACACTCGGTCTGACCTCGGCGTCCTGGCTCATTCAGTCGCTGAAGCTGGTCGACCTCGTGGTGAACCGCGGCGTCGGGATCGGGCTGTTCCTTGAGCTTGCAGTGCTGAGCCTGCCGCAAATGCTGGCGCTCACCCTGCCAATCGGCTGCTTCGTTGGCGTGCTGTTCTCGTACAACAAGCTCGTGACCGACAGCGAGCTCGTGGTCATGCGTGCCTGCGGCTTGAGCCAGAACCGGCTGGCGCGGCCGGCGCTGATCCTGGCCGCCATCGGCACGGCCGCGATGTTCTCCCTCTCGGTCTATTTCCTGCCGGCCTCGAAGAATGCTTTCAAGGACCTGGAATTCCAGATCCACAACCAGATCGCCTCCGTGCTGCTGCAGGAAGGGACCTTCAACACCGTCTCGGACACGCTCACGATCTATGTGCGCGCCCGTGACGCGGCCGGCCGGCTCGAGGGCCTCCTGATCCAAGACAGCCGCGATAAGACGAAGCCGGTCACGCTCACGGCCGAGCAAGGCCTGATCGTCCAGGTCGACAACACGCCGCGCGTGCTGATGATCAACGGCACGCGGCAGATCTGGGATCCCGAGAAGCAGCAGCAGGAAGTGCTGACCTTCGACCGCTACAGCCTCGACCTCAACCAGTTCCGCGACGCGCCGGGCGCGCGCATCCTGCAGGCGGAAGAACGCTTCATCCCTGACCTGTTCTTCCCGACCGACGCCGACAATGACCCGGTGCTGCGCGCCCATCTGCTGACCGAGGGCAATAATCGCCTGATCAGCCCGATCTATTGCCTGAGCTTCATCCTGGTGGCGCTCGCGGCCTTGCTCACAGGCGAGCTCAACCGCCGCGGCCAGACGAAGCGCGTGCTGATCGCGTTCGCGATCGTGGCCGCCCTCGAGGCGACGTCGATCAGCTTCACCAACATGTCGAACCGCAATACCGCGATGATCCCGCTCATGTATCTGAACGCGCTGCTGCCGGCCGTCGTCGGCATCGTGCTCGTGCTCTATGGCCACCGCATCCTCAGGCGGCGTGCCGTGGCGGCACCTGTGAGCGAGGCGGCAGCATGAACTTTCCGACTACGCTCTTCGGCTATATCGCGCGGCAATTCCTGGTCTGGTTCACCGGCACCTTCATCATGATCCTGCTGCTGATCTTCATCGGCAACCTGATCGAGCTCTTGCGGCGCGCGGCGGCGCATCCGGAGATCTCGATCGGCCTGCTGGTCAAGATGGCGGCGCTGCAACTGCCCTACACCGCCCAGCAGGTCACGCCCTTCGCCGTGCTGTTCGGCAGCATCTTCGCGCTGGCGCGCATGACGCGCAGCCAGGAACTGATCGTGGCACGCGCGGCCGGCGTCTCGGTCTGGCAGTTCCTGACGCCCTCGATCACGATCGCCTTCCTGATCGGCGTGATCGGCGTCACCGTATTCAACCCGCTCGCGTCCTCGATGCAGGCGACCTTCAAGCAGCTGGAGGCGCGGTTCCTTAAGGGCCAGGCGGATGATTCGCTGCTGCTGTCGTCGAGCGGCCTCTGGCTCCGGCAAAGCGACACCACCGGCACCCAGGCCGTGATCCATGCCCAGCGCCTGACCCCGTCCGACATGACGGCCGACGGTGTCACGCTCTATTTCTTCCGCGACGGCGACCGGATGCTGCGCCGGATCGACGCCAAGACAGCGGTGCTGCACGACGGCCGCTGGCTGGTCAAGGATGCCTGGGAGTGGCGACCGGAACGCAAGCCCGAGTCGCAGCATCTGGACCAGGTGACGGTCGAGACCAACCTCACGCCGCGCAAGATCGAGGATAGTTTCGCCACACCCGACACGATGTCGTTCTGGGCGCTGCCCGGCTTCATCGATCTGCTGGAGAAATCCGGTTTCTCGGCGCAGCGCCACAAGCTCTATTTCCAGTCGCTGCTGGCACGGCCGGTGCTGCTTTGCGCCATGGTGCTGATCGCCGCGATCTTCTCGCTGCGCATGCAGCGTCGTGGCGGCGCCACCACGCTGGTCGTCGGCGGCGTCGCCGCCGGTTTTCTGCTGTATTTCCTCACAGATGTGGTATTCGCCCTGGGTCTCTCGTCGACCATCCCGGTGGCACTCGCCGCCTGGACGCCCGCCGGGATCAGCACCCTCTTGGGGGCTACCCTTCTGCTCCATCTTGAGGATGGCTGAGTCCTTCATGCGCCACCGGGTCAAGTCGTTCGTATCGGGCAGCGCCCGCGCCCGCCGCCGGGCTGCGCACGCGGTCGTGCTGGGGGTCGGTCTCGGCGCTTGGGGCCTCGTCCTGGACGAGCCGGTCTTCGCCCGAGATGCCGACAAGTCCGCCGCGCAGAACGGCCAGACGGTGCCGGTGCTGTTCAGCGCGGACGAGGTCAACTACGACGACGAATACGGGCTCGTGATCGCGCGCGGCAATGTCGAGATCTCGCAGGGCAACCGCACGCTGCTCGCCGACATGGTGAGCTACAACCAGCGCACGGACACGGTCACCGCGTCGGGCCATGTCAGCATGCTGCAGGAAACCGGCGACATCGTGTTCGGCAATTACGTCGAACTGACCGATTCCATGCGCGAGGGCTTCATCCAGGACGTCCGGATCCTGATGGCCGACCGCTCGCGCGTCGCGGGCAACACCGCACGCCGGACCGATGCGAACCGCACCGAGATCCGCCGCGGCGTCTATAGCCCGTGCGATCTCTGCAAGGACGATCCAACCCAGCCGCCGCTCTGGCAGCTCAAGGCCGCCAAGATCGTTCACGACAAGGAACTGCAGAGGGTCGAGTACGAGGACGTGACGCTCGAAATGGGCGGCTATCCGGTCCTCTATTCGCCCTATTTCTCGCATCCCGACCCATCGGTGAAGCGGGCGAGCGGCTTCTTGCCGCCGACGCTGGGCTCGTCCAACACGCTCGGCTTCAATTTCACGACGCCCTACTACTGGGTGCTGGCGCCGGACAAGGACCTGACGATCTCGCCCCTGTTCACCCTGAACCAGGGCATCGATCTCGGCGGCGAATATCGCCAGCGCTTCAGCAATGGCTTCATCGATACGCGCGCGAGCATCACCCAGGCCGACCTCGTCGGCGGGGCCAACAACAACACCACGGTGCACGACCAGATCCGCGGCCATATCGCATCGTTCGGCGAGTTCGATCTCGACGAGAACTGGCGCACGGGCTGGGCGATCCGGCGCACGACCGATCAGACCTACGAGCGGCTCTACCACTTCGGCGGCAACGAGAACTTCCTGACCTCGGACGCCTATGTCGAGAATTTCGACGGTCGCAACTACGGCTCCGTCAACGCCTACAGCTTCCAGTCGCTGCGCCTCGGCGTCAGCGACCGCGCCCAGCCGTACGTGCTGCCGCTCGGTGACTATTCCTGGGATTTCCGCCCGACTGTCTGGGGCGGCCATTTCACGGTCAACGCCAACGGTGCGGACATCATTCGCGAGACAGGCCCGAGCAGCCGCCGCGCCTCCGTCGGCGGCGAGTTCAACCTGCCCTGGATCACGCGCGACGGCAGCGCCTTCAATTTCGTCGCCGGCGTGCGTGCCGACGGCTATAACGTGGGCAGCCAGCCGGTCGTCGGCACCGGGCTGATCAGCTACATCAACGGGCAGCCGTCCGTCTCGCACCCGCAGATCTTCAACGGCTCGACCGGCCGCGTCTTTCCGCAGATCGGCCTCGAATGGCGCGACCCGTTCGTACGGCAGAGCGACCATTCGACGCTCGTGATCACGCCGCGCGCGGCGATCTATGCGGCGCCGATCGGCGGCAACCCGCCGCAGATCCCGAACGACGACAGCGTCTCGTTCGACTACAACGAGAACGACCTGTTCGTGCGCAACCGCCTGGTCGGCTACGACCAGGTCGACAGCGGCCAGCGCGTCGACTATGGCGTGCAGGCCGACTGGACCGGCGACGATGGCTCGAAGGCGCGGGCACTCGTGGGTGCGAGCTATCGGTTCCAGCGCCAGACACCGCTCAACTACGGTCTCGGGCTCAACCCGGTGACGAACGGCGCCTATCAGCCGACGGTCGCGATCAACTCCGGCACCGGTATCAACCGCCAGAACTCGGACTATGTCGGCCGGCTGAGCTACAGCCCGTCCGGTTTCATCGATGCCAGCTACCGCTTCCGCTTCGACCGCGAGGACCTCCGGCCGGAACATCAGGAACTGGGCGTCAACTTCGGACCGTCCTGGCTCAGGATGTCGACCTCCTATCTCCAGCTGGGTGACAATCCGCGCGACGGCGAGAGCCGTCGCCAGGAGCTGAGCGTCAATCTCAACTATGTCTACGATCAATATTGGACGTTTTCGGCGCGAGCGACGCGCGAGCTGTCCGGCGACAACGTCAACCAGGTCTCCTCCGGCTTCGCCGCCCAGTACCAGGATGAATGCCTGACCGTGATCGCCTCGCTCACCCAGACCGGCGTCCGCGACCGGGACATCAAGCCGGGGACCACCCTGCTGTTCCAGTTCGTCTTCAAGAACCTGGGCGAGATTGCCCTGCCGCAGCTCCAGGCGGGCAACGAATCGCTGCCGTGAATCATTGCCGTGACGACGGATGGTGTTCCGCGTTACAACACCGCCCGGCCGCCCGATAGCGGCCGGGTGATCATTCGGGACATGACCTTGCAGCCTCTCCGAAGCGCGCGCGGCCGCCTTGCCGCTGTTCTAGCCATCACGCTTCTTGCCGCCTGCTGGCTTCGCCCGGCCCACGCCCAGGACCAGGAGTACCGGATCGCGGCGGTCGTCAACGACGACGTCATCTCGATCTCCGACGTCGAAGAGCGGGTGAAGCTGGTCGTCGCGTCCACCAACCTGCAGCCCAATCCGCGCGTGCTGCAGCAGGTCCGCGCCCAGGTGCTGCGCACGCTCATCGACGAGAAGCTCGAGCTGCAGGAGGCGAAGAAGGAAAGCGTCGCCGTCGGCCTTGCGGATGTCACGGACGCGATCTCGAACATCGAGCAGCAGAACAAGATGCCGAAGGGCGGCGTCGACCAGTTCCTGAAGACGCACAACATCGACCGGC
This sequence comes from Aliidongia dinghuensis, assembly GCF_014643535.1. Lineage (NCBI taxonomy): Bacteria > Pseudomonadati > Pseudomonadota > Alphaproteobacteria > Rhodospirillales > Dongiaceae > Aliidongia > Aliidongia dinghuensis. Next base: position 282,574 of record NZ_BMJQ01000008.1, on the reverse strand, counting down.
AGACCATGGTCGACCAGATCACGGCGCAGATCGCCTGGGCGAAGACGGTGCGCCGCCGCTTCATGCACTCGGTCATCGTCAGCGACGAGGAAATCAACGAGCAGCTCAAGGAAGAGCAGGCGAACGCAGGCAAGCCGCAGGATCGCGTCGGCGAGATCTATCTCTCGGTCGACAATCCGAGCCAGGACCCGGAAATCCACGACACCGCGCAGCACCTGGTCGACGAAATCCGCCACGGCGCGCCCTTCCCGGCCGTCGCCCGCCAATTCTCGCAATCCTCGACCGCCGCGGTCGGCGGCGACATCGGCTATGTCCAGCCGGGCCAGCTCGACCCTGAGGCCGAGAAGCTCCTCAGCAAGCTGCAGCCGGGGCAGATGATCGGCCCGGTGCGGCTGACCGGCGGCTATTACATCTACCTGCTCATCGATCGGCGTACACCGGTCGATCCAGCCACGCAGGTCGCGGTCAATCTCACCCAGGTCGTGTTCCCGATCCCCGCCGGCACCGACAGCGCCAGCGTGATCGAGAAGGCCAAGGCCGCGACCGCTGACGCCAAGAGCTGCGGCGAAATGGCCAAGATCGGCCGCGACGTGTCGCCGGATCTGTCCGGCCCGATCGGCGATATCAAGGTCGCCGAACTGCCGGCCGAGGTCCGTTCGACCGTTCTCGCCGCCAAGCTCGCGACGCCGACCGATCCGGTTCCGGTCCGCAACGGCATCGGCGTGTTCATGGTGTGCTCGCGCCAGGGCGGCGACCAGGAGGCCGAACGGGATCGGATCGCCGACAACATCACGCGCGTGCGCCTCGAGAACCTCGCCCGCGGCTATCTGCGCGATCTGCGGCAGGTCGCCTTCATCGACCTGCGCGTCTGACCCGATGCCGCCTCTCGTCCTCACCATGGGCGAGCCGGCGGGCATCGGCGGCGAGCTGGCGTTCGCCGCCTGGTCCCGTCGCGCCGCCGGCGTGCCGTGCTTCGCCTTGCTCGACGATCCGGAGCGGCTTGGCGCCCTCGCCCGGTCGCTCGGCCTGAAGCTGCCGATCCGGCCTATCGAGCATGCGGCGGACGCCGAGGCTGTCTGGGCCTCCGCCCTGCCGGTCCTGCCGATCCCGCTTGCGGCACGGGTCGTGCCGGGCAAGCCCGATCCGGCGAACGCCGGCGCCATCATCCGGGCGATCGAACGGGCCGTGGCGCTCGTCACCGCCGGAGAAGCCTCGGCGCTCGTCACCAACCCGATCCAGAAGCAGGTGCTGATCGAGGCAGGCTTCCGCCATCCCGGCCATACGGAGTTCCTGGCCGATCTGGCCGGGCCTGGCGCCGTCCCCGTCATGATGCTGACCTGTCCGGGCTTGCGCGTCGTACCGATTACGATCCATCAGTCGCTGCAGTCGGCGATCGCCGATCTCAGCATCGATAAGATTACGACGGTCGCGCGCATCACCGCGGCGGCCCTGACACGGGACTTTGGCATCGCCCGGCCGACTCTCGCCGTGTCCGGTCTCAACCCGCACGCGGGCGAAGGCGGCGCCTTCGGGCGCGAGGAGATCGACGTCATTGCGCCGGCAATCCAACGCCTGTGCGCCGAGGGTATCGAGGTCGAAGGCCCCCTGCCGGCCGATACGATGTTCCATGTCCGGGCGCGCCAGACCTACGATGCGGCCCTGTGCATGTATCACGACCAGGCGCTCATCCCGATCAAGACGATCGATTTCGAGCGCGGCGTGAACGTCACGCTCGGCCTGCCGTTCGTTCGCACCTCGCCGGACCATGGCACCGCGCTCAACCTGGCCGGCACCGGCAAAGCCAGCCCCGAGAGCCTGATCGCCGCCCTCGTCACCGCCGATCAGATGGCGCGCACGCGCGCCGCCGCCCGTTGAGCGAGATCCGGGGGAGCGATATCCGGGGAAGCGACGCCGCCACGCCGCTGCCGCCGCTCATCGAGGTCATCCGGCGGCACGGGCTCGATCCGAAGAAGCAGCTCGGCCAGAACTTCCTGCTCGATCCGCGCCTGACCGCCAAGATCGCCCGGGCGACGGGTTCGCTCGACGGGATCCATGTGGTCGAGATCGGCCCCGGCCCAGGCGGGCTCACCCGTGCACTGCTAGACGCTGGCGCCGCCCAGGTGGTCGCGGTCGAGCGCGATGATCGCTGTGTGGCTGCCCTCGGGGAACTGGTTGCTGCCTATCCCGGACGCCTCAGCATCCGGCCGGCCGACGCGCTCAAGACCGATCCGGCGAGCCTGGTGCCGGCACCCCGGCGCATCGTCGCAAACCTGCCCTACAACATCGCGACGCCGCTGCTGATCGGCTGGCTGCGCAACATCACGGCCTATGATGCGCTCGGCCTGATGTTCCAGAAGGAGGTGGCCGACCGGCTGACGGCGGCGCCGCGCAGCAAGGCGTATGGCCGGCTTTCGATCCTGACTCAATGGCTCTGCGAAGCCGATGCCGTGTTCGACATCCCGCCCGGTGCTTTCTATCCGCCGCCCAAGATCACCTCGACCGTGGTCCGGCTGGTGCCGCGGCGGCAACCGCTGGCCGAGGCACGGTTCGAAGACCTGGAGCGTGTGACCGCGGCCGCGTTCGGCCAGCGCCGCAAGATGCTGCGCGCCAGCCTGAAGACCCTCGGACGCGACACCGACCGGCTCGTCGCCACCGCCGGCGTCACACCGACCGCACGGGCAGAGGAGCTGACCGTCGAGGAATTTTGTGCGCTGGCGCGAGCGCTCAGCGCTGGCTGATGCGCCGGACGAAGTCGACCAAGCCCGTCTGACGCTTGCGCTTGGCCCGCTCGGCCGCGACGATGGCTTGGAGTGCTGCCAGGCTCTGGGCCACGTCGTTGTTGACCAGCACGTACTCGTATTCCGGCCAGTGGCTCATCTCGTCGCGCGCCTTGTCCATGCGGTGGCGCACGACGTCGGGGCTGTCCTGGTTGCGGGCGGTCAGCCGCCGTTCCAGCTCGTCGACCGACGGGGGCAGGATGAAGATGCTGACGACGTCGGCAGCGAGCGTCGACTGGCCGAGCTGCTGCGTCCCCTGCCAATCGAGATCGCTCACGATGACCCGGCCGGCGGTGAGTTCCCGTTCCACCGGCTCGCGCGGCGTGCCGTAGGAATTGCCGAACACCGTCGCATATTCGAGAAGGTCGCCGGCCGCCACCATCTCGGCAAACCGGGCCTGGCTGATGAAATGATAGTGCACGCCGTCGATCTCGTTCGGCCGGCGCGGCCGTGTCGTGACCGAGATCGACAGGGCCAGGCTGGGATCCGATTCGAGCAGCTTGCGGGTGAGCGTGGTCTTGCCGGCGCCCGAGGGCGACGACAAGACGATGATGAAGCCGCGGCGGCTGATCTCGACCATGATGGCTCTACTCGATGTTCTGGACTTGCTCACGCAATTGCTCGATCGCGGCCTTGAGGTCGAGACCGGTGCGGGTCAGCCCCAGGTCGGCCGACTTCGAGCAGACCGTGTTGGCTTCGCGATTGAATTCCTGACACAGGAAATCGAAGCGGCGGCCGACGCCCAGTCCCTCGGCCAGCAGCTCGCGCGCGCCCAGGATATGGGCGGCAAGCCGGTCGAGCTCCTCGCGCACGTCGGCGCGCGCCAGGATGAGCGCCAGTTCCTGGGCAAGCCGCTCCTCCGGCACCGGCGGCGCGCCATCGAGCAGATCGGCGATCTGCTGCTGGAAGCGGGCTCGAATCGCGTCCGGCTGGGTCGCGGCCGCCTGCTCCGCCGTTGAGACATAGCCGGCAATCTCGTCGAGCCGCGCGCTCAGCACCCGGCCGATGCGTTCGCCCTCGGCGTCACGCGCGGCGACCAGCGCTCCCGCCGCCCGCCCGAAGCTCTCGGTGAGGGCGGCGAGCCGCACCTCGCGGACCTCCGGCCCCGGCTGGTCATCGGCCAGCTCCATCACGCCGCGGATCCCGAGCAGGCCGTCGAGCCGCGGCGGGGCGGCGTCGATGACGCCCTCGAGCGACTTCAGAAGGTCGACCACCTGGCCCAGCACGGCGTCGTTGATCTTGAGCTGGGCCACGCGCGCGGTCTCGGTAATCGCGAGGCTGGCGTTGATCGAGCCGCGCTTGAGGCGGTCGCCCAGCAGTGCCTTGCACGGCCCCTCGAGCGCGTCGAAACCGGGCGGCAGCCGGAAGCGCAGGTCGAGCGCCTTGCCGTTGACACTCCTTAATTCCCAAACCCAGGCGAAGCCGTCCGTCTGGCCTTCGACCCGCGCGAAGCCGGTCATGCTCGAAACCGCCACGCCTGCCACCCCATCCCGTTTGAAACCACTTACCGGCTTATAGCCTCGCCTTCGGGATCGCAACAATCGTAGAGCGACAAATCCGACCTGCCATGCGATACAGCCGCGCATGCCTAAGAATTTCCGCAGCATCCTGATCACCGGAGCCAGTAGCGGGCTCGGCGCCGCCCTCGCCCGGCGCTATGCCGCACCCGGCGTGCGGCTGGCGCTGCACGGCCGCGACGAGTCGCGGCTCGCCCAGGTCGCGGCCGACTGCATCGGGCGCGGTGCACTCGTCGAGCAGATATCGATCGACGTCACCGACCAGGCGGCCCTTGCCGCCTGGATCGTCGCGATCGACGAGGCAGCACCGGTCGACCTGGTGATCGCGAACGCCGGCATCTCCGGCGGCACGTCGGGCCTCGGCGGCAACCGCGATCCATCCCGCCGCATCCTCGCCGTCAACATCGACGGCGTGTTCAACACGATCGAACCCATCCTGCCGCGCATGCGCGCCCGCGGCGCCGGCACGGTGGCACTGATGAGCTCGCTCGCGGGCTTCCGCGGTCTGCCGGGCTCGGCCGCCTACAGCGCCAGCAAGGCGGCGGTCCGCGTGCTGGGCGAATCGCTACGCGGCGACTATCTGCCGAGCGGCGTCGAGGTCGTGGTGATCTGTCCCGGCTTCGTCGTGACGCCGATGACGGCGCGCAACCGGTTCCACATGCCGTTCCTGCTGGGTGCCGAGCGCGCGGCCGAGATCATGGCGCGCGGCCTGGCCCAGGGCCGCGCCCGCATCGCCTTTCCCTGGCAGACCTATGTGCTGAGCCGACTGGTCGCAGCATTGCCAGCACCGCTCATCGACCGCTTCGTCGCTCGCCTGCCGCGCAAGGGCGCATAGCTCAAAGGACGCGCAGGTCCTCGTAGGACACCATGACGTGCTCACGGAAGGCCGCTCGTGCCGCGAGCCGATCATAGTAACGCCGCAACGCCGGGCGATCCGGCCGCTCGATCGCAATGTCGAAGTAGCGATAGAGGCAATGGCCGAACTGAATGTCGGCGAGCGTCAGATCGTCGCCGCACAGGAACCGACCGACCGCCAGCCGGTTCTCGGCGATGTCCAGATACTTGCCGAGCACGGCAAGTGCCTCCGCGATGAGCGCCGAATTTCGATCCCTGGGCGCGGTCCTGACGACGCGCCAGAAGACCGGAGCGGTAAATTTGAGCGCAATGTTGATCTTGGACCATTCGGCCCATTTGTCGACCTGGGCGCGCGCCGCCGGGTCTTGCGGCCAGAATCGGTCATCGGCATAGCGGCCAGCCAGATAGCGCAGGATCGCGCCGGTTTCCCACAGCGGCTCGTCGTCGCCGTCGCGCAGCACCGGCACGGTGCCGTTGGGATTCATCGCCAGGAATTCCGGCGTATCGTTGCCGCCGTACTTGTGGCCGATGTCGTGCCGCTCGTAGGCCAGCCCCAACTCGCCGACGCACCACATCAGCGCCTGGACGTTCGACGAGGTCTTCCGCCCCCAGATCGTCAACATTCTTGTCCCCGCTAGTTCTTCGGCGTCTGGATCTCGCGCCAATGCTGGACGGCTCGGTTGTGCTCGTCGAGCGTCGTCGAGAACCGATGGCCGCCCGAACCGTCCGCCACGAAATAGAGCGCGTCGGTCGCGGCCGGATCGAGCACGGCCTTCAAGGCCGCTTTCCCGGGATTGGCGATCGGGCCTGGCGGCAAGCCCTTCGTCACGTAGGTGTTGTAGGGCGACGGCAGCTCGAGATCCGCATGGGACAGGGTGCGGCCTAGCGGATGCTCGCCCTGGGTCAGCGCGTAGCTCACCGTCGGATCCGACTGCAGTCGCATGCCGAGCTTCAGGCGGTTGTAGAATACGCCGGCGATGAGCGGCCGCTCGGCCTCGACGCCGGTCTCCTTCTCGACCATCGAGGCAAGCGTCACCGCTTCCGCCGGATTGCCGAGCGGCAGGCCCGGCCGGCGCTGGGCCCACAGTTCGCCCACCAGCTTCGTCATGCCGCGATGCATCCGGTCGACCAGCGCCTGCCGCTTGTCGCCCCGGGAATAGAAATAGGTCGCGGGCAGCAGCTGCCCCTCGGCCGGCGTCTCGGCGATCTCGCCCGTGAGGGCATCCGCCTCGTTCACGAGCGCCACGATCTCGGGACTGGTCAGCCCCTCCGGCACGACCAGGCGATGGACCACCGTCCTGCCGGACCGCAGCAGGTCGAGGATGCCTGCGGGCGAGATGCCGGCCGGAAAGAGATATTCGCCGGCCTTGAGCTCGCCCGCACCGCCGCTCAACCGGGCGGCAAGCATGAACAGCCGGACATGGGTCAGGATGCCGGCCCCCTCGAGCGTACCGCCGATCGCCTCGGTCCCGCGGGGCTCCAGCACAATCGTCTTGGGTGCGGTAGAGGGTCCCGGCGCCTCGTACCAGCGAAGGCCCCCCCAGGTGCCCAAAACGCCGATCGCCGCCGCCAGGATGAATCCGGCGACGGCGATCGATAGGAGGCGACGCATCACGGGAACGCCGTGGCGCGGGCTCAGGGAGCCGGGGCGAAGATCAACGAGGCGTTGGTGCCGCCGAAGCCGAAGGAGTTCGACAGCACGTAGCGCACCCGCCGCTCCTTGGCGACCATCGGAACCAGGTCGATGTCACAGCCTTCCGACGGGTTCTCGAGATTGATCGTCGGCGGCACGACCTGGTCGCGCAGCGCCAGGAGCGAATAGATTGCCTCGACCGAGCCGGCAGCACCCAGGAGATGGCCGATCGCCGACTTGGTCGACGACATCGAGAGCTTGTAGGCGTCCTCACCGAACAGGCGCTTGACCGCGCCGACCTCGATGACGTCGCCGACGGGCGTCGACGTGCCGTGGGCGTTGATGTAGTCGATCTGGTCGGTGCCGAGGCCCGAGCGCTTGAGCGCCATCTGCATGGAGCGGAAGGCGCCGCTGCCGTCCTCGGCCGGGGCGGTCAGATGATAGGCGTCGCCCGCCATGCCGTAGCCGATGAGCTCGCCGTAGATCTTGGCGCCGCGCTTCTTCGCGTGCTCGTATTCCTCGAGCACGACGATGCCGGCACCCTCGCCCATCACGAACCCGTCGCGATCCCGGTCGAACGGACGGGACGCCCGGGTCGGCTCGTCGTTGAAATCCGTCGAGAGCGCGCGGGCGGCGGCGAACCCGGCGATGCCGAGCCGGCAGATCGCGGCTTCGGCGCCACCGGCGATCATGACGTCGGCGTCATCGTACTGGATGATCCGCGCGGCATCGCCGATCGCGTGCGCGCCGGTCGAGCAAGCCGTCACCGCCGAATGGTTCGGGCCCTTGAAGCCGTGCACGATCGAGATGTGGCCCGAGGCGAGGTTGATGAGCGCCGACGGGATGAAGAACGGGCTGACGCGGCGGGGCCCGCGCTCATGCAGCGTCACTGCCGTGTCGGAGATGGTGCTGAGGCCGCCGATGCCCGAGCCGACCTGGACGCCGGTGCGGTACTGCTCGACCTCGTTCGCCGGCTGCCAGCCGGAATCCTTGACCGCCTGGGCCGCCGCGGCAAGCGCGTAGACGATGAACTCGTCCATCTTGCGCTGGTCCTTGGGCTCGACCCAGTCGTCCGCGTGGAACAGATTGTCCGCGGTCGCACCGCGCGGCACGATGCCCGCGATCTTCGCCGGCAGATCGGACACATCGAAGGACTGGATCCGGTCAAGGCCGGACTTGCCGGCGGTCAGGGCCTGCCAATTGTGCTCGATACCAATGCCGAGCGGCGTAACCAGCCCCACGCCGGTAACTACGACACGTCTCATCTTAATCCACGCAATGGTTTCATCTTAAGGGCCTGAGCCCTTCCGTGGCTGAAGCCACGATTGGAATTGCCCCCGGAACGGAGCAATTCCAACCCCTGGATACTCAGCTATGCGCCGTAATGAAGCTCACCGCATCCTTGACGGTGACGATCTTCTCGGCCGCCTCGTCCGGGATCTCACAGCCGAATTCCTCTTCGAACGCCATCACCAGCTCGACCGTGTCGAGGCTGTCGGCACCGAGATCGTCGATGAAGCTCGCGTTCTCCGTCACCTTGGCCTCGTCGACGCCCAGGTGCTCGACCACAATCTTCTTAACCCGATCGGCGATGTCACTCATGTCTCTGTTCCTTGATGTAATGGCAATGATCTTTGGCGGGAAGACCGTCAGGCCCACAAAAAGGGCATGTGCACCCCTAGTCTGCACGGTCTTATGAGAGCAATCCGCTTCCTTGATCGGTCGAACTACACGACGCCAGGGCCCGGGCACCTGCCTGGCCGATGATCCGGTCGATCGCCGGGCCCCTCCTGCGGGCCGCTCGACATGGCCCTGCCGGACTCGGTCCCGCGACCGAAGGTGGCGTGCCTTAACATAGATTATTCCGCAATGCCAGTAGCCGCACTGCACCAAACTACCCGCATCAGACCATGAGCATGCCGCCGTTGACATGGATGGTCTGTCCGGTGACGTAAGCCGCCTCGTTGCTTGCGAGATACAACACCGCCGCGGCGATTTCGTCGGCATCGCCCATGCGGCCTGCCGGAATGCCGGCCAGGATCCGCTCGCGCTGCTGCTCGTTCAGCGCATCGGTCATGGCCGTCGCGATGAAGCCGGGCGCCACGCAGTTCACCGTGATCCCGCGCGAGGCGACTTCGACCGCCAGTGCCTTCGACATGCCGATGAGGCCCGCCTTGGACGCCACATAGTTGGCCTGGCCCGGATTGCCGGCAACGCCGACCACCGACGAGATCGAGATGATGCGTCCTTCGCGGCGCTTCATCATGCCCTTGAGACTGGCGCGGGCGAGGCGGAACGCCGCCGTCAGGTTGACCTCGAGCACGTCGGACCAGTCCTCGTCCTTCATGCGGATGGCAAGCCCGTCGCGCGTGAAGCCGGCGTTGTTGACCAGGATGTCGAGCCGGCCGAATTCCGTCTCGGCCTTCTTGATCAGGGCCTCGCCCGCTGCCGGGTCCTTGAGGTCGGCAGGCGCCGCCACCGCCCGCTCACCCAGCTCCGAGACGAGCTGGTCCAGCACCTGGGCGCGCGTGCCGGCGCAGAGGACGGTGGCGCCGGCGCCATGCAGCACGCGGGCGATGGCGGCACCGATGCCGCCGGTGGCGCCGGTGACGAGAGCGACCTTGCCGGTCAGATCGAACATTTGTGTTGTTCCCCTGGAATTGAAGCGCCAGCTGCTTAGAGCGTAGCCAGGAAGGCCTCGACGTCGGCGGGCGACCCGACCGAGCGCGTCGCGATGTCCTTGTCAATCCGGCGGACGAGGCCGGCCAGCACCTTGCCGGCGCCGAGTTCGACGATCTCGGTGACGCCCTGCTCCTTCAGATAAAGCACGGTCTCACGCCAGCGCACCATGCCGGTCACCTGATTGACGAGCAGCGTACGGATCGTTTCCGTCTCGCGCACGGCGCTCGCCGATACGTTCGCAACCACCGGGGCAGCCGGCACCGTCATTGCGATGGCGCCCAGCGCCTCGGCCATGACATCCGCGGCCGGCGCCATCAGCGGCGAATGGAACGGCGCCGAGACCGGCAGCATGATCGCCTTCTTGAAGCCCTTCTCGGCGGCAACCGCGACCGCCTTCTCGACGGCGCCCTTGTGGCCGGACAGCACGAGCTGGCCACCGCCATTGTCGTTCGCAACGGCGCAGATCTCCCCCGACGCCTCGGATGCCTCCTTGGCAATCGCGAGTCCCGTCTCGAGCTCGACGCCGAGGAGCGCCACCATGGCACCGGTGCCGACCGGCACCGCCGCCTGCATGGCCTGGCCGCGCCGCTTGACGAGGCGCACGGCATCGGCGAGCGCGAAGGTGCCGGCAGCGGCGAGTGCTGAATATTCGCCCAGCGAATGGCCCGCCACATAGGCGGCGCCCGCACCGAGATCGAAGCCACCCTCCTTCGCGAGCACGCGCGTGACCGCGACCGACATGGCGAGCAGCGCCGGCTGCGCGTTCTCGGTCAGGGTCAGGGTCTCGATCGGCCCTTCGGCCATCAGGCCCGAGAGCTTCTGGCCGAGGGCGTCGTCGGCCTCCTCGAAGACCTCCCGCGCGACCGGGAAAGCAGCGGCGAGGTCGACCCCCATGCCGACGACCTGCGATCCCTGCCCGGGAAATACCAACGCACGCTTCGTCACGATGTTCATGCCTTTCGATGGGCGAAAATGGCCGCAAGTGATAGCGCGGGCCAGAAGCGTGTCAAGCGCGCTTGCAGCCGAAATCGATTTGTGTATAGTCCGCGCCCTCAACTCCTTGCCGGTCGTACCGGCTGAGGTCCGTTTGGCTTTGCCGAAGGTTCGGCTGGCTTGGACCAGGAATAGCCATAAGGGGTTCACGCTAGATGGCGTTATACGAGTGCGTGTTCATCGCACGCCAGGATGTGTCCGGCACTCAGGTCGAGACACTGATCGAAACCTTCGCCCAGGTCATCGTCGACCAGGGCGGCACGGTTCCGAAGAAAGAGTACTGGGGTTTGAAGAACCTCGCGTACCGGATGAAGAAGAATCGCAAGGGCCACTATGCCCTCATGAACATCGACGCGCCGCCCGCCGCCGTGAAGGAGATGGAGCGGACGATGTCGATCAATGAGGACATCATCCGTGTGCTCACGATCCGCGTCGACGAGCTCGAAGAGGGGCCGTCGGTGGCGATGCAGAACAAGGGTCGGGCCGAAGAGCGTCCGCGTCGCAGCTTCGGCGATCGCGGTGGCTTCGGCGGCGAGCGTGGCGGCTTCGGCGGCGAGCGTGGTTTTGGTGATCGGGGCGATCGCGCCCCGGCGGGAGCGGTGGAATAATGCGTAACGTCGAACGTCCCCAGGGCCGCGAGGGCGAAGCCGCCCCGGGCGCCCGCCCGGCCGCGCGCCGTCCGTTCTTCCGCCGTCACAAGACCTGCCCGTTCTCGGGTCCGAATGCGCCGAAGATCGACTACAAGGACGTCAAGCTCCTGCAGCGCTTCATTTCCGAGCGCGGCAAGATCGTCCCGAGCCGGATCACGGCGGTGTCGGCCAAGAAGCAGCGCGAGTTGTCCCAGGCAATCAAGCGCGCGCGTTTCCTGGGGCTGCTGCCGTATCTGATTCAATAGGCCCGCGCACGTCCGGCGGCGCCATGTCGATCGTCCGATCGGCTGCGTTCGCCGTAGCAGGCGGCCTCGCGGCTGCCTTGCTGTTCGTGTCGCTGGTCAAGGGCAATGTCGGCGGCGTCATCCTCATGGGCATGACGCCTCTGCCGTTGTTTCTGGTCGGGTTGTCGCTCGGCATTGCGCCGGCGGCGATCGCTTCGGTGGTGGGTACCGCGGTCATCCTGGCGGTCGACACGCTCTACGGCATGGTGTTCCTTGCCGATTTTGCGTTGCCGGTCATGGTCGTGGTGCCGTTGGCGCTCTGGCGCCGACGGGTTGAAACGGAATGGCCCTCCGCGGGCCGCCTGGTGCTCGGCCTCACGGCATTGGCCGCGGTCGTCTTCCTTGCCTCCCAGCTGAGCCTTGTGGGTCAGCCGGGCGGAATGGAGGGCAGCCTGCGGGCCGCGGTCGGCACGCTCGCCAAGGAACTGCGGAATCAAGATCCGCAGGTCGGCGCGCAGGCGGAGGAGATGCTGCAGTCGGCGGTGCGCTGGCTGCCCGGCATGGGGGCGACGGTCTGGATGGGCTTGATCGCCGTCAACGGCGTCCTGGCCCAAGGCGCTCTCGCCGGTTTCGGCTGGGCGCGCCGTCCGGCGCCGACGATCGCGTCGATCACGGTCCCATGGCTCGTCCTGGTGCCGTTGGCCGCGGCGATCGCCGCGGCGGCGTTGGGTGACAGGTTGCCCTATGGCGGGGAGATCGCGTTCGCGGGATCGAACCTGTCGGTCATCCTGGCGGTGCCGTTTCTGTTTCAGGGCCTGGGCGTGATCCACGCCTCGGCCGCACGGTCGTCGAAGCGGGCCTGGCTCTTGGCCGGGGTCTATGTCGCGGTTCTTGTTTTTGGGTGGCCGATCCCGTTGATCGTCGCCCTCGGTGTGATCGAGCAATGGGTCGGGTTGCGGCGCCGGATCGCCGCAACGGACCAGGAGAAGAGTGATGGTTGACGTCATCCTGCTGGAGCGGGTCGAGAAGCTGGGCCATCTGGGCCAGATCGTTAAGGTCCGTCCGGGCTATGCCCGCAATTTCCTCCTGCCGCAGAAGAAGGCTCTGCGCGCGACCAAGGAGAACCTCGCCTATTTCGAGACGCAGCGTGCTGTGCTCGAGGCGAACAACCTGCGCCTCAAGGCCGAGGCCGAAGAAGTCGCCGCCAAGATGGGCGACCTCTCCGTCGTCGTGATCCGCCAGGCCGGCGAGACCGGCCAGCTCTACGGCTCGGTTTCGGCGCGTGACGTGGCCGACGGCATCGGCGAACTCGGCTACAAGGTCGAGCGCTCGCAGGTCTCGCTCGACCACCCGATCAAGACGCTGGGCGTGCACAAGGTGAAGATCACCCTGCACCCGGAAGTGTCGCTGATCGTCCAGGTCAACGTGGCGCAGTCGGCCGACGAAGCCGCGGCCCAGGCCAAGGGCCTGACGGCGGCCGATCTCGAGGCCGCTCGCGAGGCCCAAGAGGCCGAGGCCGAGACGGTTGCCGAGGAGACGGCCGAGGCCTGATCGCCCCGGCCAGCGTCCAGGTCGGTCGAGCTCTGCGGCGGTGGTCATTCGGCCATTGCTTTTCAAGGGCTTGATAGTCGACGCGAAGCTTGCTTGACTATTCGCGTCGGAGCCTGGCTCCGATGCGTGACGCCGCACGGGATATCGGCATCCTGTGCGGCGTTTTTGTTTTGCGATCCATTTTCCTTGCCCGCACCTTCCCGGTTGGGCCCGCCTCCGCGCCCCAACCCTGACGTTTCGACATGCAGAACGGGGGTAGCGTATGCTGTTGGCCCATCTGTTGCGTCACCTCATCCGTCGCGGACGGCTGACCGTCATCGATTCTTCCGGACGAACCCACATCTTCGGCGAGCTGCCCGGACCGGTCTCGACGATTCGCCTGCATACCAAGACGCTCGAGCGGCGCTTGTTCTTCAATCCGCGCCTGGCCGTCGGCGAAGCCTACATGGATGGCTCGATGACGCTCGTTGAGGGCGACATCTACGATTTCCTGAGCCTCCTCATGGGCAACATCTCGACCGCGCCCCGGTCGGTGGCGCTCTCGCCGCTCTATAACGGCGTTGATCGCTGGGCGCGCTGGATGCAGCAACATAATCCCGTCGGCCGCGCCCAGCAGAACGTCGCCCATCACTACGATCTCTCGTCGACGCTCTACGACCTGTTCCTGGACGCGGACCGGCAATATTCCTGCGCCTATTTCGAGCGGACGACCGACGATCTCGAGACGGCACAAGCCAACAAGAAGCGGCATATCGCCTCCAAGCTGCTCTTGAAGCCCGGCCAGAAGCTGCTCGACATCGGCTCCGGCTGGGGCGGGCTCGGGCTCTATCTGGCGCAGGCGGCGGGCGTCGACGTCACCGGCCTCACGCTCTCGACCGAGCAGCACAAGATGTCGAACGACCGGGCCGCCACGGCCGGGCTCTCAGACCGCGTGCGCTTTGAGATGCGCGACTATCGTCTCGACCAGGGCCGCTATGACCGCATCGTCTCGGTCGGCATGTTCGAGCATGTCGGGGTCAATCACTACGGCGAATATTTCGACAAGATCCACGACCTTCTGACCGATGACGGCGTGGCGCTCATCCACGCGATCGGCCGCCAGGACGGGCCCGGCACGACCAACCCCTGGATCCGGAAATACATCTTCCCCGGCGGCTACTGCCCGGCGCTCTCCGAGGTGCTGCCGGCGATCGAGCGCGCCCGCCTGCAGCTCATGGACATCGAGATCCTGCGGCTGCACTACGCCGAGACGCTGCGCCACTGGCGCCAGCGCTTCCTCACCCACTGGGAGAAGGTGAAGGCGCTCTACGACGAGCGGTTCTGCCGCATGTGGGAGTTCTATCTCGCGGCGTCGGAGGCGGGCTTCCGCGTCCAGGACTTGATGGTGTTCCAGATCCAGCTGGCGAAGCGCGTCGACGCGGTGCCGATGACCCGCGACTACATGAACGAGTGGAAGGCGGCGCATCCGCTCGTCTCGGCCCTGCCGCCGCGCCAGGCGGGCTGCGCCGACTGATCCCCGTTATCCACAGGCCTGTGGATGGAATAGCCGTGGTCTGAGCCGGCCGGTCGGCAGTAGGTTGTGGGCAACATGGACCCAGCCCGCTCGCCCGCGCCGGTCGTCCCGGCGCAGCCGGACGTCCCCGCCTATCGTACGCCACCGCAGAACCTCGAAGCCGAGCAGGCGCTTCTGGGCGCGCTGCTCGTCAATAACGCGGCCTATCACCGGGTCTCGGAGTTTCTCCGGCCCGAGTATTTCTACGAGCCGGTGCACCAGCGGATCTATGGCGCGGTCGAGAAGCTGATCGAGCGCGGCCAGATCGCGAGTCCCGTCACGCTGAAACCGTTCTTCGAGCAGGACGGCGCCTTGGTCGACATCGGCGGTGCGCGCTATCTGGCCCAGCTCGCGGCCTCGGTCGTCACCATCATCAACGCCGCGGACTACGGCCGGCAGATCTATGATCTGCACTTGCGCCGCGAGCTGATCGAGATCGGCGGCGACGTGGTCAACGAGGCCTACGAGCAAGACCTCGACCTCGACGCCAAGAAGCAGATCGAAGTCGCGGAAAAGAAGCTGTTCGACCTGGCGACCGCCGGCGCCGCGGACGGCGGCTTCCAGCCGTTCAAGCAGGCGCTGCTTTCAGCCACCGAAATCGCCGAGGCTGCCTACAAGCGCAACGGCAAGACCTCGGGCGTCTCGTCCGGCTTCCGCGACCTCGACAAGAAGCTGGGCGGGCTCCATCCGTCGGACCTGATGATCCTTGCGGGCCGCCCGTCCATGGGCAAGACCACACTTGCGACCAACATCGCGTTCAACGTCGCCCGCGCCTATCGCCAGGGCCGCGGCGCTACCGGCGAGGCGATCGCCGAGGACGGCGGCGTCGTCGCCTTCTACTCGCTCGAAATGTCGGCCGAGCAGCTGGCGACCCGCATCCTGTCCGAGGCCTCGGGCGTGTCGGGCGACAAGATCCGCCGCGGCGAGGTTTCGCGCGACGAGTTCGACCAGTTCGTGCAGGCCTCGCTCGAGCTGCAGAGCATCCCGCTGTTCATCGACGACACGCCGGCGCTGTCGATCGCCGCCGTGCGCACGCGCGCCCGGCGCCTGAAGCGCCAGCAGGGGCTCGACCTCATCATCGTCGACTACCTGCAACTGCTCCAGGGCACGCCCGGGCGCGGCGCGGAAGTGAACCGCGTGCAGGAGATTTCCGAGATCACCCGCGGCCTGAAGGCGCTCGCCAAGGAGCTGAGCGTGCCGGTCATTGCGCTCTCGCAGCTCAGCCGTGCGGTCGAGCAGCGCGAGGACAAGCGGCCGCAGCTCGCCGACCTCCGCGAGTCGGGCTCGATCGAGCAGGACGCCGACGTCGTCATGTTCGTCTATCGCGAGGAATATTACCTCGGCCGAGCGGAACCCGCGCGCCGACCCGAGGAATCCGCGGAAAAGCACTTGGAGCGCTATACCGAATGGCAGCAGCGCTTTAGCGCCGCCCATGGCAAGGCCGAAGTGATCATCGGCAAGCAGCGCCACGGCCCCATCGGCATCATCACCTTGAGTTTCGACGGTGCTACGACCAAATTTGGTGACTATGTCGGCGCCGACCACCTCCCCGAGATCCACGAGTAGCCCAGAGGCTAATGTCTCTCAGGCGCTGGCCGGCTGGGTGCCCCCAACCGTCGACGCGCCGCCCGGGGTCACCGGACTTATCACCGTCGATCTGCAGGCGATCGTCGACAATTGGCGCCAGCTCGCCTTTCGCGTCGGCCCCGGCTGCCTGACCGGCGCCGCGGTCAAGGCCGACGCCTACGGGCTGGGCGTGCTGCCGGTTGCAACCGCTCTCGCCGCTGCCGGCTGCCGCTGGTTCTTCGTCGCAACGCCGGACGAGGGCGTGACGCTGGCCCAGAGCCTGGCCAAGACAGCGCCCGACGCGCGCGTCGCCGTGCTGTCCGGCCCCATCCCCGGCACGGCGCGCGAGCTTGCCGCCTATGCGAACCTGCTGCCGGTGCTGAACGATCTTGGCCAGATCGCGGCCTGGCGGACGGCGGCGCCCGGCCGGCCGGCACTGCTGCAGCTCGACACCGGCATGGCGCGCCTGGGCCTGCCGCCCGAGGAGATCGATCGCCTCGCCGCCGACCCGACGCTCATCGAAGGCATGCCGGTCACGGCGATCATCAGCCACCTCGCCTGCGCCGACGAGCCCGACCATCCGTTGAACGCGCTGCAGCACGCGAGCTTCACGGCCGCAGCCGCCCGCCTGCCCCAGGCGATGCGCAGCCTCTCAGCCTCGAGCGGCATCTTCCTCGGCCCCGACTATCATTTCGAGCTGGTGCGCCCGGGGGCGGCACTGTTCGGCCTCAATCCGACGCCGACACAGGCGAACCCGATGCGTCAAGTCGTTGGGATCAAAGCAAAAATCCTGCAAGTTCGCGAGATTGACGCTGGACGGACCGTTGGCTATGGTGCGACCTACGCTGCAGACCGGCCGCGCCGGGTCGCGACGCTGGGCGTCGGCTACGCCGACGGCGTCCTGCGGGCCGGCAGCAATGCTGCGCGCGTCTTCCTAGGCCCGGTGGCCATTCCCGTCATCGGCCGCATTTCGATGGATCTCGTCACAGTGGATGTCAGCGCCGTGCCGCCGCAATGGGTGCTCCCCGGCGGCTTTGTCGATGTGCTGGGGCCGCAATACGGCGCCGACGATCTGGCCCGCGACTGCGGCACGATCGGCTACGAGGTGCTGACCCGCCTCTCCCGGCGCCTGATGCGCCTCTACGGACCGGTTGCCGCCTAGATGGGCGACATTCTCGCGACCATCGGTCGGTCGGCGCTCACCTTCTTCGCCAGTGTCGGGCGCCTCATCCTGTTTGCGGGCGTGGCCTTGAGCCACATCGTCCGCCTGCCGCTCTATTGGAAGCTTCTGCTGAGGCAGATGATCCAGATCGGCTACAACTCGCTGCCGGTCGTGGGCCTGACCTCGCTCTTCACCGGCATGGTGCTGGCGCTGCAGAGCCATACCGGCTTCTCCGGACTGGGCGGCGACGCGGCCGTGGCGCTGCTCGTCGTGCTGTCGGTGACGCGCGAGCTTGGGCCCGTCATCGCCGGACTGATGGTCGCGGGGCGCGTCGGCGCCGCCATCGCGGCCGAGCTCGGCACCATGAGCGTCACGGACCAGATCGCGGCACTCTCGACGCTCTCGACCAATCCGTTCAAATACCTGGTGGTGCCGCGCGTGCTGGCCGGCGTCGTCTGCATGCCGCTCCTGGTCGTGATCGCCGACATCATCGGCATCCTGGGCGGCTATATCGTCGCGGTCTACCTGCTCGACTACAATCCGTCGAGCTACCTGCACCAGACCTGGGTGGCCTTGAAGACGCCGGACGTCGTCTCGGGCCTGGTCAAGGCCGCGGTATTCGGCTTCATCGTGACGCTGCTCGGCTGCTATCACGGCTACCATTCGCGCGGCGGCGCCCAGGGTGTGGGTTCCGCCACGACCAATGCCGTGGTCTCGAGCTCGATCGTGATCCTGCTCATGGACTATCTCTTGACGTCGGTATTCTTCTCATGACCGCCAAGATCGTCATCCGGAACCTTTACAAGGCGTTCGGCCGCAAGAAGGTGCTGCAGGGCATCAATCTGGAGATTGACCAGGGCGAGAGCGTCGTCGTGATCGGCGGTTCCGGCTCCGGCAAGTCCGTGCTGCTGAAATGCATCTTGGGGCTGATCCATCCGGATTCGGGCGAGATCCTGGTCGACGGGCAGCCGACGGCCCGCCTGACAGGCTCGGAGCGCGCGCGGCTCATGGCGAAGTTCGGCATGCTGTTCCAGGGGGCGGCCCTCTTCGACTCCCTGCCCGTCTGGCAGAATGTCGCCTTCGGCCTGATCCAGGGTGAAGGCATGCGAGCGGCGGAAGCCAAGCGCGTCGCCATCGAGACGCTCGCCAAGGTCGGGCTCGGCGCCGACGTCGCCGACCTGACGCCGGCCGAGCTCTCGGGCGGCATGCAGAAGCGCGTCGGCCTCGCCCGCGCCATCGCCGCCAAGCCTGAGATCATCTTCTTCGACGAGCCGACGACCGGGCTCGACCCGATCATGAGCGACGTGATCAACGAGCTCATCGTCGGCTGCGTGCGCGACCTGGGCGCCACGGCGCTCTCGATCACCCACGACATGGCGAGCGCCCGCAAGATCTCGGACCGCATCGCGATGCTCTACCACGGCAGGATCATCTGGCAGGGCGAGACCGCCGAGATCGACAAGTCCGGCAATCCCTACGTCGATCAGTTCATCCACGGCCGCGCCGAAGGGCCAATCAAGATGGAGATCCGCGCGTCGTGATCGCGAGACGCGCGCCCCTGCCGGGCAGGAGCCACTGAGCCATGGCTCGCCCCCGCAGCCGGTTCGTCTGCCAGGAATGCGGGGCAGTCCATAGCAAGTGGGGCGGCCGCTGCGAGGCCTGCGGCGGCTGGAACTCCCTGATCGAGGAGGCCGAACCCGAGGGCCCGCCCAAGGGGCTGGGCGCATCGGGGGCGGCCAAGGGCAAGCGCATCGCCTTCGTCGGGCTCGAGGGCTCGAGCGAGGCGGCGCCGCGTCGGCTGACGGGGATCGCCGAGTTCGACCGGGTGTGCGGCGGCGGCCTCGTGCCGGGTTCGGCCCTCCTGGTCGGCGGCGACCCCGGCATCGGCAAGTCGACGCTGCTGCTGCAGGTCGTGGCCTCGCTCGCGCGCAACAACGCCAAATGCGTCTATATCTCAGGCGAAGAGGCGGTCGACCAGGTGCGGCTCCGCGCGAGCCGCCTCGGCGTCACCGACGCGCCGGTCGAGCTCGCGGCGGCGACCAGCATCCGAGACATCGCGGCCTCGCTCGACCACGCCCACGCTGCCGACATCGTCGTCATCGACTCGATCCAGACCATGTATCTCGACATGCTGGATTCGTCGCCCGGTACCGTCAGCCAGGTGCGCGCGGCAGCCCAAGAGCTGATCCGGCTCGCCAAGCGCGTGGGCTTCACCCTCATCCTGGTCGGCCACGTGACGAAGGACGGCGCCATCGCCGGCCCGCGCGTGCTCGAGCACATGGTCGATGCCGTGCTCTATTTCGAGGGCGAGCGCGGCCACCAGTTCCGCATCCTGCGCGGCGTCAAGAACCGGTTCGGGGCAACCGACGAGATCGGCGTATTCGAGATGACCGACGCGGGCCTGAGCGAGGTCGCGAACCCCTCCGCCCTGTTCCTGGCCGATCGCCATGGGGCCGTCAGCGGTGCCGCAGTCTTCGCCGGCATGGAAGGAACACGGCCGGTGCTGGTCGAGATCCAGGCGCTCGTCGCCCCATCGCCGCTCGGTACACCCAGGCGTGCCGTCGTCGGTTGGGACTCCGCGCGGCTTGCAATGGTGATGGCCGTTCTGGACGCACGTTGCGGCCTTGCAATCGGATCGAACGACGTATACCTGAACGTCGCCGGAGGCCTTAGAATTTCGGAGCCGGCGGCGGATCTCGCAGTGGCCGCGGCGCTGGTGTCGGCGTTGACGGGGCAGCCCGTGCCGACGGACATGGTCGTGTTCGGCGAGATCGGTCTGTCGGGCGAGATCCGGCCGGTCAGCCAGTCGGACGCACGGTTGAAAGAGGCGGGCAAGCTTGGCTTCGAACGCGCGCTCGGACCGGCGCGACGGGGACGACAGAAACCGGCATCGGCCGGCATCGTCCAGAACGAGATCGGTCATTTGCAGGAGCTCGTCGACATGTTCGACACCGAGCGCGTTACCACCCCGGCGATGAGGGCCTGAATACCGTCATGAATGTGCTCGACATCATTGTCGTCGCCGTGGTCGCGATCTCGGGCCTGTTCGCTTTCGTGCGCGGCTTCGCCCGCGAACTCCTGTCGATCGCCGCCTGGGTCGGCGCCTTCGTCGTCACGTTCTATCTGTTCGACCCGGCGCGCACTATCGCGCGCGGCTTCATGAAGCCGTGGCTCGCCGACGTGGTGGCTCCGGCCGCCGTCTTCGTGGTCTGCCTCATCATCTTTTCCATCGTCACCGGCGTGCTGTCGAACCAAGTCCGGCAATCGAGCCTCGGCGCCATCGATCGGGCGCTCGGCATGATCTTCGGCGTCGCGCGCGGCGTCCTCGTCGCCTGCGCCGCCTATCTCGTCATGACCCGGTTCCTCGCGCCCGAGGATCGCCCCAACTGGGTGGTCCAGGCCCATACCCAGCCCCTGCTCGAGGCCGGGGCGCAGCGCTTGAACGCGCTCATCCCGCGCAACGTGCTCGACCGCGGCACTCAGGCTGCGAGCGAAGCGGCCCAGAAAGTGAACCAGGCGAACCAGGTGAAGCAGGACCTGGACAAGCTCAACGCGCCGATGGGCGCCAACAAGGCCCCGCCCGCCGGCCCGTCCCAACAGGACGAGACCGATCTTACCCATCTCGTCGACAAAGCCCTGCAGACCGGATCAAAACCATGACGCTTACGACCGTGCCGTTCGACGACGACCACTTTCATGAAGAATGTGGCGTGTTCGGCGTGTTCGGACATGCCGAGGCCGCTGCCCTCACCGCTCTCGGGCTGCATGCGCTCCAGCATCGCGGCCAGGAAGCTGCCGGCATCGTCACCTACGACGGCGCCCAGTTCCACGCCCACCGCGGCCTGGGCCAGGTCGGCGAGAACTTCAGCTCGCCCGCGGTCATGGAGCGCCTGCCCGGCAACGCCGCGATCGGCCACAACCGCTATGCCACGACCGGCGAGGTCGCGATCCGCAACGTCCAACCGCTGTTCGGCGATTTCGAGTTCGGCGGCCTCGCCATCTGCCACAACGGCAACCTCACCAATTCCTACCAGCTCCGCAACCAGCTGGTCCGGCGCGGCAGCCTGTTCCAGTCGACCAGCGACACCGAGGTGATTATCCACCTGATCGCGACCAGTCTCCGGCGCACGGTGCTGGAACGGATGGTCGATTCGCTGCGCCAGGTCGAGGGCGCGTATTCGCTCGTCGCCCTGTCCAAGGAAGGACTCATCGGCGTGCGCGATCCGCTGGGCGTGCGCCCGCTCGTCCTGGGCAAGCTCGGCGATTCGCACGTGCTGGCGTCCGAGACGGTGGCGCTCGACATCATCGGCGCGGACTTCGTGCGCGACGTCGAGCCGGGCGAGATCGTCGTCATCAACGAGAGCGGCGTGCAGAGCCACCATCCGTTCGGCAACCGGCCGAGCCGCTTCTGCGTGTTCGAGTACATCTACTTCGCCCGCCCCGACAGCATCGTCGAGGGGACCGGCGTCTATGAGGTGAGAAAGCGCATCGGCATGGAGCTGGCGCGCGAGACCCCGGTCGAGGCCGACACGGTCATCCCGGTGCCGGATTCCGGCGTGCCCGCGGCGCTTGGCTATTCGCTCGAGAGCGGCATCCCGTTCGAGCTCGGCATCATTCGCAACCATTACGTCGGCCGCACCTTCATCGAGCCGACCGACCAGATCCGCCATCTGGGCGTCAAGCTGAAGCATAACGCCAACCGCCGCCACATCGAGGGCAAGCGTGTCGTGCTGGTCGACGATTCGATCGTCCGTGGCACGACCTCGCTCAAGATCGTCGAGATGGTCCGCCAAGCCGGCGCCAAGGAGGTCCATATGCGGATCTCGAGCCCGCCGACCAACAATTCCTGCTTCTACGGCATCGCGACGCCGGAGCGCGAGAAGCTGCTCGCCTCGCGCTTCGACACCGAAGGCATGGCGAAGTTCATCGGCGCCGATAGCTTGGCCTTCGTGTCGATCGACGGGCTCTACCGCGCCTTGGGCGAGGTGAAGCGCGATCCGAAGGCGCCGCGCTATTGCGACGCCTGCTTCACCGGCGACTATCCGATCCCGCTGCTCGACTTCGAGCAGGGCAGTCTCGCGACCAATCTTTCGCTCATGAACGAGATCGCCTGAACATGGCGGGCATTCGGGAAGAGAGTGGGCAGAGGGGTGGCCGGCTCGCCGGCCGCGTGGCACTCGTGACCGGCGCTTCGCGCGGCATCGGTGCGGCCGTTGCCCGCTGCTTCGCCGCCGAGGGCGCTCATTGCGTGCTGGTCGCGCGCACGGTCGGCGCACTCGAAGAGGTCGACGACCAGGTCCGGGCATTGGGCGGCAGCGCCACGCTGGTGCCGCTCGACCTGCGCGAGTTCGACAAGATCGACCAGATGGGCGCCGCCCTCTACGAGCGGTTCGGCCGGCTCGACATCCTCGTCGGCAATGCCGGCCATCTGGGCTCGCTCGGGCCGATGAGCCATCAGGACCCGAAGGTCTTCCAGCAGGTCATCGAGACCAATCTCCTCGCCAACTGGCGTCTTATCCGCGCGATGGAGCCGCTCCTGAAGCTGGCGCCGGCCGGCCGAGCGCTCTTCACCGGCTGTGCCGCGGGCCGCGAGCCGATCGCCTATTGGAGCGCCTATGCCGTGTCCAAGGCGGCGCTCGAGATGATGGTCCATGTCTGGGCGGCCGAGCTCACCAAGACGAACGTTCGCGTTGGCCTCGTCGACCCCGGGCCGGTCGCGACCAAGCTGCGCCGCACTGCCTTCCCAGGCGAGGACCAGGCCATCATGGCGCAGCCCGACGAGATCGCCAGCCTCTTCCTTGATCGCGTATTGGTTTAAGCGCGTACTGGTTTAGGCGAGCGCCGTCGCCGTCCGCCAGGGCGGCAGTTTGAAGACGACGCGCGTGCCGCGGCCCGGTGCGGAATCGACCGTCAGTTCGCCGCCATGCAGTTCGACGAAAGATTTGGCAAGCGGCAGGCCTAGGCCGACCCCGTCGCGCGTGCGCACGAACGCGCTTTGCACCCGCCCGAACGGCCTGAGCGCCACCGCCGCCTCCGCCGCCGTCATGCCGATGCCGGTATCCTCGACCGTGAAGGCGAACTCGCCGCCGGCCGTGCGCCCGACCCGGATGCCGACGCGCCCGCCGGCCGGCGTGAACTTGATCGCGTTCGAGGCGAGATTGATCAGCACCTGACGCAGCAGCCGCTCGTCGCCGATACACCAGGATGCATCGCTCTCGAACTCGGCCTCCAGCCGGAGGCCCGCGTCGCCCGCGCGCCCGCGCAGCATGCGGGTGCAATCATCAATCATGCGCCGGACATCGATGCGGGCTTCCTTGAGCTCGACCCGGCCGGCCTCAATGCGCGCGATATCCAGGATATCGTTGATGATGAGCAGCAGATGCTGCGCGCTGCTGTGGATGTCGCCCAGATATTCCCGGTATTTCGCGACGGTGACCGGTCCCAGGATCTCCTCGCGCATGATCTCGGAAAAGCCCATGATCGCGTTCAAGGGCGTGCGCAGCTCGTGGCTCATGCTGGCCAGGAACTCGGACTTCGCCCGGCTGCTGCGCTCCGCCGCGTCGCGCGCGTCGCGCAGCGCCTGCTCCATCTGCTTGCGTTCGGTGATGTCTTGGATGATGCCGTCGACGGCGATCGGCACGCCGACATCGTCG
Source organism: Aliidongia dinghuensis (assembly GCF_014643535.1). Lineage (NCBI taxonomy): Bacteria > Pseudomonadati > Pseudomonadota > Alphaproteobacteria > Rhodospirillales > Dongiaceae > Aliidongia > Aliidongia dinghuensis. Next base: position 258,759 of record NZ_BMJQ01000008.1, on the reverse strand, counting down.
AGCTCAGGCGTGCCCATGGCATGGACATGGCGCATGTCGCCGTGGGCATCGACGATGCGGAAATCGAGCCCATACGAGCGGCCTTCCTGTGCCGAGCGCAGCTTGTCTCCGACCATCTCGAGATCGTCCGGATGGACCAGCGCCAGGAACCGCTCGAGCGAATTCGGCGCCATGCCCGGTGGATAACCCAGAATGCGGCAGGCCTCGGCCGACCAGGCGAGCTCCTGCGTCGCGAGCACGCGGCGGTAGCTGCCGAGCTGGGCCAAGGTCTGCGCCTTCATCAGCACCCGGCGCGACTCCGCGAGCTCGTTCGCCTGCTCCTGCCCCTCGTCCAGCAGCCGCACCAGCCACCAGGCGAGCGCCACGAGCGAGACCAACAGCAACCCGACGAAGCTCATCGAGAAGGCGAGTTCTCGCCGGTTGAGCGTCAGCCAATAGGCGGCACTCCCCCACACAGCGCCCAACGCCAACGCGGTGACGAGCACCGTCGCCATCACCACACGCCATCGTGCAGCCGGCCAGGCCAGACGGAGAAATGGGGGAACTGGCATTGCGATGCCTCGGGCGAACGTTCTTGGCAGCGGCCGTCAACGCCGAAAACAGCGGCACTGCCTCAATGTTGCACAACCGAGCGCTGCCGTCAGTTCCGATCGGACGATCGGAGGCGGCGGTATAGTCCGTCTAATCCTTATCTGCGTAAGGATTAGCCCCCTTGCGCAGCATGACGCGGATGGGCGTACCAGGCATATCGAAGGTCTCGCGCATAAGGTTGACCAGATAACGCCGGTAGGAGTCGGGTAGCTCACCCGGCTTGGACGAGAAAAGCGCGAAGGTCGGCGGACGGGTATTGGCCTGCGTCATGTAACGCAGGCGCAACCGTCGGCCGTCGACCAGCGGCGGCGGATGACGTTCCTGCACTTCCGCCAACCATCGATTGAGTTTGGGTGTCGGGATGCGGCGATTCCATACGGCGTGGGCGTCGAGACCAGCCTTCATCAACTTGTCGAGCCCGGCGCCGGTGGCACCCGAAACGGGAATGCAGGTAAGGCCCTGCAGCTGCGGCAGGGAAATCTGCAGCCGGTCGCGCAGCTTCTCGAGCGCTGCGGGTTTGTTCTCGATCAGGTCCCACTTGTTGACCGCAAGCACGATCGAGCGGCCCTCGTCCTCGATCATTCGCGCGATCGTCAGATCCTGCTTCTCCAGCATCTGCGTTGCGTCGACCACGAGCACCACCAGCTCGGCGAAGCGGATGGCGCGCAACGTATCGGCCACCGAGAGTTTTTCGAGCTTGTGCTCGATGACCGACTTGCGCCGGAGCCCTGCCGTGTCGATCAGCTTGATCGGCCGCCCGCGCCAGGCCCACTCGATCGCGATCGAATCGCGGGTGATGCCCGCCTCGGGCCCGGTCAGCAGCCGGTCCTCGCCGAGCAGGCGGTTGATGAGCGTCGACTTGCCGACGTTGGGCCGGCCGACGATCGCAAGCTGGATCGGCTTCGCCGGATCGTCCTCCACCGCCTCGCCATCAGCGGCCGACGGCGCGTCCGCCAGCGCCCCTTCCGCCGCGTCGACCGGCTCGCCGGCATAGGGGACCAGGGCGTCGAACAGGTCGCTCAGGCCCTCGCCATGCTCGGCCGAGATGGCGATCGGGTCGCCCAACCCCAGCTCGAACGATTCATAGGCGCCGGCGATGCCGCCCTTGCCCTCGGATTTGTTGGCGACCAGGAGCACCGGCACGCTGCGGCGGCGTAGCAGATCGGCGAAATGCCGGTCCATCGGTGTGACACCCGCCCGGGCGTCGATCACCATCAGCACCACGTCGGCATCATCGATCGCCCGCTCGGTCTGCTCGCGCATGCGGCCGGCGAGGCTCTGGTCGGTGACGTCCTCGAGCCCGGCGGTGTCGATCACGCGGAACTCGATGTCGCCGAGACGCGCCTTGCCTTCCCGCCGGTCGCGGGTGACACCCGGCAGGTCGTCGACCAGCGCCAGCCGCTGGCCGACCAGCCGGTTGAACAGCGTCGACTTGCCGACGTTGGGTCGACCGATGATGGCCGCCGTAAAGCTCATACTCTTCGCAGTCCTTCCGACCGGCACCCCTGCTCCGATGAGCAATGATGTGGCGCCGGTCTCTTCAGCTTCAGCGCAACGCGGTCAGCTGTCCATCATTGGTCATGAGGTAGAGCGTGTTGTCGGCGACAACCGGCGAGAGGAAGCTGCCCTCCGGCAGATCGATCCGCCCCAGCGCCTTGCCGGTGTAGGGCGACAGCGACCAGGCCTGGCCGTTCGAGGCGACGACGATCAGCCGGTCGCCCGCCAGGATCGGCCCGGCCCAATGGATCGGGCCGCTCTTGTCCTCCATGTCCTCCCACTGGTCGAGCTGGGTCAGCCAGCGGACGCGGCCGTCGGCACGCGTCAGGCAGATGACCTCGCCGCCGGTCGACAGCAGATAGATGAAGTCGCCGGCGACCCACGGCGTATAGGTGCCGCCGACCTCCTGCTCCCAGGCGCGCTCGCCCGTGCGCAGGTCGATGGACGCAACGCGGCCGGAATGGCTGACCGCGATGACGCGGCCCCGATCGATGACAGGACGGCCATGGATGTCGGCCAGCGTCGAGATGGCGTCGAACCGGCGCGTCGCGGCGAGGCTGTCCTGCCACACAGTGCGGCCGTTCTCGATGCGCAGCGCCACGAGCTCGCCCGAGCTGAACGGCACCACCACCGTGCCGTTCTCGACGGCCGGGCTCGACCCGCCCGCGAGTTCCGCCGTCTCCGGGATGCCGGCATAGGTCCACTGTTTCTCGCCGGTCGCCTCATTGAGCGCGAAGATCTCGTTGTCGACATCGACCACCAGCACATGACCGTCGGCGATCGTCGGCGCTTCGCGCATGGGAATGCCAAGGTTGGTGCGCCAGGCTTCCTTGCCGTCGGCCGCGTTAAGCGCCACCACCTGGCCGTAGCCGGTGGTGACGAACAGCTTGCCGCCATCGTACGAGATGCCGCCGCCCCAAGCCTGACCGTCGTTGTCCTCCGGCGCCACGTCGACCTGCCACTGCTGCTTGCCGTCGGCGGCGCGGAAGGCGGTGACCTGGGACTTCGAGTCCTTCGCATAGACGACGCCATCGGCCACGACGGGGCCGGCCAGCACCTCGGCATAGCGCGAGGCGCCCTCGCCGACGTCGGCCTGCCAGGCCTCCTTCAGGCTGTCGGACAGCGCCGGGTGCTCCATGACATGCGCCGGCACGCCGCTCGCCTGCGGCCAGTTCTGATTGACAGCCGGCCGCGGCAGCTCGACCTGCAGCGATGCCAGGTCGGGATCGGGTTCGAGCTGCTTCTCGAGCGCCAGGACGGAGATCCGTTCGCCCGGAATGGGATCCTTCTTCTTTTTGCCGAAGGTGTCGCAGGCGGCGAGCGCCAGCGGCAAGACCAGGAGAACCGTCAGTTTCTTCACGCTCAGCACCGATCGCAATCCTTGAGTTCCTCTGGCCTCAGTTCTTCAGGCCGTTGACGATTTCGGTGGCGCGCGCACGGACCGACTCCGGCGCACCCAGATCATCCGCCAGCCCCTGATAGGTCTTGAGCGCCGCGGCCTTGTCGCCGGCCTTCAATTGCGCGAGCGCCGTCACCTCGAGCGCGGTATAGTGCCACGGTCCCTCGGCGAGCGGCTTCATGCGGGTGATGACGTCCTCCGGCTTCGCCTGGTCGACGCTGTAGAGGCCGGCCAGCACGGTCGCGAGATCGCGATAAACCTGATCGACCCCGCCGTCGGCGGCAATCGCGTTCAAGGCTGCAAGCCCGCCGTCCTTGTCGGTTCCCTTGGCCTTGAGGGCAGCGGCCTGAATCCGAGCGAGCAAGCCGTAGCTGCCCTTGTCCGTCGCCGCGAGCGCCTCGAACCCATTAACAGCCTTGGCGGTATCGCCATCCCGGAGCTGGAAGCTGGTCTCCGCATATTTGAGGCCGAGCGCCTGGTACTGCTGCTGGCGCCAGTTCTGATAGGCGACGCCGGCAGCGGTTGCCACCACGATCAGGACGGCCAGACCGATGATGTATTTGCCGTAGCGCGCCCACAGCTTGGCCATACGGTCGCGCCGCAGGTCCTCGTCGATCTCTTGGAAGATGTCCGCCAATGCGAGACTCCAGGGGGTAGCGGTATTACAGCGAGGCCCGATTCCGGTCGGCGCAAGCGCACGGGCCGGCAAACGAACCACGAGAACGGGGCCGGACCATAGCGGGTCACGCCGCCGGACGCAATTGCGCGCCGCCGCAGCCATTCAGTGGCTCACCAGCTTCTGTAAAAGAAGCAGAAAGAGACACGGCCTACGCAAGAAAATACCAGTCCCTGGACCGAACAGCGACGCGAATTGAACTGCCGAACGCCATCGCTTTGTTTCAAAAGGTCGCATACCCGGCTGCACCCCCTCGTCCGGGGCCGAGCCGGCCCGAGCCCGCGCCGGAGACCGGAACCATTCAGCGAGATCGGTGTTTGCGTTCGCGTGTGTTGGGCCCGGAATCGGCCAGGCCCATGCGACACGCCTCGCGAGACTTTATGAGCGTCGCTCCTCCTGACGAGCCAAGCCCCGCCGCCGAGCCGGCGCCTCCTCAACCACGCGTCCTGATCGTCGAGGATGACTCGATGGTGGCGACCTATGTCGCCGATGTGCTCGCCGAGGCCGGCTTCGAGGTCGCCGGCGTCGCAGCGACCGCGTCCGAGGCCTTTACACTCGCGGCCGAGCGGCCCTGCGCGCTGGCCCTCGTCGACATCCGCCTGCCCGGACCGCGCGACGGCATCGAGATCGCAGGCGAGCTGCGCCGCCGCTTCGGCATCGGCGCCATCTTCTTGAGCGGCACCAGCGACCCGGACCATGTGGCGCGCGCCAAGCGCGTCAGCCCCTATGGCTTTCTGCAGAAGCCGTTCCTGCCGAGCCAAATGTTCAAGGCACTCGAGCAGGCGCTGAAGCAGCGCCGGGCCGAACGCGGCGAGGAGCCGTCGCGCCCGGGCCCTCGCTGATACAAAGCCCTTCGAAGGAAGCTGAACCGCCAAGCAATGGTTGCTCGGCAACCGCGCAATCATTGCCGAACCGACCTCGATGATTTGCGTTATGGTGGCGGCCGCATCGACCGGCGCTCCGCCATTCCGCGTGGGAGACGCCGCCCTTTCCGCCGTCGAGCAATCGGGAAATGGAACAATGGCGACGAACGACAAGCTGACGATTCAGGATCTCGCGGCCTATGCCCGCAACGTGCTGCGCGACGCCACCATCCCCGAACTGCCCAATCACTACCGCGGCAAGGTGCGCGAGAATTACGAGCTGTCGGACGGACGCCGGATCATCGTCGCGACCGATCGCTTGAGCGCCTTCGACCGTATCCTGACGGCCGTGCCGCTCAAGGGGCAGGTCCTGACCCAGATCGCCCGCTTCTGGTTCGACCGCACGCGCGACATCTGCCCGAACCACGTCATCGAATATCCCGACCCGAACGTGCTGGTCTGCCGCAACCTCAAGATCATGCCGGTCGAGATCGTCGTGCGCGACTACCTGGCCGGCACGACCTCGACCTCGATCCTGTCCATGTACAAGGCTGGCCGGCGCGACATGTACGGCCATCATTTCCCGGACGGCATGCGGCCCAACGAAAAGCTGCCGCAACCGATCATCACGCCCACGACCAAGGCGTTCGACGCCGGTCATGACGAGGAGCTGACGCCCGACCAGATCGTCACCCAAGGCCTGCTCTCGGCCGAGCAATGGGCGCATGTCTCGAAGCTGGCGCTGGCGCTCTTCGCGCGTGGCCAGGAGATCGCGCGCCAGCACGGCCTGATCCTGGTCGACACGAAATACGAGTTCGGCTTCGACGCCGACGGTAGCATCGTGCTGGCCGACGAGATCCACACCCCCGATTCGAGCCGCTACTGGTACGCCGAAAGCTATCCGGCCCGCTTCGCCACCGGTGAGAAGCCCGAAAGCTTCGACAAGGATTTCGTCCGCAGCTGGGTCGTCGCACGCTGCGACCCCTATGCCGATGCGATCCCCGAGATCCCGGACGAGATCAACCTCGAAGCGGCGCGCATCTATATCAGCGTCTACGAGCAGATCACGGGCGAGAAATTCCCGCTGCCGGCGGCCGACCAGCCGGTGCTGGAGCGGATCCGCGCCAACCTCGAGCGATATTTTTAACGGCGTAAGCCCTGGCCGACCTCTGCCCGCAGCCATCGGCGCAACGCTTCGATGGCCGCGGGCTTGGGGTTGTTCGCGCGCCACACGACGAAATGGGCGTGCACGTCGCTGATCGCGATGTCCGAGAGCCGTTCGCCGAGCTCGGCCTCGAGCGCGCGGACATGCTGGCAGACGGCGCTCTGGGTCAGCGCCAGTTCGTCCGCCGCGCGCGTGAAGGCGTCCAGATCGATCGGTAAGCGCCGGCTCAGTCCTCGTCGTCCGCCACCAGCTCCGGATGCGTCTGCCGGAGTGCCGTCGCCGTTTCGTCCACGATCGACAGATGGGCGCGCAGGACCGCCTCCGCGCGGTCGGCGTCGCGGGCGATCACCGCGTTCAGGATGGCGCAATGCTGGCGGATCAGCAGGTCGACCGGTGTCACGTCAGGCAGGCTCAGGAGCCGGATCCGGTCGAACTGCGCCTTCTGGCTCTCGACCACGGACCAGAGGTCGCCATAGCCGATGGCGTCGGCGAAGGCGCGGTGGAACCGGTCGTCGGCCTCTTTGAAGCGATGGGCGTCGCCGCCCGCCGCCTGCTGCTCCGCGATCGCGCGCTCCGCCTCTTTCAGGCCCGCGGCCGGCAGGCCCTGGCTCGCCGCCTCGCGGATGATCGCGAGCTCGAGCGCGCTGCGGATGAAGCGGGCGCGCTTGACACCCTTGAGCGAAATCCGGCTGACAAAGGAACCGCGCTGCGGCCGCACCTCGATCAACCCTTCGTCGACCAGGCGGAACAGCGCCTCGCGCACCGGCGTCCGGCTGGTCCGGAAGCGCAGGGCCAACTCGTTCTCGGATAGGCGCGCGCCCGGCAGCAGCTGCAGCCCGACGATCTCCTTGCGGAGCGTTTCGTAGATCGCGCTCGCGCCCGCCGGCATGGCCCCCGGCCTGGGCGAAAGCGCCCGCTTTTCACTCATGCCCCCTCCCGTCATCGCTCCCGGGGCCGGACGGCGCCGCTTGACAGCGCTCAACTTGTATACAAGTCTTGGCTCCGCTTGTCGACGCACGCGACCGCCCTGCCGGCGCGCGACGGGACGAGACCCGAACGCGGCCGAGAGAGAGCCGCCGGCCTCAAATGGGGGGAAGTCAGATGATTTCAGTGAAGAACGGCATGCTCGCCCTGGCCCTCGCCGCCGGTCTCGTCACGCCTCACGCCCGTGCCGACGAGCCGCTGCCGACCAACAGCCCGCGCGTCCAGGCGATCCAGAAGGCCGGGGTGTTCCGCGTCGGCGTACTCGCCAACCCGCCCTGGCTGGTCGAGAACACCAGCGGCAACGGCGACCAATGGTCCGGCCCGGGCTGGACGCTCGCCAAGGAATATGCGCGGCTCTTGGGCGTGAAGCTCGAGCCGGTCGCCGTTTCGCACGAGACCAAGGTGCCGGTGCTGGCGGCGAACCAGGTCGACATGACCATCTCGCCGCTGTCGGTGACGCCCGAGCGGCTCAAGGTCATCGATTTCGTGACATATTCGTCCACCAGCCTGTGCGTGTTCGGCCGGGCCGACAATCCCAAGGTCGCGAGCGCCAAGAGCATCGACGATTTCAACAAGGCCGGCGTCGTCGTCGCGTACTACACCGGCGGCGGCGAGGAGCATTGGGTGCAGCAGCGTTTCCCGAACGCGACGCTGCGTGGCGTCTCGACCGCCGGCACGGCCGCCCCGGTCGAGGAAATCATGGCGAAGCGCGCGGACGTGTCGCCGATCAACCGCATTCCCTGGGTCGCCCTCAACAAGAAGGTGAAGGGCCTGAAAGCCTTCCCCGAGGGCAACAACTGCCAGGACAGCAAGGAGATGGGCACCGACGTCGGCTCCGCCATCGACAAGAACCAGCCGGAATTCCTGGCCTGGCTCAAGGCGGTCGAAACCCGGATGCAGCCGCAGCTGACGGCCGAGGAAAAGAAAGCGATCGACGGCATGTGACGCCCCAGAAGTCGGCGGCATCATGGATTTCGACTTCTCACCGCTCGTCGACAGCTGGCGCTTCCTCGCCGCCGGGCTGGGACTGACGCTCCTCCTGTCCGTGACCGCAGTGCTGACGAGCTTCATCGTCGGCCTCGCGGTCGGCCTCGGCCGGCTCTACGGGCCGGCCTGGCTGCGCGTGCCGCTGGTGTTCTACATCGACTCCATGCGGGCCATTCCGGTCTTCGTCGTGCTGGTCTGGATCTATTTCTCCGTGCCGATCCTGACCGGCCATACGTTCCAGCCGTTCTGGGCGGCCTTGACCGGCATCACGATCCATGTCGCGGCCTATGTCGCCGAGATCGTGCGGGCCGGCATCGGCTCGATCCGCAAGGGCCAGTTCCAGGCCGGTCTGGCACTCGGCATGTCGCGGCCGCAGATCGTCCGCGACATCCTGCTGCCGCAGGCGATCGTCCGCATGCTGCCGGCGCTGGGCTCGATCGTCTCGGTCACGATCAAGGACACGGCGATCGCCGCGGTCATCGCCGTGCCGGAGCTGATGCGCCAGGCCGAGACCTTGGCCGGCGAGACCTATCGGCCGATCGAGATCTTCACGACGGTCATGCTGGTCTATTTCCTGATCATCTTCCCGGTCACGCGCGCGATCGACCGGTTCTACGGGCGCGTCGCCCATCTCGGCCGGTCATGAAGCTCGCCCCATGAAACTCGAGTGGTCCATCGTCTGGCAGAGCCGCTGGCTGCTCCTCGACGGGGCGCTCGTCACCGTGCTCCTGACCCTGCTCACCATGGCGATCGCGGTGCCGGGCGGCATCCTCTTGGCGCTCATGCGCGGCTCGCGCTTCCGGCCGGTGGCGCTGGCGGCGACCGGCTTCGTCGAGCTATTCCGCAACCTGCCGCTGCTGCTGCTGGTCTATTGGGCGTTCTACGTCATGCCGGTGCTGACCGGCTTGAGCCTCTCGCCGTTCACGACGGGCTTGACCGCCTTGTGCCTCAATGTCTCGGCCTATAATTCCGAGACGTTCCGTTCCGGCATCAACTCGATCCGCAAGGGCCAGACCGAGGCCGGTCTGGCGCTCGGCATGAGCCGCGGCGAAGTGTTCCGCCAGATCATCCTGCCGCAATCCTGGCGCCGCGTGCTGCCGGTCCTGGCCAGCACCTGGGTCTCGCTGTTCAAGGACACCTCGCTCGTCTCCGTCATCGCGGTCGGCGAGCTCGCCCATACGGCGATGCAGATCCGCTCCCAGAGCTTCCGCGTGCTCGAGATGCTGACGGCGATGGCGGCGATCTATTGGGCGATGGGCTATCCGCAGGCGAAGCTGGTCGACTGGATTCATCGAAAATATGGAGTGCGGGAATGACCGACTTCGCCCGCAAGAACGCCGACAAGGCGCCGATGCTGGTCTATGAGGACGTGCGCAAGCGCTATGGCGGCTTCACGGCCTTGGACGGCGTGTCGCTGCACGTCAATGCCGGCGAGGTCGTCTGCCTGATCGGCCCGTCCGGCTCGGGCAAGTCGACGCTCTTGCGCTGCACGAACGCGCTCGAGGCGATCGACGGCGGCGAGGTCCGGTTCGAGGGCGCGCCGCTGCCCAAGGCCGAGGCGGAGATCCGCCGGGTGCGCCAGCGCATGGGCATGGTGTTCCAGAGCTTCGAGCTGTTTCCGCACAAGTCGGCGCTCGACAATGTGGCGATGGGCCTCGTGACCGTGAAGAAGCTGGCGGCGGACGAGGCGCGCAAGCGCGCCCAGGCGCTCCTCGCCAAGGTCGGCCTCGCCGACAAGACCGCGAACTACCCGGCGAACCTGTCGGGCGGCCAGCAGCAGCGCGTCGCGATCGCCCGCGCGCTCGCCATGGAGCCGCACGTCATGCTGTTCGACGAGCCGACCTCGGCGCTCGACCCCGAGACGGTCGGCGAAGTGCTGAACGTGATGCGGGCACTCGCCGAGGAAGGCATGACCATGATCGTGGTCACGCACGAGATGAGCTTCGCACGCCGCGTCGCCAACTGGGTCGTCGTGTTCGAGCGCGGCCGCGTGCTGGAGCAGGGCCCGCCGCACCAGATCTTCGAGACGCCGACGGTCGAGCGGACCCGCGACTTCCTGAGCCACCTCGGTTGGAACGGCTAGAGCCGGGCGCGACGGGCTTGAGGCCGGTCAGTTGCCTTCGAGATCGGCAGTGAGCGGTTGAGCAGGCCCAAGCGGCGGGACCGGCCCTGCCATGACGGATCAGGCGGAACCCGTGACCATGGCCGAGAGGATTCGGTGAAGCGAAACCGTCCCGATCTGGACGTCATGTCCATTGGTAACCACGAGGTGATTGGCCCCGACGGACACCAGGCGCTCTGCCGCAGATTCGAGCACCGTGCCAGCCGGAACCTTGACGTGCCCGGCTGTTTCGCCCTCGACCACAGGGCTCATGATCGTCTCGACCTGGATCACGCGTCCGCGATTGACGTGGCGGACGAAGCTCATGATGTAGTCGTTTGCGGGCTTGAGCACGATATCTTGCGCGGTTCCCTGCTGGACGACCTCGCCATCCCGCAGGATCGCGATGCGATCGCCGAGGCGCAGCGCCTCGTCCAGATCGTGGGTGATGAAGACGATCGTCTTCTTGATCTCCTTTTGGAGATCCAGAAGGATCGACTGCATATCGATGCGGATCAGCGGGTCGAGCGCCGAGAATGCCTCGTCCATGAGCAGGACGGGCGCATTGTTGGCCAGGGCACGCGCGAGACCGACCCGTTGCCGCATGCCGCCGGAAAGCTGGTTGGGATACCGCGTCTCGAACCCTTTCAGCCCGACGCGTTCCAGCCAGTGCATGGCGGCCTCGACCTGCTTGGCGCGCGGCAGCCCCTGAACCTCGAGGCCATAGACCGTGTTGTCCAGCACGGTGCGATGCGGCAGCAACCCGAAATTCTGGAACACCATCGCGGTCTTGAGGCGCCGGAATTCGCGCAGCTCGCGGGGCGACATCTTCACCACGTCATCGCCGCCGACCAGGATGGTTCCGACGCTGGGCTCGATCAATCGGTTGATATGACGGATCAGCGTCGACTTGCCGGAACCGGAGAGTCCCATGATGACCTGGATGCCGCCGGCCAACATCGAGATGTTGATGTTCCTGAGACCGACCACATGGCCGTGGTGCTGGATCATCTCCGTCTTGGTGATGCCCTGTTCAAGCAAAGGGACCATCTTCTGGGGATTGACGCCGAAGATCTTCGAAAGACCCTTGATTTCGATCCCGTAGCAGTTTTGCGGAGCCTCAGCCATGGACGACCTCCCGGTGCTTCTGGAGCCGCCGGCCGAAGGCCTGACTGACGCGGTCAAAGATGATCGCGATGCCGACGATAGCCAAGCCATTGAAGACCCCGAGCGTGAAATATTGATTGGCGATGGCCTTCAGCACGGGCTGCCCAAGTCCCTGCACGCCGATCATGGAGGCGATGACGACCATGGCGAGCGCCATCATGATCGTCTGGTTGATGCCGGCCATGATGGTCGGCAGGGCGAGTGGCAGCTGCACGTTCTTCAAACGCTGCCAGCTGGAAGAGCCGAACGCGTCGGCCGCCTCCAAAACCTCCTTGTCGACAAGGCGAATGCCGAGATTGGTCAATCGGATCATCGGCGGTATCGCGTAGATGACCACGGCGATCAGGCCCGGGACCTTGCCGATGCCGAGCAGCATGACCACCGGTATCAGATAGACGAAGCTCGGCATCGTCTGCATGACGTCGAGCACCGGATTGATCGCGCTCTGCAGCCTGTCAGAGCGCGACATGGCGATGCCAATGGGCATGCCGATCACAATCGAAAGCACGGTGCAGACGAAGATCATCGATATGGTCTTCATCGTATCGTCCCACATGTCGAAAAGGCCGATAACGACGAGGGTTGCGATGCTGCCAAGCACGATCCGCCAGCTATGGCTGGCGAACCATGCGATGGCAGCGATCAGCAGCAGAATGATCGGCCACGGCGTGGTGAGCATGAATTGTTCGGAATGGATGAGAAACTGCTGGAGCGGATTGAAGAAGGACTCAATTCCATCTCCATAAGCACGAGTAAAGGCGCGGAAGCCTTCATCGATGCCCTTCTTTAGCTTCTGGAGGAAATCATCGTCCAGATGCGGGAAGCTCGATAACCATTCCATAGCTGCTGTACCTTTTTGCACCGTGCTCTTTCCGGGCGAATCGCGCCGCGCCCGAGCACAAAGCCGAGCCACCGCCTCCGTTCGAGTCAGAAGACCCGGGTGTCAGGTCTACCTCACGGCCTTCTTGATCTTTTCAGCCGCATCCGCGGACACCCACTTGATCCAGATCGGCTCGTTGTTCTTGATGAAGTATTTCGCCGCATCATCGCCGGTCGCCTGGTTGTCGGTCATCCAGGCGAGGAGCTTGTTCACGGTGGTGGTCGACCAGCCACGAGCCTTCAAATAATTCATCACCGGCTCACCGGCCTTTGCCGCGAAACTCACCGACACCAGCGTCTGAACATGATCCTTCGACCAGGCGTTCGGCTTCGGATCCGGGCAGGTGGCAACGGTGTTGCAGCGCTTCCACTCGGCCGCATCGTGGGGGACGCCGGCGTCGAGCCTCACCATGTCGTATTTGCCGAGAATGGAGGTCGGGGACCAGTAGTAGCCCAGCCAGCCTTCCTTGTGCTCGTAGGCCTTGGCGATCGAGCCGTCGAGGCCGGCGGCAGAACCGGTATCGACCAGCACGAAGCCGGCCTTCTCCGCGCCATAGGCCTTGAAAAGCTGTGTCGTGACGACCGTCCCACCCCAGCCCTGCGGGCCGTTTATGACGGCACCCTTCGAGTGGTCCTCGGGTGCAGGGAACAGCTCGGGATGCTTGAGCGCATCGGCGATCGTCTTAATGTCGGGGTGAGCATCCGCGACGTATTTCGGGATGTACCAGCCCTGAATCGCGCCGTCCGTAATAGAATCGCCGGCGACGATCAGCTTCTTTTCGGTAACGCCGCGCTGCACGACGTCCGGCAGCAGATCGACCCACCCTTCCGGTGCGATGTCCGGCTTGCCCTTCTCGGTCATCGCGGTAATCGTCGGTACCGTATCGCCGACAATCACGGTGGCGTTGCAGCCATAGGCCGTGTTGAGGATGAACTTGTCCACGCTGGCCAGCGCCTCGGCGCTTTGCCAATTCATGCTGGCGATGGTCACTTCGCCGCATTGAGCCGCCTTGGCGGTTGTGGCCGAGGCGGCGAGCCCGATGGTCAGGCACGCTGCTGTCGCAAGATACTTCATTTGTTTTACCTCCCGTGGCGGTTTGGTTGACAATTATCGGCGCCACCACATTCGCCGACAGTCTTAGGCAGTAAAAACTCAACAGATTTAGGCAGAAAAGCGTCCAAGTCACCGGTACGAATACGCGGCAATATTTTATTCTTTTTGGTTCTTCGCGCCCTGGAGCAAGCCTGCCTAAGCAGCGCCGAGGGCTAAACTCTTATGTTTTCGCGTCTGCTGAGGCGAACAGCCGTAAGTTTCCCGGTAGCATTTCGAGAAATGAGACGCTGAGCTAAACCCACTCGCGATGGCCACCTCGACGATCGGGGTCGTCATCTGCGACAGCAGCAGCTTGGCGCGCTCCAGCCGCAGCTTCATGTAGTAGCGCGCGGGCGAGCAGCTGAGCTCGTTCCTGAACAGGCGCTCGATCTGCCGCCGCGTAAGCCGTATCCCCACCATCAGCTCGTCGACCGGAAGCGGCTCCGTCAGCGTCTCCTGCATTCGCTCGATCAGGCTCGTGATCTCGGGGTGAAGCGCTCCAGTTCGGCGAGCGAACGGCAGCCGCTGCCGGTCCGAGGGACTGCGGACGCGGTCGACGAACGCGAGCTCGCACACGCCGCTGACGACGACTTCGCCAAAATCCCGCTGAATGATGTGAAGCATCATGTCGAAAGATGCCGTCCCGCCGGCACAGGTGTGAATGCCGCCATCGATTGCGAAGAGACTGGTCCTGACGCAGGCACCTCTGAATTGTTCGACGAAGCTCGGAAAGTTCTCCCAATGGATCACGCATTTTTTGTCGTCGAGCAGCTTCGCCCGGGCGAGGATATGCGCTCCCGTGCACAGGCTCGCGATCGCCACCCCGTTCTGCCGGCACTCCCGCAACCAAGCTTCCGTCGGCTTGTTGGCATGCCGTTCCACATGGTGGCCGGCACAGATCACCGTCATGAAGGGCCGCTGCCCGCGCGCGAGCATCTGGCGCTCGGCCGCAACGTCATTGTCGGTGTCGAACGAAACGCCACAACTCGCCCAAACCTTGCCGCCGTCGGCAGAAACGAGCCGCCAGGCATAGGCTTCGTACCCAAGGACGTAATTGGCCAGTCGCAGCGCTTCAACCGCAGATGAAAAGGCCAGCAACGTGAAGTCAGGCACGAGATAAAATACGAACAAACGTTGCCTGGTAACGACGGTGTCCATGGCGCTTCACCACTAAGCCACGAGAGGCAGTACACGTCTTGGGAAGGGGCACATCATCAGTCTGCGATAGGATATCCCGCACCCCGAAGCTCGAAAGAACATTTGCGTCACAATCACGGTCGATTTGGGACAGCCGGGCGCCCCGGGCCGCTGCCCGTTCGCCATCACCGGACGGAGCCGCATTCTCCTTAGGGAGAAGGCGGGCCCCGATCGGCGCGTGAAAGTCTCAGCTTCTCGGCTTCAGGTTGTCCGGGTCATAGAGCGGCTTGTAGCCGACCGAGGCCACTTCGACCGGATAGAGCTCCCCGAAGTACTCGACCACCAGCTTGCGCCCTGCCTGGCAATGGGACCAGGGCAGGTACGCGAGCGCGATGTTCTTTCCGATCGTCGGCCCGAAGGCGATCGACGTCGTGTAGGAACGACGGCCGTGCGCGTCGACGAGAGTCTCGCCCGTTTCCGGCTCGATGACCGGCAACGTGCCGACCGGATACCGCGCCACCCCCGTCTTATCCACATTGTTGATCATTACCAGCGTGCATAGCATGGCAGGCTGATGCTCGCGCGCCCGGTACTCGAGGTGCTTGGCCTTGCCGCAAAACTCGGCGTCCTTGACCTTGGGGCGGGCGAGATCGGCTTCGAGCAGATTGTATTCGGTCAGTAGATCGGCGTTTTGCAGGCGAAGGCTTTTTTCCATGCGGCGAGTATTCGCGTAAGTCTCGACGCCGACCGCGATCACACCGGTCGAGCGCAGCGCATCCCAGACGGCGAGGCCATCCTCGTAGCGCATGTGGAGCTCCCAGCCCTGCTCGCCCACATAGGAGATGCGGAAGGCGGTCACATCTTTCCCGGCAATCCGGATCGGCTTGATTGCGGCGAACGGAAAATTCGCCGACAGGAGTCCGTCGGGGTCGTCGACCACCTTCTGCAGGTTCACGCGGGCATTGGGCCCCCAAAAGCCGATGGTGACGAACCTTTCCGAGACATCGGTGATCGTGACATCGAAGCCTTTGTCCTCGGCCGTGCGCTTCAGGTAGTTGAAGTCGCGCGGGCCCGCATCGGCACCGTCCACGATGCGGCAACGGTCCGCCATGCGGAAGACTGTCAGGTCGGCGCGCACCATGCCTTCCTGATCCAGGAAATGCGTATAGATGCCCTTGCCGATGTTGGCGTCGCCACCGATCTTCGCGGCGCAGACCCACTCCATCAAGGCGACGTGATCGGGTCCTTCGACATCGTACATGGCGAAGTGCGAGAGGTTGATGATGCCGCAATCGTCGCTGAGCGCCAGATGCTCGGCGTTGGACACGCGCCAGAAATGCCGGCCGTCCCACTCGTTCTCGCGTACCGGCACACGGTCGGCATACTTGTCCAGCAGGTGTTCGTTGGCCGCATAGCCATGCGCGCGCTCCCAACCGCCCAGTTCCATGAAATAGCCGCCGAGCGCCTTTTCACGCTCGTAGAACGGGGAGCGGCGGACATTGCGCCCGCCGGCGAACGGCTCGCGCGGGTGGACCGCCGGGTTATAGATCTTCATCGCGGTTTCGGTGCACCGCTCGAAGATGTGCTGCTCTTCCAACTGGTGCGGATTGAAGCGCGCATAGTCGATGCGGTTGTGGTCGATCGGCGTCCGGCCGTCCGTCATCCAGTCGGCGATCAACTTGCCCATGCCGGGCCCGTCCTTCACCCAGATGCCGACGGCGTACCAGAGCCCCCTCACCTTCTGGCTCTCGCCCATGGACGGGCCGCCATCCGTGGTGGTCTGCAGCAGGCCGTTGAACGAGTGGCCCTCGTTGTAGCCAAGCTCGCCCAGGATCGGCGTCAGCTCCATGGCGCGCTCGAGCGGCGCCAGGATCTGCTCCATGTCGAGATCGCGCTGCGAAGGCGACAGCCGCGCCTCCTCCTTCTCCAGAAGATCGCGCGGGTGCACCAGGCGCGGATTTTTCTCCTCGTAATAGCCCCACTCGATCTGCCCGCCTTCAGCAGTTCTGGGATCGCCCGTATCGCGCATATAGGCCGAGTTGCCCTGATCCCGCAGCAAGGGCCAGCCGATCTCCTTGCCCGTGCCGGCGAACTCGTTATACGGACCGAAGAAGGTCAGCGGATGATCGACCGGCATGACCGGCAGGTCCTCCCCGGCCATCGCCGCGATCAGCCGGCCCCAGAGGCCGGCGCAGACGACCACGTAGTCGGCCCTGACCGTGCCGCGGTCGGTCACCACGCCCGTGATCCGACCCTTCTCGATGATGAGCGAGCGGGCCGAGGTGTTGGCGAAGGCGGTGAGCTTGCTGGCGGCAACGCCCTGGTCGACGAGCTTGCCGGTCACGGTCTGCGAGCGAGGGATGACGAGGCCGGCGTCGGGGTCCCAGAGTCCGCCCTGCACCAGGCTCTCCTCGATCAGCGGAAATTTTTCCTTGATCTCGGCCGGCTCGATAAGGCGGGCCCTGGTGCCGAAAGCCTTGCCGGACGCGACCTTGCGCTTGATCTCGTCCATGCGCGCATCATCGCCGACGCGCGCGACCTCGATGCCGCCGACACGCGCGTAATGGCCCATCTTCTCGTAAAACTCGATGGAGTAGAGCGTGGTCCAGCACGACAGGAAGTCGTGGCTCGTCGTGTAGCAGAAATCCGAGGCGTGCGCCGTCGAGCCGATGTCGGTCGGGATCGCCGACTTGTCGATGCCGACAATGTCGGTCCAGCCGCGCTCGATCAGATGATGGGCGACGGAAGCGCCGACGATCCCGCCCAAGCCGACGATGACGACCTTCGCGGTCTCCGGGAAACCTGTCATGGCACACTCCTCTTAGTATGGGTGGCGGGACCGTAAGCGGATGCGGGCGAACGAGCGAAGCGGCGCTCCCATCTCCTGGGCGCGGCTAGCATAGTTGCGGCACCGCCAACCGGCTTCTGCGGTGCGCCGCCACCACCGTGTTGTGCATCAAGGTCATGATGGTCATCGGCCCCACGCCGCCCGGCACAGGCGTGATCGCGGCGGCCGTCTGCATCGCAGCCTCGAACTCGACATCGCCGACAAGCTTCTTCTTGCCGCCCCGCTCGACGCGGGTGGTTCCGACATCGATCACTGTTGCGCCGGGCTTGATCCAATCGCCCTTGATCATCTCGGCCTGCCCAACAGCGGCCACAACGATGTCGGCCTGCCTGACCTTGTCCGGCAGATTGCGGGTTCGGGAGTGCGCGATGGTGACCGTGCAATTCGCCCGCAGCAGCAAGGCCGCCATGGGCTTGCCGACGAGGATCGAGCGGCCGACCACGATCGCATCGAGGCCCGACAAGTCCCCCAGTTGGGCCTGGAGCAGCATGAGGCAGCCGAGGGGCGTGCAGGAGATGAGACCGGAGAGGCCGGCCGTGAGCCGCCCGGCGTTTTCCGGATGCAACCCGTCGACGTCCTTGCTCGGGTCGATCGCTGAAACGACCGCATTCTCGTCGAGGTGCTTCGGCAGCGGAAGCTGGACGAGAATGCCGTCGACCGCGTCATCCGCGTTCAAATCCGTGACGAGGCGCAGCAGGTCCTCCTGCTTCGTGTCGCTCGGGAGGATATGCTCGAAGCTGCGCATGCCGAGTTCGCGCGTCTTCAGCACTTTGCTGCGCACATAGATTTCGCTGGCGGGATCAGAGCCGACCAGGACGACGGCGAGCCCGGGCAGACGGCCAGTTGCGGTATTGAACGAGGGAACCGCTGCCGTGATCTTGCTGGCAAGACCGTTGGCATAGGCCTTCCCGTCGATGATTTTGGCACTCATTGGCTTCTCTTCCGGGATCTTCGTGAGGGCCTGATCCACCGCTCGCAGCTATGGCGCGAAGACGACGGTGCGGTGGCGGTTCAGCATGACCCGCCCTTCCAGGTGATACTTGACCGCCCGTGCGAGGACGCGTGCTTCGATATCCCGCCCCGCGGCAACGAAGTCCTCCGACGTCATGCCGTGGCTGACGCGCTCCGTCTCCTGCTCGATGATCGGCCCTTCGTCGAGATCCGCCGTCACGTAGTGGGCCGTGGCGCCGATCAGCTTGACGCCGCGCTCATGCGCCTGGTGATAGGGCTTGGCGCCCTTGAAGCTCGGCAGGAACGAATGGTGGATGTTGATGATCATGCCGAACAGGCGATTGGACAGCGTGTTCGACAGCACCTGCATATATCGAGCGAGGATGACGAGCTCGGCCCCTGTCTCCCTCACGAGATGCAACAGCCTTTCCTCCTGCTCGTCCTTGTTTTCCTTGTTCACCGGCCAGTAGTGATAAGGGATATTCTTGCTCTCGGCCGAGACCCGCGAACCTTCGTGGTTCGACACGATGGCGACGACTTCCGCGTTCAGCCAACCGACCTGGATCTGATAGAGCAGATGCAAGAGAGCATGGTCGAACTTGGAGACCATGATGATGATCTTTGGCCGGCGCGACAAATCGTCGAGACCGACCTTCATGCCGAAGCGCTCCGACGCCGGCTTCAAGGCAAGCTCCAGCGCGGCCCGATCGACGGTTGCCGGCGTGCTGAACGCGACCCTCAGGAAAAACCGGTTGGTCTGCCGATCCCAGAATTGATTGGATTCGACAATGTTGGCGCCCCGGGCCGCCAGCTCCGTCGTCACAGCGGCGATGATGCCGGCTTGGTCGTCGCAGGTCAGTTTGAGGAGGAAGGAGTTCTCGGACATCATGACTTGCCTTCTGGCAGCGTTGCTTGAAGTTCCCGATCCAGCTGCGGCAGGATTTCGAACAGGTCGCCGACCAGGCCGTAGTCGGCGATCCGAAAGATCGGCGCCTCCTCGTCCTTGTTGATGGCGACGATGACTTTCGAGTCCTTCATGCCGGCCAGATGCTGGATGGCGCCGGAGATGCCGACGGCGATGTAGAGTTCGGGCGCCACGATCTTGCCGGTCTGGCCCACCTGCCAGTCGTTCGGCGCGTAGCCGGCATCGACCGCCGCCCGCGACGCTCCCATGGCGGCGCCGAGCTTGTCGGCGACCGGTGCTATCACCTTGGCGAAGTTCTCGGCTGAACCCAGCGCACGGCCGCCCGAGACGACGATCTTCGCCGAGGCCAGCTCCGGGCGATCGGACTTTGCAACCTGCTCGCCCTTGAAGCGCGAGGAGCCTGGGTTCGCCGCGCCGGAGACGATCTCGATTGCAGCCGAGCCGCCCTCGCCGGCCGCCGCGAAGGAGGCGGTGCGGATGGTGAGCAGCCGCTTCGCCTCGGTGCTCTGCACCGTCTGGATGGCGTTCCCGGCATAGATCGGGCGCTCGAAGGTGTCGGGCGAGACGACCTTGATCACGTCCGAGACCTGCATCACGTCGAGCAAGGCGGCGACGCGCGGCAGCACGTTCTTGCCCGCCGTGGTCGAGGGCGCGACGATGGCGTCGTAGCCATCGGCCAGGCTGACGATCAGCGCCGCGAGCGGCTCGGCCAGCGCGTGGCCGTAAGCCGGGTCGTCCGCCAGCAGCACCTTCTCGACGCCGGCAAGCTTGCCGGCGGCGTCCGCAACAGCCCTGGCGCCTTCGCAGGCAACGAGGATATGGACGGGCGCGCCCAACTCCTTGGCGGCGGTCAGTGCCTTCGCCGTCGCGTCCTTGAGCGAGCTGTTGTCGTGCTCGGCGATCAGCAGCGTGGTCATCAGATCACCCCGGCGGCCTTGAGTTTGGAAACGAGTTCGGCGGTATTCGCGACCTTGACGCCGGCGGTGCGACCGACGGGCTCCGCCGTCTTCAGGACCTTGAGGCGCGGACTGACGTTGACGCCGAGCGCCTCGGCCGTCGTCTCGTCGAGCGGCTTCTTCTTCGCCTTCATGATGCTGGGCAGCGAGGCGTAGCGCGGCTCGTTCAGGCGCAGATCCGTGGTCACGATGGCCGGCAGATCGAGCGAGACCGTCTGCAGGCCGCCATCGACCTCGCGCGTCACGTCGACCGAACCGTCGCCGACCACGAGCTTCGAGGCGAAGGTCCCCTGGGGCCGGCCGAGCAGGGCGGCCAGCATCTGGCCGGTCTGGTTGCAGTCGTCGTCGATCGCTTGCTTGCCGAGGATGATAAGGCCAGGGTTTTCCTGCTCCGCCACCTTCTTCAGCAGCTTGGCGACGGCCAGCGGCTCGACGACGCCATCGACCTTGACCAGGATGCCGCGATCGGCGCCCATGGCGAGGCTGGTGCGGATCGTCTCGGCGGCCTGGGCCGGGCCGATCGAGACCACGACCACTTCCGTCGCCTTGCCCGCCTCTTTCAGACGCAGCGCCTCTTCGACCGCGATCTCGTCGAACGGGTTCATCGACATCTTCACGTTGGCGAGCTCTACACCGGCGCCATCCGCCTTCACACGGATCTTCACGTTGTAGTCAACCACCCGCTTTACGGGCACCAAGACCTTCATATTTGGTTCCCTTTTTACCGGCTTATTACGCAAGAACCTGGGAAAAGGTGACGTTGTCTATATTTTATTTGGAGTTCCATCTTGCGACCGGGGCGCGTGGCATCGCTCCGTTCGAAAGCATCAGTCGAGGACATGAAGACGAAGGTCGAGCCTTGGCTCATTCCCACGCGATATGATGGGAATATTGCGACATTGCCCGATGCTGGACAGAATATTTGCGTCAAAGTAGGATGATCGGCACGACATGCGCTGCATTCGACATGCGCTGCGATGGGAGAGCGTATGGAAGTTGCCAGCGAAAGCGGCATCGCCTCTAGGAACCTTGAGACCGGCCGGCACTGGAGGGCATCCGCGGCCAGGCCACGCCTGTCAGTGGGATTTATCCTTGCCCGGCGCTTCACGCTTTGCGCCTTCGCCAATTTCGTCGACGTCCTCCGGCTCGCCGCCGATGAGGGCGATCGCAGCCGGCAGATCCTGTGCCGTTGGGCAATCCTGTCCGACACGATGAGCGCGCTGCCGTCGAGTAGCGGCGTGCTGGTGCAGCCGAACGAGCGGCTGGGCGACCCGAGGGATTTCGACTACATCGTCGTCGTCGGCGGATTGATCGACGAAATTCCCAATCTGAGCCCGGAATACACCCGATATCTGCGGCGGGCCGCCGAGGCCGGCGTGCCGCTGGTCGGCGTCTGCACCGGCGCCTTCATCCTGCACCGGGCCGGCCTGATGGATGGCTACCGCTGCTGCATCAGCTGGTTCCATCATGCGGATTTCCTCGAGCAGTTCGACGGGCTCGAGCCCGTTTCCGACCAGATCTTCATCGTGGATCGCGATCGCCTGACCTGCTCGGGTGGGGCAAGTTCGGCCCATCTCGCAGCGTATCTCGTGGAGAAGCATGTCGGTTGCGCGCAGGCGAGCAAGAGCCTGCACATCATGATCATCGACGAGGCGATGAGGGCCGAGAAGCCTCAGCCGGGCATTCCGCTGACCCTCAGAACCGACGATCCGGTGGTCAAGAAGGCCCTGCTGCTGATGCAGCAGAACTTCGACATGCCGCTCTCGGTGGCCGAGATCGCGCGGCGTTTGGGAACGGGCAAGCGCCAGCTGGAACGGCATTTCAGGCACGCGCTCGGCAGTTCGCCACAAGCGGCGTGCCTAGAAATGCGGCTGTCGCTCGCCCTTCATCTGCTCGAACACTCAGAAAAATCGGTGGCACTCATCGCCGCGGAATGCGGCTTCTGTGACACGTCCCATCTCAGCCGGATGTTCCGCCGCCGCTTTGCCGCGACGCCGCAGGAATTCCGCAAGGCGCACCCAGCGGCTTCGCTGGCCGAGGCATAGAAGCTGTCCCTGAAGCATTGAGCAGTTTGGGGGCTCGCGATATGCCCCCCCGCCCGCCGCCGCGGCCGCTGACCGCCCGCGCGTCGTATGGGTGACATCCATCTGACGCAAATATTCTGTCCCGCACCCGGCGGTGCCGCAATACTTCGGCCAAGTAAAATTCCGGGGGCACGATGACCCGCTTTTCCTTTCTGTCGCTGCTTTCCAACGCGCTCACTGCCAACAAGAACTGGCAGCCGCAATGGCCCGACGCCGAGCCGAAGGCGGAGTACGACGCGATCATCGTCGGTGCGGGCGGCCATGGGCTTGGTGCCGCCTATTACCTCGCCAAGGAGCACGGCCTCACCAACATCGCCGTGATCGACAAGGGCTGGCTGGGCGGTGGCAATACCGGCCGCAACACCACGATCATTCGCTCCAACTATCTCTATGACGAAAGCGCCATGCTCTATGAGCATGCGATGAAGCTGTGGGAAGGCCTCGCCCAGGAGCTCAACTACAACGTCATGTTCTCGCAGCGCGGCGTGATGATGCTCGCGCACAATGTTCATGACGTGCAGAGCTTCAAGCGTCACATCCACTCGAACCGGCTGAATGGCATCGACAACGAGTGGCTGACGCCGGAGCAGGCCAAGGAATACTGCCCGCCGCTCAACATAGCGGCCAACGCCCGCTATCCGGTCATGGGCGCCGCACTCCAGCGCCGCGGCGGCGTCGCCCGCCACGATGCCGTGGCCTGGGGCTACGCCCGCGGCGCCGCAGCGCTGGGCGTCGACATCATTCAGAACTGCCCGGTGACGGCGATCCGCCGCGGCGTGTCCGGCGGGGTCATCGGTGTCGAGACCGCCAAGGGCTTCATCAAGGCGAAGAAGGTCGCGGTCTCGGCCGCCGGCAACACATCGGTGGTGATGGATACGGCCGGCGTGCGGTTGCCGCTGGAGAGCTTCCCGTTGCAGGCGCTGGTGTCGGAACCGGTGAAGCCGATTTTCCCGTGCGTGGTCATGTCCAACACCGTGCACGCGTATATCTCGCAGTCGGACAAGGGCGAGCTCGTCATCGGCTCCGGCACTGATCAATACATCTCTTACAGCCAGCGCGGGGGCCTGCCGCTGATCGAGCACACGGTGGCGGCGATCTGCGAAGTGTTCCCGATCTTCAGCCGCATGCGCATGCTGCGCAAATGGGGCGGCATCGTCGACGTGACGCCCGACCGCTCGCCCATTCTCGGCAAGACGCCGGTGCCCGGCCTCTATGTCAACTGCGGCTGGGGCACGGGCGGCTTCAAGGCGACGCCGGGCTCGGCGCATGTGTTCGCCCACACCATCGCGCGCGACGAGCCGCACCCGATCAACGCGCCCTTCACGCTCGAGCGCTTCACCACCGGTCGACTGATCGACGAGGCGGCCGCTGCCGCCGTCGCCCACTGAGAGCACCCAAACATGCTGCTCATCCGCTGCCCCTATTGCCAGGCCGAGCGCCCGGAACTCGAATTCACCTATGCCGGCGAGGCTCACATCGCCCGTCCGCTCGATCCCTCGAAGCTGACGGACGATGAGTGGCGGGATTTCCTCTACACCCGCTCGAACCCGCGCGGCATCCATGCCGAGCGCTGGCGCCACCAGCACGGCTGCGGCCGGTTCTTCAACGCGTTGCGCGACACCGTCAGCGACAAATTCCTGGCGACCTACAAGGCCGGCCTGCCCCGCCCGAGCGAACTTCCGAGCGAAGCCGAACTCGAGGAAGCCCGGTCATGACCAGCTATCGCATCCCCGGCCGAGGCCGGATCGACTACGGCAAGAAGGTCCGCTTCACCTTCAACGGCATCGCCTATGACGGTTTCGAGGGCGATACGCTCGCCTCGGCCCTGCTCGCCAACGGCGTCCATCTCGTCGGCCGCTCGTTCAAGTACCATCGGCCGCGCGGCATCCTGTCGGCCGGTTCGGAGGAGCCCAACGCGCTGGTCGGCACCGATCGCGGAGCGGGCCGGTTCGAGCCCAACACACGGGCAACCGTGCTGGAGGTGTTCGATGGGCTTCGCGCCAGCAGCCAGAACCACTGGCCATCGCTGGAGCGCGACATCGGCGCGGTCAACGACGCGTTCCACAGGCTGTTCGCCGCCGGCTTCTACTACAAGACCTTCATGTGGCCGAAGTCGTTCTGGAACAAGGTCTATGAGCCGTTTATCCGAGGTGCTGCCGGCCTCGGCAAGTCGCCGACGGAGCCCGACCCGGACAGCTATGCCAGCCGTTTCGCTCATTGCGATGTGCTGGTGATCGGCGCAGGTCCTGCGGGTCTTGCGGCGGCACTCGAAAGCGGCCGCAGCGGCGCCAAGGTCATGCTCGTCGACGAGCAGGCCGAGCTCGGCGGCTCGCTTCTGTCCGAGACGGACGCCACGGTCGATGACCTGTCCGGATGGGGCTGGCTCGCGAACGTCACCGCCGAGCTCGCGGCGCTGAAAAACGTCACGGTCCTGCCCCGCACCACGGCGATCGGCTATTACCACCAGAATTTCGTCGGCCTCTGCCAGCGCTTGACCGACCACCTCGCCAACCCGCCGCAAGGCGCGCCGCGCGAGCGGATGTGGAAGGTGCGCGCCAGGCAGGTCGTGTTGGCGCAGGGTGCCATCGAGAAGCCGCTCGTCTTCGACGGCAACGACCGTCCGGGCGTCATGCTCGCCGGTGCCGCGCGCAGCTATCTCAACCGCTATGGCGTCAGGGTCGGCGAGCGCCCGGTCGTCGTCACCTCCCATGACAGCGCCTGGCTGGCGGCCTTCGATCTGGCCCGGGCCGGCGTCAAGGTGGCGGCCATCGTCGACATCCGGCCCGCGGTTGCGAGCCACCTGACATCGCAGGCCGCCACGCTGGGCATCGAGGTCCTGCTCGGTTGGACCGCGACCGCGACCAGCGGTCGGCTCCGCATCGCCGCCGTGCGCGTCAATCCGGTGAGCCGTGCCGGCGCGGTCGGCGAGGCCCGAACGATCGCCTGCGATACGCTGCTGATGAGCGGCGGCTGGACCCCGAGCGTGCACCTGTTCTCGCACACGAAAGGCAAGCTCGAGTGGAACGAGGAGCTTCAGGCCTTCCTGCCGGGCGAGCACGCGGAGGCAAGCCGCTGTGCCGGTGCCTGCAACGGCTCCTTTGGCCTTGCGACAGCACTGGGCGAAGGTGCCGCGGCGGGGCTGGCAGCGGCGGCCAATGCCGGCTTCAAGGCTTCGGCCACAAGGGTGGACCGCGCGGCCAAGACCAGGGTCGAGATCTACAGGGTCGAGGGTGAGGAGCGGCTCACCGGCGTCAGCAATCGCGAATTGCCGACCGACCGGAACGCGTCGAGCGCCAGGGCCTTCGTCGATTTCCAGAATGACGTGACCGCAAAGGACATTCGCCTGGCGGTGCGCGAAGGCTTCAGGTCGATCGAGCACATCAAGCGCTACACCACGACGGGCATGGCGACCGACCAGGGCAAGACGTCCAACATCAACGGCCTCGCCATCGCCTCGGATGCGGTCAAGAAGCCCGTACCCGCGGTTGGCCTGACCACCTTCCGCCCGCCCTATACGCCAACCACGTTCGGCGCGTTCATCGGCTACAACCGCGGCGAATTGTTCGAGGTCACGCGCAAGACGCCGATCGACGGCTGGGCCGAGGAGAACGGCGCCGTCTTCGAGCCGGTGTCGCTCTGGCGCCGCGCCTGGTACTTCCCGCGCAAGGGCGAGGACATGCATGCCGCCGTGGCGCGGGAATGCAAGGCGGTGCGCGAGTCGCTCGGCATCTTCGACGCCTCGACCTTGGGCAAGATCGAGATCGTCGGCCCGGACGCGGCCGAATTCATGAACCGGATGTACACGAACGCCTGGACCAAGCTCGCCCCCGGCCGCTGCCGCTATGGCGTGCTCCTGGGCGAGGATGGCTTCATCCGCGACGACGGCGTGATCGGCCGCCTGACCAGCGACCGCTTCCACGTGACGACGACCACGGGCGGTGCCGCCCGCGTGCTGGCCATGATGGAGGACTACCTCCAGACCGAATGGCCGGACCTCAAGGTCTGGCTGACGTCGACCACCGAGCAATGGGCGGTCATCGCGCTCAACGGCCCGAACGCGCGCCGGCTGATCGAGCCGCTCGTCGAAGGCATCGACCTCTCCGACGAGGCGTTCCCTCATATGTCGGTGGCGGAAGGCCGCATCTGCGGCACGCCGATGCGGCTGTTCCGCGTGAGCTTCACCGGCGAGCGCGGATACGAGATCAACGTGCCGGCGCGCTTCGGCCGCGCCATCTGGGAACGGCTTTATCAGGCGGGGCAGGCCTACGGCATCACGCCGTACGGCACCGAGACCATGCACGTTCTCAGGGCCGAAAAAGGCTACATCATCGTCGGCCAGGACACGGATGGCACGCTCACGCCGGACGACGCCGGGCTTGGCTGGGCGATCGGCAAGACGAAGCCGGACTTCGTCGGCAAGCGCTCGCTCGCCCGGCCGGACATGCTGAAGCCCGACCGCAAGCAGCTCGTCGGCCTCTTGACCCAGGACCCGAAGGTCGTTCTGGAGGAAGGCGCCCAGATCGTGCTGGATCCGCACCAGCCGCTGCCGATGAAGATGGTCGGCCACGTCACCTCCGCCTATTGGAGTGCCGCGCTCGGACGCTCGATCGCCTTCGCGGTGATCGAAGGGGGACGGGCACTCGAGGGACGGACCGTACACATCCCGATGCCCGACCGCACCCATGCGGCCAGCATCACCGGAATGGTCTTCGTCGATCCCGAGAACAAGCGGCTGAGCGCATAGGAGCGCGGTCTGATGTACGAATATCATCCATTGTCGGGCCGCGAGATCGCCATCCAGAAGCCGGCGCCGCTGACCATCCGCGCGGCGCCGGACTGTGCGCGGTTCAGCTTCAGGATCGATCCGGCAGCGCTTGGCCGTGCCTCTGAGGCCTTCGGGCTGGCCCTGCCCGCCAAGATCGGCGATGCCGTTGCGGCCGACGGAAAGATCGCGGTCTGCATCGGCCCCGATGAATGGTACCTGATCGCGCCATCCGCCGCACAGCAGGCCGTGGAGCGCGCCTTTGCCGCCCTTTACGACACGGTGCCGCACAGCCTGGTCGATATTGGCCACCGCGAGGTCGGCATCGAGATCGAGGGGGCCGATGCCGCGCTGGCGCTGCGCTCGGCGATCCCGTTCGACATCGAGGCAATGCCGGTCAACACCGGCTGCCGCACGATCTTCGACAAGGCGCAGATCGTGCTCGTGCGGGAAACCGAGCAGCGGTTCCGCATCGAGGTCTGGCGCACCTTCGCCAGTCACGTCTGGGGCGTTCTGACGGCAGCCGGCCGCGAGATCGAACTCGAAATCTAGTTCTCAAGGGAGAAAACCCATGCTGCAAATCGATCCGGCCGCCTCGCTGGCGGACACGGCGATCGCCGCCGCCATCGGGCGCGAACTCGACCGCCAGAAGAATCAGATCGAACTGATCGCCTCGGAAAACATCGTCTCCGTCGATGTGCTGACCGCGCAGGGCTCGGTCCTGACCAACAAGTACGCCGAAGGCTATCCCGGCCGGCGCTACTACGGCGGCTGCGAGTTCGTCGACGAGGTCGAGACCATCGCGATCGAACGCGCCAAGCAACTGTTCGGCGCGGCATTCGCCAACGTGCAGCCGCATTCGGGTGCGCAGGCCAATCAGGCCGTGTTCTTCGCGTTGCTGCAGCCGGGCGACCGGATCATGGGCATGTCGCTTGCCCACGGCGGCCATCTGACCCACGGCTCGCCGGTGACGATGTCCGGCAAGTGGTTCGACGTGGTGAGCTATGAGGTCCGCCAGTCCGACCAGCGGATCGACTATGAGGATCTCCGCGCCCGAGCCCTCGAGACGCGGCCGAAATTGATCGTCGCCGGCGCCTCCGCCTATCCGCGCGCGATCGACTTCGCGGCTTTCCGCCAGGTCGCCGACGAGATCGGGGCGTATCTCATGGTCGACATGGCGCATTATGCCGGCCTCATCGCCGCAGGGCTCTATCCCGACCCGATGCCGCACGCCCATGTCGTGACGACCACCACCCACAAGACATTGCGCGGCCCGCGCGGCGGGATGATCCTGACGAACGACGAGGCGCTGGCCAAGAAATTCAACTCGGCGGTGTTCCCCGGCAACCAGGGCGGCCCGCTGATGCATGTGATCGCCGCCAAGGCCGTCGCCCTCGGCGAGGCGCTCAGACCCGAGTTCAAGACCTACGCCGCTCAGGTCATCAACAACGCGAAGGCGCTCAGCGAAACGCTGATCGCCGGCGGGCTCAACATCACTTCCGGCGGCACGGACTGCCATCTGGTGCTGGTCGACCTGCGCCCCAAGGGCGTCAAGGGCCGCGATGCGGAGCGTGCGCTGGAGCGGGCCGGCCTCACCTGCAACAAGAATGCGATCCCCTTCGATCCCGAGAAGCCGGCGGTTACCTCGGGCATCCGCCTCGGCACCTCGGCCGGGACCACGCGCGGCTTCGGCGAAGCGGAGTTCCGCCGGATCGGCGAGCTGATCCTCAAGGTGATCGACGCGTTGGCCGAAGAGGGCGAGCACGGCGACGCGATGGTGGAGCAGGAGGTGCTCACCGAAGTCAAGGAGCTGTGCCGCCGTTTCCCGGTCTACGGCTGACCTCGGCTCAAATAACCACAACCGGCCCTTGAGACCAGCATCGCCAGGCCTCAAGGGCCGCTGAGACCGATGGATCCGGCATGTTCCTCAGCGTCTTCGATGTGTTCAAGATCGGCATAGGCCCCTCCTCCTCGCACACGATGGGGCCCATGACGGCGGCTGCACGCTTCCTCGCGATGCTGCGACAGTCGCCGCAGGGTCAGCGCCTGGCGAAGCTCAAGGTGACGCTCTATGGCTCGCTCGCCTTCACCGGCAAGGGCCACGCCACGGACCGCGCCGTGACGCTTGGTCTCTTGGGTTATTTGCCGGCCGATCTCGATCCGGATCGGGCGGAGTGCCAGCTCGAAGCGCTCCGTGAAACGCGGACATTGCAGCTGCAGGGCCTGCCCATTCTGGCCTTTGATCCTGCCGTCGATATCGTCTTCGACTATGGCGCCCCGCTGCCTGGCCACGCCAACGGGCTCGTCTTCGCGGCACTCGATGCTCACGACGAGCCGCTCGTCACGGAGACCTATTATTCGATTGGCGGCGGCTTCGTCGTGACCGCCGCCGAGCGCGAGGCGCCGAAGGTCCCGGTGCCCGAAGATGCTCCGCAATGGCCCTATCCGTTCGAGAACGCGGCGGCGATGCTGCGCATGGCACGGGCGAGCGGCCTCACGATCGCGGCGATGAAGTACCAGAACGAAGTAGCTGTGCGCCCGGCCGGTGAGGTCGAACAGGGGCTCGAGCGCATCTGGGCAGTGATGACCGGCTGCATCGAACGGGGGCTCGCGCAGGAGGGCGACCTGCCCGGAGGACTGCGGGTGCGCCGGCGGGCACGAAAGATCCAGCAGCAGCTCCTTGCCGAACGACTGGCCAATTCGAGCCAGCCCCATGCGGCCTCCGACTGGCTGAGCGTCTATGCCATGGCGGTCAACGAGGAAAATGCCGCCGGCGGCAAGGTGGTGACCGCGCCCACCAACGGTGCCGCCGGCGTCGTTCCGGCGGTGCTTCGGTACTATCTCGACCATTGCACCGGCGCGCAGCCTGCCAGGATCCAAGACTTCCTGCTGACCGCCGCCGCGATCGGCGGCCTCATCAAGCACAATGCCTCGATCTCCGGTGCCGAGGCGGGATGCCAAGGCGAGGTCGGCTCCGCGGCGGCCATGGCCGCCGCGGGGCTGTGCGCCGTGCTCGGCGGCACGCCCGAGCAGGTGGAGAACGCGGCCGAGATCGCGCTCGAGCATCACCTCGGCATGACGTGCGATCCCGTGGCCGGGCTGGTGCAGGTGCCGTGCATCGAGCGCAACGGCATTGGGGCCACCAAGGCCGTGGCGGCCGCCTCGCTGGCACTCCGCGGCGACGGCTCCCATTTCATGCCGCTCGACAACTGCATCAAGGCGATGCGCCAGACCGGCGAGGAAATGAGCGCCAAGTTCAAGGAAACGAGCTTGGGCGGATTGGCGGTGAACCTACCGGAGTGCTAGGCCGAGGTTGCCGCCCCCTGCCTTTCGAGGCATGAGCTCAAGGGTGACGGTCAAGCCTCGATCTCGACTTTGCCGCGCGGGTGTGAGCAGCAGGCGAGGATGAAGCCCTCGTCGATCTCCTCGTCGAGGATGCCGCCATTGTCATTCATGGTGACGTCGCCCGATAGTTTCCGCACCTTGCACGTGCCGCACAAGCCGGACTCGCAAGCGGATGCGATCCGAACGCCGCAGGCGCGAGCCGTCTGCAGGATCGTCTGGCCGGGCGGACACTCGGCCTCGACAGCGGAGAGCGCAAAGAGGACTGGCGTCGCCCCTTCCGCCGGGCTCCCGCCGGCCTCTTCGCTTGTGGCGGATTGCGGGGCGGGCACGTCCTCGAGCACAGGGGCGCCGAAACTCTCCTGTTGGTAGTGCCGCATGTCAAAGCCGGCCGCACCCAACAGCTCGCGGACGACGGCCATGAAGGGCTCCGGCCCGCAGCAGAACACTTCCCGCTCGTGCAGATCGGGGGCGAAGAGCTTGAGCCGCGCCGCATCGATCCGCCCCACATGGCCGGACCAGCAGTCGCGCTTCGAGCGCTCATGCACCATGAAGCTCAGCGCCAACCGCGGCATGCGCCCGTCGAGCAGTTCCAGTTCCTTGCGGAAGATGATGTCTTCGGGGCGATGCGCGCAGTGGACGAACGCGACGTCGGTCGCTGGCGCGCAGTCCTGGAACCAGCGCAGCATCGACATCATCGGCGTGACGCCGGAGCCGCCGGAGAGGAACAGGTACTTCGACGCCGGATGCGCACAATGCGTGAACCGGCCGGCCGGGCCAAAGGCCTTGATACGGTCACCGAGCTTCAGATGGTCGAACATCCACCGCGTGCCGACACTCGTCGGCTGGGCCTTCACGGTCACGGCGATGGCGAACGGCCGCGAGGGTGAAGACGCCAGCGTGTAGGTCCGCATGAGCACGCCTTCGGTCCTCGGCAGTTCGAGGGTGATGAACTGGCCCGGCTGGTAGCGAAACCACGTCCGCGCATCGGCACGGAAGGTGAAGGTCTTCACCTCCGGCGCCTCGTCCGCGATGCCGATCACCTCGAGCAACTGAAGGCGATCGTTCCACGGTTTCATCTCGTCCAGAGGGATGTGCGCACCGGGGTCGGTCATTGCCCGTCCTGTCTCCAACCGTTAGGCGACGTCCTTGAGACCGGGTTTCTTCTGCCCCCCGAGCCGCGACGCCATGAAGCTCACGTACCAGTCCACGAACTGCTCCGTGCCGCCCTCGTGCACTTGGGAATAGGGCCCGGGTTCATAGGCCGGCGAGCGGATACCGAAGGCGTTCTCCTCCACGATGCGGCGGTCTTCGTGGTTGGTCGCCGTCCACACGTGGGTCAGTTCCTGGAGGTCATAGTCGACGCCCTCGACCGCATCCTTGTGCACGAGCCATTTCGTCGTGAGCGCCGTCTCCTCGGCGCTGATCGGAATGACCCGGAAGGTCACCGCATGGTCGATCATCACGTGGTTCCACGTGGTGGGATAGTGGAACAGCATCAGCGAGCCGATGCGGTCCGTGTTCACCTGGTCCGAGAGGTTGGGCCGCACGGCGCGCTTGCCGGTCATGGTATAGCTCTCGGTGCCAGGCAGCAGCGGCGCCCGCGTGGCGCGATACTGCCCGGCCGCATCGATGTTGAAACGCGACGGCAGGCCGGCCGCCTCGCACCTCGTCCAATGCTCGACCATCTCGGGGTCGCTGTCCGTCCCGCTGACACCGGTCATGGTCGGTGCCTCCGAGTAAGTCTTGCAGAGCTCAGGGTGATTGGCGGCGCAGTGGTAGCACTCGCGGTTGTTTTCCCACACGAGCTTCCAGTTGCCCTTCTCGATGGTCGTCTCCTCATGGGCGATCTTCGCCTCGGTCAACCGATGCGGCGCGAAATAGGGCGCCATCACTTGCCGGAAGGGCGCAAAGTCGGCCGGTTCGCTCGCCAGGCAGATGAAGATGTACCCGCCCACGCTCTCGCAAGCGACCGGCTTCAGCGAATGCGCGGCGGGATCGAAATCGTCCGCCACCTGGCGGGCGAAGAGCAGCTTGCCGTCGAGGTCATAGGTCCATTGGTGGTAGGGACATACCAATCGCGCCGAGCCGCCCTTCGCAGAGGTGCAGACGCGGCTGCCGCGATGGCGGCAGGTATTGTGGAATGCCCGGATCCGGCCTTCGCGATCACGCACCACGACGACCGGATAGGCCCCGACCTGCACCGTGAAATAGTTACCGGGCTTCTTGACCTCGCAATCATGGCCAACGAACAGCCAATCGCGATACCAGATCAGCTCCATATCGACCTTGAAGAATTCAGGATCGATATAGAAAGGTTGCTGCAGCGCATGACCAGGCTTGCGCGTCCTGATCAAGTTGCTCATTTCATTATGAACACTCATGTCCTGCCCTCCGCAAAGCCTCGATCGAACCCAATATTGCGCCTGACATCTGCCTGCTGCGCCACCGTTTCGGGCGGCATTCGCCATTTTTTGAGCCTGTGCGAGGCAGGTGCGCATGTTGTACGGATCAAAATTAACGCCATTCGCGCCGGCGGGAGCGCACGCATGCGACATCGCCATGCCGCAAATTGGATAGGTTACTGCAGAGCCGGGCAGTGCTCTCTGCCTGCCCCGACGATGGCCACCCGGCGCCAAGTCCGCTAACGTTGGCCCCGTACCAGAAGACCGGGGCAGGCCCGAAAGCGGCCTGTCATTTTCCCGCGCTCATCATGTCGTGATCAACACAGAGCGACGCCATATCGGGATGTTATCGATGGCGCGCGGCATGGATCATCGAACGCGGCCGATCGAGGGTTGGAGCAGGGCAATCTATGTATGTCATCCGCCTGAAGAACTGCGCGTTCTTCGCTCGCCACGGCGTGCTGGACGAAGAAGAAAGACTGGGTCAGCGATTCTATCTCGACGCGGAGCTGGAGGTCAGGCTGAGCGACGCGATCGAGGCCGATTCGATCGAAGAGACGGTTGACTACGGCATCGTCTTTCTCGAAATCGAGAAGGTCGTGCGCGGGCGCCGCCGCTACCTGATCGAGGCGCTCGCCCTCGACGTCGCCAAAGCCCTCTGCCGCCGCTTCAGCCAGATCGATCGGGCCCGCATCACCGTGCGAAAACCCAATGCACCGGTCCCCGGCGTGCTCGACTACGTCGAAGTCACGGTTGTTTGGCCGCAGTGATTCTGGTCGCCTTATCGGCCTGCAAGCGCCGCCTGGCACGCCGCGACGAGCTGAAGTGACCCATCCGGTGCGGAGCCGATCGGTCGTCGGTCGACGGATGCGATCGCGCGCAGTCCCAAGGCATTGCTGATGAGGGCCGCATCTGCGGCGAACAGATCCGGCGGCGCGATCGTCCGTTCGACGGCGCCGCACACTTCGAGCAGCCTCGCGCGCATGACACCGGGCAGGACGCCATCCGTCACAGGCGGCGTCACCAATTGTCCCCCGGCCTCGATGAACAGGTTGCCGATCGTCGCTTCGGTCAGATCGCCGCGCGTGTTGAGCAGCAGGGCCTCATCGGCGCCGCGCTCTGCCGCCTCGCGGCGCGCCAGCACATTGTCGAGGAAATTGAGCGACTTCACCCGGGTGAGCGGGGAGAACTCATTCCGGCGGGTTCCTGTCGCGAGAACGGCATGGGCCGGTGCCGCAGGCCCGGGCAGAGGCCCTGCGGTGATCAGCAGGGTTGGCTCCGGGGCTGCCGGCGGCAGCACGCCGCGCGGCGCCGGCCCGCGGGTCAGCGTCACACGCACGGCGGCCGAGCCGAGGCCAAGTTCGGCGAGCAGGCGCTCGATCGCTGATCCAATCGCCTGATCCGCCCAGGCCACCGGAATCCCCAAGAGCGCCGCCCCTTGGCGCAATCGAGCCAGATGACGGTCGAGCCCGACGGCCTGTCCCGCCTCGGCCCGGATGGTCTCGAACAGCCCGTCGCCGAGCGTGAAGCCGCGGTCGGCCGGATCGATCCGCGCCGCCGGTCCGGCAACCAGATTGCCATTGAGCCAGACGGTCATGGCGCCCTCGTGCCGACAGCGTCCAGCAGAGGCCCGACCTTGACCATCATCTCGTCATACTCCGCGGATGGGACCGAGTCGGCCACGATGCCGCCGCCAGCCTGGGCGACAACGAGCTCGCGGGTCACGCTGAGGGTGCGGATCGTCACGCTGCTGTCCATGGCGCCATCATAGCCGAGCCAGGCGATCGCGCCGCAATAGGCGCCCCGCCGCGCCATCTCGAGTTCCGCGATGATTTCCATGGCCCGGATTTTCGGTGCCCCGGTAATCGACCCGCCCGGAAACGTGGCACGCAGCAGATCGACCAGGCCCACATTCGGCCGCAATCGCGCCTCGACGGCAGAGACAAGATGGTGAACGGTCGAGAAGCTCTCGACCGCGCAGAGCGACGGGACGTGCACGCTTGCCAGCGCCGCCACTCGGCCGAGATCGTTGCGCAGCAGATCGGTGATCATCAAATTCTCGGCGCGATCCTTGGCGCTCGCGGCGAGTTCATGGGCGAGTGCCGCATCCTCTTCCGCCGTCTTGCCGCGCGGCCGCGTGCCCTTGATCGGCCGTGTCTCGACCCGACCGTCAGGGCTGACCCGGAGGAAGCGCTCGGGTGACGCGCCGGCGAGTGCCAGATCGGCCCCGCAGCCGAGATACGCAGCGAATGGCGCAGCGGTCCGGGCGCGGAGCGCGCAATAGATCTCAGCCGGCCGCGCTGCCAAAGGGCGGGGCAGGAGATGCCGCATGGTGAAATTGGCCTGGTAGATGTCGCCGGCGTAGATGTAGTCGAGAACGCGGGCGACGCGCGCCTCGTAGTCCGCTCGCGTCAGCTCGGCCTGCCAGACCACCCCCGACCGTCGAGCCGGCTCGAGCGCCGGCGCCGGGCGTTCGAGACGTCGGAGTGCCGATACGACGCGGTTCATCGCACGCCGATCTTGCCGGGCCGGATCCGTCTCAGGAAAGCCTGACGACAAGATCCACGCCCGCCGATCGCGCTGATCGAAAGCGATGACGAGATCATAGAACCCCATCACCATGTCGGGCATGTCGAGCCCGGCGGCGGGTGGCGGCGGCAGGCGCTCGAGATGCCGGCCGAGCTCGTAGCCGAGAAAGCCGACGGCGCCGCCCGGGAACGGCACGGGCGTCGCCCCCGGCTCGATCCGGAACCGGGCGAGCTCCCGCTCCAGCACGGCGAACGGGTCAGCGTCATCCGGCGCGCCATCGGTACGAACCGCCCCGCCCTGCGCCTCGACAATGCGAAACGGCTCGACCGCCAGGTAGCTGTAGCGGCTGCGCGGGTCGGCCGCTGCCGCACTGTCGAGGAACGACACATAGGGTTCGTCGGCCCAGTGAGCGAAGACCGCAAGGGGGTCGGTGTAGGGGATCTCTTGGACGATCATCAACCAGGTTCACGAGCGGAATGTCGGCGCTGTCGATTTGCCAGCTGGGCCCCGAAAGAACATCGCGATCCGGCGAGGGCACGAAATTGGCAGCGGAGGTGCTTCAGCTCCGAGGGGCCCAGGTCACGCGCCACGCTGGTTGTTCGGGGCCCACGCTTCAAACTATGGACCATCGCGGTCGCGACAACCTATGCCGTTTGCGGCATGGCGCTGTCGCATGCACGCTTTCGCCGACGCGCCTGCCGCCGGACGGCGCTGAATGTCCGGCTTCGAGAATGTGCGATCATCCGCGAAACGGCTGGGCTGGGTCGTGAGTGACCTTTGTTGGTCGGGTTTCCAGCCTAGAACGCGGCCTCGTAGACCTCGGGCTTGAAGCCGACGATGAGCCGGCCGCCGGCTTCCAGCACCGGGCGCTTGATCATCGACGGCTGCGCCAGCATCAGCGCCACGGCCTTCGCTTGGTTGAGCCCTTCCCGCTCTGCATCCGGCAGCTTGCGGAACGTCGTGCCAGCGCGGTTGAGCAGCGTCTCCCAGCTGACGGCGCCCAGCCACTGCTCGAGCCGCTCGCGGCTGACGCCCGCGGCCTTGTAGTCGTGAAAGCCGTAGGCGACGCCACGCGCGTCGAGCCAGGCCCGCGCCTTCTTCATCGTGTCGCAGTTCTTGATGCCGTAGATCGTGACCGCTTCGGCCATGTCGCGTCTGCCCTTCCGTTGGTCCGCCAGCCTTGTAGCGGAGCCCATTCATGGCGCCAAGGGCGGCGGGCAAAGCCGATCCGTCAGTGCGTGGCCGCCGCCGCGCCGAGCCGCTTCCAATAGATGAGCGTACCGGTGAGGCCGCCGTGCGGCTTCAGCGCATAATCCGGGATCTCGCCGGCGAGCGTGAAGCCCAGCCCCTCGTAAAGCGGCGCCGCACCGCCATCGGTCGCCGTGTCGAGCACCAGAAGCGTACGCGCCCGCTCGATAGCCAGGCGCTCGGCCGCTTGCATCAGCATCCTTGCGATGCCGCGGCCGCGATGGCTCGGCCGGGTCATGAGCTTGGCGATCTCCGCCCGGTGCGGCTGGTTGGGCGGGCATTGCAGCAGCAGCGTTACCGTGCCGACCAACTCGTCGCCGTCGAAGGCGCCGAGCACGATCCGCTCGCCCCGGCCGGCCGCCTCGAGTGATCCGTTCCAGAAGCCGTCGGCCGCCGCCGGCGCCAGCGGGTGCATGAAGCTGACCGAGCCGCCATCCGCCACGACCTCGATCAGGATCCGGCTCAAGGCCGCGCGCACCTCGGGCGATGCACCCAGTTCCGCGATCTTCAATTCCGCCATGTGCTAGCTCCGCGCCAGGAAAACGACATAGGTGCAGGGTTCGGCCGCCTCGTTGGCGAAAGTCACTTCCGACGGCGGGCCGAAGCCCAGGCAGTCGCCGGCCGAGAGCTCGTGCCGGTCGCTGCCTTCGATGAGGACGAGCGCGCCGGCCTTGACCCAGAGCGCCTGGCGGATATGGGCGTATGAGGAGGCCGGCAGCACGACACGCTCGCCGGCCGGCAGCTCGACCTCGACGATCTCGAGCGGATGGTCGGGCCGGCTGAACACCTGCCGGCGCCGATAGCCCGTCGCCGGGTCACGCCAGACCGGCTGCTCATGGGCGCGCGACAGGCGCCGTCCCTCGCCTTCCGCGCGGAGCAGCAAGCCCGCGAGCGTCAGGTCGAAGGCACCGGCGAGCCGGACCAGCACGACCGCGGTCGGGCTCACCTCCTCGCGCTCGATCTTGCTGATCGTCGCCTTGGAGACGCCGGACCGTTCCGCAAGCTCGGCCAGCGACCAGCCGCGCATGTCCCGCTCTAGCCGCAGGCGACGGGCGATCTGCGCGCCGGAATCGTCTACTAAAGTATCCATACGTTTCTTTTAGTAGACGACGCTGCCGGGCGCAAGTGCCAGCTATCAGTCCGTGGCGCCTCCTCGCAACGACCAGCGGCCGAGCGGGATATGGACCGTCTTGCCGAGCCGGCTGCGGATCAGCACGAACTCATGGACCGTCCAGCGCACAGGCTCGACGGCGCTCGTGTCGACATAGCGCGCATCGTAGAGCAGGGTCAGGTGCGGCGTGAATGAGCGCTGAACCCAGCGGCCGAGGCCGTGACGCGCCAGCGCCTCGCCCAGCGTCTGGTAAAACGCCATCAGCGGCAGCAGCGGCTCGTCGCTGCGCAACACGAACGGCAGCTTGGCCTTTCGGCCGATGAAGCTGCCGGCCCGATCGAAGAGGACGCCGAACGGCTCAGCCACGACGCTGGCGGCAGCCGCGCACGCCCGCGCGACCACCTCTTCCGGCGGCGGCCCGGCATAGGCGCCGAGGTTATGCAGCGAGACATGGAATCGGTCGGCCGCAAGCGGCGAGCCTTTCAAGCCATGAAGCCCACGCAGGCGATCGGCAATCTCTGTCGTTCGGCGAGCGGCCGATGGCTCAGGCAGGAGCGCGAAGAACAGCCCGTCGGTCGGGTCCCCGCCGAGGCCGGGCAACCAGAGTTGTTCAGGACGATGTTTGACAGCCAACATGTCATAGAACATATCATGAACATAGCGACTCGGGAAGCATCCCCGGTCGCTCAGTCGCCGCTCAGCACTCCGGCACGTTGACCGCGAGGCCGCCGGTCGAGGTTTCCTTGTACTTCCGCTTCATGTCGCGCCCGGTCTGGCGCATGGTCTCGATCGCCTGGTCGAGCGACACCCGGTGCGTGCCGTCGCCGTGCAGCGCCAGCCGCGCCGCGTTCACCGCCTTGACCGAGGCGACGGCGTTCCGCTCGATGCACGGGATTTGTACGAGGCCGCCGATCGGGTCGCAGGTCAGGCCGAGATTATGCTCGAGCGCGATCTCGGCCGCGTTCTCGACCTGCCGCGGCGAGCCGCCGAGCGCCGCCGCCAGGCCGGCGGCTGCCATCGCCGAGGCGGAGCCGACCTCACCTTGGCAGCCGACATCGGCGCCGGAGATGGACGCGTTGCGCTTGATGATCGAGCCGATCGCTGCCGCGGTCAGCAGGAACGTGTGGATGCCGGCCTGCGACGCGCCGGTCACGAACCGGTCGTAGTAATGCAGCACGGCCGGAATGATGCCGGCCGCCCCGTTGGTCGGCGCGGTCACCACCCGCCCGCCGGCAGCGTTCTCCTCGTTGACCGCGAGCGCATAGAGATTGACCCATTCCATGGCGCGCAGCGGATCGCCCTGGTCGACGCTGTCGCGCTCGATGAGCGCGGCATGGAGCCCGGCCGCCCGGCGCTTGACCGCAAGGCCGCCCGGCAGGGTGCCGCTGCCGCGCAACCCGCGCTCGACGCATTGCCGCATGGCGGTCCAGATCCGGTTCAAGCCGTCCTCGATCTCGGCCGCCGACCGGAGTGCGGCCTCGTTGGCGCGGGCAAGCTCGGCGATCGACCGTTGCTCCCGCTCGCTGAGCGCCAGGAGCTCCTCCGACGAGCGGAACACGAACGGCACGGCCGGCCCCGCCGTCGCATCGGCCGCCTCATCACCCTCGGCGCGGATGAAGCCCCCGCCGACGGAATAGTAGGTGCGGCTGAGCACAGGTTCGCCGTGCCGCCACAGATGGAACGTGAGCCCGTTCGGGTGGCCCGGCAGGAATTCCAGTTTGTGGAAGATGATGGCGTTCGCAGGATCGAAGCCGATCTCGACATCGGCAACCCGAATGCGCCCGGTCGTTCTCGCCC
Source organism: Aliidongia dinghuensis (assembly GCF_014643535.1). Lineage (NCBI taxonomy): Bacteria > Pseudomonadati > Pseudomonadota > Alphaproteobacteria > Rhodospirillales > Dongiaceae > Aliidongia > Aliidongia dinghuensis. The sequence goes on along the minus strand of NZ_BMJQ01000008.1, from coordinate 219,262 downwards.
GATCCACGAGCCGCGGCAAATCGTCCGGATCCACAGTTTCGGGCGCGGCACCCGAGAGACCGGCCGTGACCGCGACATCCGTGCCGTGCCCGACGCCGGTGAGTGCCAGCGAGCCATAGAGATCGCAGGAGACCGCATCCACGGCGCGCCAATCGATCCGCTCGCCGCTCCACCGCAGGAAATCGCCGGCGGCGCGCATCGGGCCGACCGTGTGCGAGCTCGACGGACCGATGCCGATCCGGAACAGGTCGAAAACGCTGACGAACGGCGCTGTGGTTTTATGGTTCTTCGAACTGCGCGGCATTCTGACCCAAGTCCTGCGTTACCCGACAGGGCACGCTAGGTAGCACCTTGCGATCGCGCCGGCCACCCGGGTTTCGCCCACTCGAGTTTCACCCACTCGAGTTTCACGGGGCCGGCAGCCAACTCACCAGGCGAGCGTGCGCCGGCCGACGACAGCTCCGAGGCCGGCGACGAGCGCAATCGCCGTAGTGTACCAGATGGCGACGAACAGGCCGCCGTCGTTCTTGCAGGCGAGCGCATAGGCCGCGGCCCCAAGCGCACCGGCCAGCAGGCCGGCGGCAGCCCCGGCCCGGCCCGGCCGGGTTGCAGCACCGCTCCGGAGTGCCGCCAGGATCAGGCCCAGCGCGGGCAGCGAGACGAGCACGATCGCGCCGACGCAGATCGGCACCGAAACGTCCGATCGCCCGAACGACGACAGCCCCGACTCGTCCGTGACGCCACCGATGAGCAGCAGCGCCGCACCGGGCAGCAGTGCCGGCAGCCAGCGCCCCGAGCCCCACCCGTTGCCCCACTCCTCGCCCCCGGGCCGCACCGCGTCGCGCGCCAGCAGGAAGCCGCCGGCAGCCAGCGCGAGTGCGCTTGCGACCTTGTGCAAGAACGGTGCGCCCTGCACCGTCCCCGGCAGCTGGGCGCTGACGCCGAACAGCAGGAAGACCAGGGCGATCGCAACGCCGAGCGACAGCACAGCGATCGGCAGCAGCCAGCGCATCGACAAGAACCGCGCCCGCGGCGGCGCACCGGCCTCGCGGGCGAGGTCGCGGATCAGGCGATCCGTCTCAGGCCGGCTCATGCTTTCCCCCTGATCGGCACGGCCTGTTCGAGGTTCGCCGCGGCGGCGAGACGCCGCAGCGCGCGATGGAGTGTGACGCGGATCGCGCCCTCGCTGGTGCCGAGCCGCTCCGCCGTCGCACGCACCGTTGCCCCCTCGATCGCGAGCGCCTGCACGACCGCGCGCTGGCCCATCGGCAGCGCCGCCACATGGCGGTCGACGTCGACGAGCGCGCGATCGGGATCTTCCGCCGGGGCGGCAAGCAGGTCGGACCATTCCTCGATCGGCAGGTCGCTCAGATAGCGCGCTTCGCGCCGCGACCGGCGCCCGGCATCCATCAGCTTGTAGCGGACGATCGCGTGCAGCCACGGCAAGAACGGCCGCTCCGGATCCCAGGTATGCCGCTTGGTGTGAAGGCCGATCAGCACTTCCTGCACCAGGTCCTCCGCCTCGTGCACGCCCATCCCGCGCCGGGCAAGCCGGCCGCGGATCAGGCGGCGCAAGACGTCGGCCACCTCTTCCAGCAGGCGCCCGTAGGCCGCGGCGTCGCCACGACGCTCGGCGCGCATGGCCTCGGCCCAGATCTGTTCGCGCGTATCCATGAACCCTCGTTCGCCCAAAGCGGGACGGTCGTTACATGGGGCGGCGAAATTTTTCGGGCTGCCCCCGGCCGATCACATCACCGTGAGCGCTGTTTCAATCGGCCGCACTGCACCGAAAACCATCAGGAGAGCGACGTGCTCCGATGCAATCGACTGATGATGAGGTTCGCTGACATGAAGAGTTTTGGCATTCTGGCCGCCGCCGCCATGACCATGGTTTCGGCACACGCCTTCGCGGCTGACGCCTCGACGGCGGCCGCCGCGAAGCCGCCGATGGTGCGCAACGTCGTGCTGGTGCACGGCGCCTGGGCCGACGGCTCGAGCTGGGGCGACGTGATTGCCCGGCTGCAGGCCGCGGGCCTGCATGTCACGTCCGTGCAGAACCCGCTGATCTCGCTCGCCGACGCGGTCAAAGCGACCAAATGGGCTCTGGCGCAGCAGGACGGCCCGACCGTGCTGGTCGGCCATTCCTGGTCGGGCACGCTCGTGAGCGAAGTCGGCACCGACCCGAAGGTGACGTCGCTCGTCTATGTCGCGGCGCGGGCACCCGACGCCGGCGAGGACTTCCCGGCGCTGCAGGCCAAGTTCCCGAACACGCCGGCGCGCGCCGGGGTCGAGAATCACGACGGCCTGACGGTGCTGAGCGAGGACGCCTACCTCAAGTACTTCGCCGGCGACGTCCCGGCCAAGCGGGCGCTCGCGCTCTACGCGACGCAGCAGCCGACCGCGGCCAGCTTGTTCGCCGAGCGGACGGACGCCGCCGCGTGGCACGACAAGCCGACGTTCTACGCGGTCTCGACCCAGGACCAGACGATTTCGCCCGAGTTCGAGCGGTTCCTGGCCAAGCGCATGCACGCCAAGACCATCGAGGTGCCGGCGAGCCATCTCTCGATGATCTCGCACCCGAAGGAGATCGCCGACCTGATCCTGGCCGCGGCCGGCCGGGGCTAGCAGGGCCTCGATGCCGTGCGAGGGCATCACGCGTGCCCTCGCACAAGCCTTCAAGACCGCCCCTGCCGCCGGGCCTAGCATCGCGACGCACGGCAAGGGAGGTTCCCATGACCATCGGCTTCATCGGGCTCGGCAACATGGGCGAGGCCATGGCGCTCAATCTCGCCAGGGATCTGGCCAAGGCCGGCACGCCGCTCCTCGTCTGGAACCGGTCGGCCGGCAAGACCGAGCCCGTCCGTGCCGCCGGGGCCGAGGTGGCGGCGACCAAGGCAGCACTGTTCGAGCGGGCGCGCACCGTTATCCTGATGCTGGCGGACGGGGCCGCGATCGACGCCGTCCTCAGCCGCGGCACGGACGCGTTCGAGCCGACCGTCGCGGACCGCACGATCGTCCACATGGGCACGACCGAGCCTGCTTATTCGCGTGCGCTCGAGGCCGACATTGTCGCGGCCGGCGGCCGCTATGTGGAGGCGCCGGTCTCCGGCTCGCGCAAGCCCGCCGAGGCGGGCGAGCTCGTCGCCATGCTGGCGGGCGATCCGGCGGCGGTCGAGGCCGTGCGGCCGCTGCTGGCACCCATGTGCCGGGAGACGGTCGTGTGCGGGCCGGTGCCGACGGCGCTCACCATGAAGCTCGCGGTCAACCTGTTCCTCATCACCATGGTGACGGGCCTGGCCGAGGCGTTTCATTTCGCCGACCGGCACGGGCTCGACCTCGCCCGCTTCACGGCCGTGCTCGATGCCGGCCCGATGGCGAGCGCCGTGTCGCGCGTGAAGCTCGGCAAGCTCGTCGCCCACGACTTCTCGGTCCAGGCGGCGATCACCGACGTGCTGAAGAACAGCCGGCTGGTCGCCGAGGCAGCCCGGACGGCGCACATCGCCTCACCGCTGCTCGACGTGAGCCACGCCCTCTACGGCGAGACCCTGGCCTTGGGCCACGGCGCGCTCGACATGGCCGCCGTCGTGCACGCGATCGAGACACGGACGGAGCGCGGCGCCGCGTGAGCAATCGGTTGAAAATCGCCGATCCGATCAGCCTGCACTTGTCAAACCGGCCGCTTTGCTGGTTCCGTAGCAGCGGAGCAGCTGGTCGGCAAAAGGCAACGGCATGTCGAACATTCTTGCGAGCATCGTCGCGGGCGCGCTGGCGGGCGTTGCGTCTTGTCTCATCCTGCTTCGCCTGAAGCTCGGCTCGCCATCTCGCTTCGAGATCGGCGACACGGCGGCGCCCGCCCCTGAGCCGCCACCGCAACCGCCTGTAATAAGCGCGCAGATCGACACCGCAGATCCGCCTCCCGCGCCGGCCCCGCTCGCCATCGCGCTGCCCGCGCTCAGTCGAACGCTGTCGCCGCTTGCTGAGGAGGTTGGCCATCCGCGCGAGTTGCTGGATATGCCGGAATTCCAGGCCGTCGTCGCGGCCTTCCGGCGTCCCGACGCCACGGTGGCGCTCTTGAGCCAGCATGCGCTGGGCGCGAACTGGCCGCTCGCCTGTGCCGCCTTTCTGGCGCTGGCCGAACGGCCCGAGCGGCAATCACTTGCAGACCCGGTCGTTCGCCATCTGCCGGCCGCTCGGCCTTATGTGCTGATGTATGCCTTTCAGTTCCTGACCTCGCTCGACCGGCGGCCGCCGGTCGGCGCTGCGGTATTCAGCGCGCCACCCTGGTGGCAGGGCAACGTCGTGGTCTCGGCCTTCATCCACGACTATTTCGCGCGCAGTGCCGAACTGGGCGACCGCGCCGCCTTCGGCGACCTTCTCGACAAGAAGCCGGACCTGGATGTTGCCGCGGTCGTGGGCATTCTCCAGAAAATCCAGCACCCGTTCGCGGCCCAGCTGCTTGTGGCCTTGAGCCACTGGCGGGACACGCGGATCGACCGGGACTTTCTCAGCACCGTCGGTGCGCTTTGGGATCCGGCCGAACACGATCCGCTATTGGTGCTGCCGCCCGCCTGGCAGGAGCCGCTCGCGGCCGCCTCAGCGGCCGTGCATCAGCCTCGTCCGCGCTCGATACTGGTCTGCGGCGATCCGCGCACCGGCAAGACCGCTTTCGTCAAATTGCTGGCCCACCAGCTGCAGCAGGACGGCTGGACCGTCTTCGCCGCCGGCGGCAACGAGCTGATGGCGGACCAGATCTATATCGGCCAGCTGGAAGGCCGCATCCGCAAGGTCATCGAATCCCTGCATGCCCGCCGGAAGCTGGCGTGGTACGTGCAGGACCTCGGCCAGATGGCGGACAGCGGGACCCACAAGGGCCAATCGGCCAGCATTCTCGACCAGATCCTGCCCGCGATCGCCGCCAGCAATCTTGTCATCATCGGCGAAAGCAGCCAGGCGGCGGCAACCCGCCTGTTCCAGGCGCGACCTTCATTGAGGTCGCTGATGGAGATCCTGCCGCTTGAGCCGATGGATGAGGCCGAGACGGCAGCGCTCGCCATGGAAGTCGGCGGCCGCATCACTGAGGAGAGCGGTCTCACAGTGCCTGAACCGGCTGTGGCGGCGGCAATGGATCTGGCACAGCATTATCTCGGGAGCAGCCAGTTGCCGGGCGTTGTGCTGGAATTGCTGAAGCGTGCCGCCAACCGGTCGCTTACCGCCGGCGAGACCGTGCTCACCGCCGGCAGCGTCGTTGCGACCCTGTCGCAGATTTCCGGACTGCCGACCGTCATTCTCGATAACGGCCAGCGCGCCGATCTGGCCGAGATCCATGAGTTCTTCGGTCGCCGCGTCATGGGCCAGGCCGAAGCGGTCCAGGCGATGGTCGACCGCATCGCGATGTTGAAAGCCGGCCTTACCGACCCGGGCCGCCCGATTGGCGTCTTTCTGTTCGCCGGGCCAACCGGCACCGGCAAGACGGAACTGGCCAAGACGCTTGCAGAGTTCCTGTTCGGATCGCCCGACCGCATGGTTCGCCTCGACATGAGCGAGTTCCAGGCCGTCGAGGCGACATCGAAGATCCTCGGCCGGCGCGGCGAGGTTGGCGGCGAGTCGCTGATCGACCGCATCCGCAAGCAGCCCTTCTCCGTGGTCCTGCTCGACGAGTTCGAGAAGGCGCACCCGAATTGCTGGGACCTGTTCCTGCAGATCTTCGACGACGGCCGGCTGAGCGACGCCAACGGGTCCGTGGCGGATTTCCGCCACTGCATCATCATCCTGACCTCCAACCTGGGCGGGACGGCCCATCGCGGCAGCGGGCTCGGGTTCCGCCCCGATCCGGGCACGTTCACCGATGACCAGGTGCTCCGCACCGTCGGCCAGACGTTCCGGCCGGAATTCGTCAACCGGCTGGACAAGGTCATCGTCTTCCAACCGCTGTCGCGCGACTTGATGCGCGGCATCCTGCACAAGGAACTCGCCCGCATTCAGGAGCGGCGCGGCCTGCGTGAGCGGGCATGGGCGGTCGAATGGGAGGCCTCGGCCATCGAATTCCTGCTCGACCGAGGCTTCTCACCCGAGATGGGCGCCCGCCCACTGAAGCGCGCGATCGATCAGCAGCTGTTGGCGCCGCTTGCCGCGACCCTGGTCGAGCATCGTTTCCCGGCGGGCGACCAGTTCCTCTTCGTCCGCTCCAACGGCAAGGCGATCGAGGTCGAGTTCGTCGATCCGGATGCCGAGCCGCCGGCGAGCAGCGCCACGGAGCCCGAGGCCGATGGCAGCCTAGCGCTGCCGTCGATCGTGCTGCGCCCGACCGGCTCCGGCGCCGAACGTGCCTCTCTGACCGCGTACTGGCGGGAGATCGATGACGAGCTTGCCGGCGATCCATGGAGGGCGAAGGTCGATGCGCTCCGCCTGGCACTCGCGGACCCGGAGATCTGGTCGCGCGATGATCGTCATCACGTCTTTTCCGGCTTGGAACTGGCGGACCGCATCGGCGAGGCCGCACGCACAGCCGACCGCCTGTTCCAGCGCTATGCCGCAGCCAGCGGACACCCGGACCGGGCCTCGCGCGAGCTGGCGGGACGGCTGGCGCTGCAGCTCTACAATCTGCGCCAGGGCATGGACGACTTGGCCGCCGATGCCCCGATCGACGCGCTGCTGCGCGCCGATCCGGCACTCGACATCGGCGGCGAAAGCGGCGACGCGTCCGAATGGTCCAGCCGGCTCACCGACATGTATCGCCAATGGGCGGAAAAGCGCCGCATGCAGCTGCAGGAACTCGGGCCCCGCACCGGCAAGGCTGCACCGATCCTGCTCGTCACGGGCTTCGGCGCCTTCCGGACGCTCTCGGCCGAAAGCGGCCTGCATGTGCTGGAGGATGATCAGGGGGCGGACAGCGCGCGCCGCATCACCGCCCGGGTAACCGTGGTCGCCGGGCCGGACCAGGATCTGCCGGCGACGGATGCGTTCGCCGCGGCAGCTCAACTGCTCGCGACCTCGCCGGCGACGAGCACCATCGTGCGACGTTACCGCGAGGATCCGGCGCCGCTGGTCCGCGACATCGCCAGCGGCTGGCGATCGGGCCGGCTTGCGGCGGTGCTCGGCGGAGACTTCGACCTGATTGGCGCCATCAAGCGCCGGCAATCGGCGGCGTGATGCGCCGCCTGGCTCACTCGCTCGGTCGATGGAGGCGGCACAGGGCTGAATTCCTGACGATTCTGCGAGCGTGCCTTGCAGGAGGCTCATCGCGCCGGTCTTGACCGTTTTAGACGTCGCGAGCCTCATAGCAATTGGTCAGCCCCTGCCCCAGGCAGCTATCGCGTTCCGGCAGCTACTCACGACCATCTCGAAATCCGGACCTCACCAAAGATATGCGGAGGAGAAAGCATCCCGTGATCATTCGTTCCTGGCGGGCCGTCGCTGGCTCAGACGAGGTGCTGGCCGCCTATGCGGACCATCTCCGGAGAACCACCTTCGCCGAGATGGCCGAGTTGCCAGGCCATCTGGGCGCCACCCTGGCTCGAAAGGTGAAGGGGATCGATAATGAACTCGTCGTCATGAGCTTCTGGGAAGACATTGCGTCGGCCGGCCATTTCATGAAGGGCGATTTCGACGACGCGGTCGTGAAGCCGAGCACCCAGAAGCTGCTCAAGTCCTTCGACCTGAAGGTCGAGTATTTCGAAACCTTGGTCTCCACGGGCATTGTCGGCGGGCACGACATCGCGATCGGGGCAGCAGACGGGGCCCGATCGCCAGTCGAATGAGAAAGCTAAGGGTCGTGAGCTGCGATCATCCCTGACCCGACCTGAGATTCCATCTCAAGGATTTCCGCAGAATCGCCACACGCTACGGCCGGCTCGTGCAAAACTTTCACGCCGCCGTCTGCATCGCTGCCGTCATCTGCTGCTAGTTGTAAGTCCCAGCTCTAGCTCTCTTCTGCCTCGTCGGGGTTCTGCCGGCGCTTAATTTTAACAGTGTCGCCTTTGCACAAAATTTTGACGATCGCGTCTTTGTCGATAATTTTCACCTCAGTAAATTGATTTCCCTCTCCAACCACAAACGCCACGGAAGATGCGGAAAGGTATCTGCGCAGTTCGAGCGGAATAATTGCTCGTAGTCTGGGGTGAAAATCATTGGGATTGGCGTGAAAAAAAATCAATGCCTTTAGCACACCCGATTCAGCAAGATTATTTGTTTCGAACAACTGCAAGGCAAGCTTTCCCACAACCACCTCTCAGTCTTGATCAATCAACCGTTGAAAGTGCAGTACTTACTAGCAATACTACCTAAAGATGTCAATGAATCCGAGGCATTCTTTTGATTGGGCAGAGTCGTTCAGAGGATTTCCGGATCGGCCGCTTTCATCGACGATGCGACCGCGCGCTGCCGCGCAGATCGCAGCGATGCTCGTCGACGGCAAGGCGGCGGTACATCCCAGCTAAATAGAGAGGCCTATGTCGACACCAGACCTTCATCCGGACGTCATCAAGCTGATCGACCGGATGACCGGCCCGCCGCCCAGCCATCACCGTTTTTCGGGCGAGCCGATCGATCTGACAACGCTCGATGCGCTCGCTCTGGGCGATTTGTGGGCTGTCGCCCATTCGGTGTCGCTGTGGGAGAATAACCGGCGTGTGGAGAGTCTCGCCGCCAGCACCGCCTGGGCCGTGCTGGGCCGCGGCAGAGAAATGAAGCCTGCCTTTCGCGGCGCGGCCTGCCGGGACTATCTCGACCTCCTCGCCCGCGAGGCCGAGGCGGCGCCGGAAAAAGCTTTCGGCACTCTCGCGATCTATACTTGGCGGAAGGTCTGCTTCGCGCTCAGGCGCTGCACCGATCTCGCCTTCGATGGCCTCGGCCCGGCCGCCAAGCGCTTTCTGGCCGCGGCCGACTGGCGAGCCATGCCGCACCTCGCCGTGGCTTTGGCGCGGCTGGTTGGGGGAGAATTCGAAGCACAAGCGCTCGAAAAGCTCGCCGGCGACCTGGCGGGCTCGCCGCTCCTCGTCGATGAGCTGCGCGCAGTCGCTGCCCTCGATCTTCCGGCGATCCTCGCGGTTGCCGATGTCGCGTACCCCGACATCGGTGCAGACGCGTCGGCGACCGACGACACCCACTATTCGCTGTCCGATTATCCGAACTATGTCGCGTTCGCCGAAACCGGCCTGAAGCAGGCCGCGGCGCATGTGCGCAAGATCCACGATTCCGAGCTGCCCTATGCCCCGGACAAGGCCTTCACGCTCGAGGACTCTGCCGTCATCGCCCGGCTGGCGCGCGTAGCGCTCGACCGCGACGAACCCTGGCTGCCGTCGGTCCTGGACGAAATGTTCCGCAAGGTGAGCCTTGCGCCCACGGCCGCCAAGACGGTGCCGTCGCAATCTGTCGCCATCGCCCTCGGCCACGCCGTCGAAGCCTTTCCGACGCCCGAGGCGGTCGCGACGTTGCGCCATGTGCTGCGCGACCTTCGGCATGCCGGCGTGGAGAAGAAGCTGCAACGCAATCTGCGCGGCGCCGAACGCGGCCTGGCCGAGCGGCCGGAGATCGCGCTGCGTTTGCCGTTCGATCAGCCGATCTCGAAATCGCAGCTGACCACATTGACGCGCTGCCTCGAAGCCGGCCTCGCCTTGTCCATGGTGCTCGACTACGACGATTGGCGCGTGCGCCTGGCTGAGCACGCTTCCCTGAAGGCCCTGACCGGAACCCTGGTGTGGCGCATTCTCGGCGCGACCAGTGGCAGCACCGCCGTGCTGCCCGTCTTGGAGCGTGACCGTCTGACGCTTCGGGATGTCGCCGGCACGATCGTCCAAGCCGGGCCGGGCTCTCGCGTGACGCTCTGGCACCCCTCGGATGCCAGCGCGGAAGAGCGCAGCGCCTGGCGCGACCGCTTGGCGGCGCTGCGGATCAAGCAGCCGTTCAAACAAGTCTTCCGCGAGCATTATCCTGTGCCGCCCGATGATCTCGGGGAAACGACGACCGCGATGTTCTCCGGTCATATCGTTTCGATCGTGCCCTTTCTTGGCCTGGCGCGACGGGAGCGCTGGCGCCTCAAGTATGATTGCCTCGCTCGCTCCTTCGGGCGATGGACGGCGCAGCTCACTCTCGCCGACCCTATCTATCCCGGCTGCGTCGGGGCGACGACCACCGGAAATCTCAGCGTGTCGACATCAGGCGGCATGAAATCCTTGCCGGCCCGGCCCGGGGATCTGCCGGCAGCGACGTTTTCCGAAATCTTGCGCGCCGTGGACCTGCTGGTCAGTACAAGCGGCTTCGCCGTGACGGCGGAAGACGAGGAGCGACATCGCGAAGCTCGGCTGCTGCATCTGGCCATGAGTCCGCCCAGCGCAATGACGGAGGTGCGCAAACAGGCTCTCGAATGCGCGCTCTGCGGCCTGGACGGCATGGCCGGCCTGGAATTCGACGCGCGTCACTTGCGGCTCGGTGCCTATGCCATTCACTTGACGACCGGCCGGGTGACTTGTGCGGGCGAGCCTGTCACGATTGACGTGCCCAAGCGCTCGAATCTGGTCGCGGTCCCTTGGCTGCCTCACGACGAGAAGCTCCTGGAGATGATCTGCTACACGGCGATCGAGATCGCGCGCCGCGGCAAAAGCTAGCTATCGGGTTTCATTGGCGCTCAATATACTACTGCTCCGAGAAGTGCTGCCGGGATGGAAACGTGGCGATTGATCTGAAGGCAATTGAACAGCTTGCCACCGATCAATCCTCGCTCAAGGCAGCGGCGGGACTCGCCAAGCCCGGCAAATGGTCCGGCGTGGGCATGAGCCGGGACGGGGCACTCGTCTGGGGCGAATGTTCGGGCTCCGGCGCCAATCCCTATCGCGTGATGGCGGACCTGCGCAACCTGGGCAACAAATGCACCTGCCCGTCGCGCAAGTTCCCGTGCAAGCACGTGCTCGGCCTGTTGTGGCTCCATGCCGAAGCAATCGTGCCGTTCGCCCCGGCCGACACGCCCGAGTGGGTGAGCGACTGGCTCGGCCGGCGGCGCACGAGCGCAAGCGCTCCCAAGACGGCGAGCAGCGATGCGCCGGTCGAGGCCAAGGACGTGCGGGCGGCCCAGGTCGCCGAACCGGAAGTGCCCGAGGACCCGAAAGCGGCGGCGCGGCGCGAAGCGGCGGCCGCGAAGCGGTCGGAGGATACCGAGCGCGCGATTCTGGATGCGCTCGACGCTCTCGAGCAATGGGTCGGTGACCAGCTGCGCCTGGGGCTTGCTGCCTTCATCGACGACGCGACCGCGCGATGCCGGCGGATCGCGGCAAGGCTGGTCGACGGCAAGGCGGCCGTGCTGGCCGGCCGGATCGACGAGCTGCCGGGCCGGCTGCTCGCCCTTCCAACAGGCGATCGGCCGCGCGGCGCAGTGGTCGAGTTGGGCAAGCTGGTGCTGCTGGCGCGCGCCTTCCGCGCGGCACCGCGCGACGCCGAAATCCGGCGTGCCGTCGCAACGTCGGAATCGCGTGAGACGGTGCTGGCCAACCCGGATACGTCCCGGGTGAACGCGTGCTGGGAAGTACTGGCCGAGCAGGCCCAGACGCGCCGCGACGGGCTCGTGTCGCAGACGACCTGGCTGCTCAACCTCGGTGAGGCCGGTCCGCGTTTCGCGACGCTGCTCGACTATTTCCCAGCGAGCGCCGGGCGGCGCGGATCGGTATTCACGCCGGGCGAACGGTTCCGGGGCGAGCTCGCCTTCTATCCGTCGCAGCAGCCGCTACGCGCGCTGCTCGTGGAGCGGGACACGGCGGAGGAAGCGGCTGCACCGGATTGGTCAACGCCAGCGTGGCCGACGACGGAGGCAGCGGTCGTCGATGCCCTCAACAGGCCGCTCATCGCCGAGCCCTGGACGCTTGAGGTGCCGGTGCTGCTGCCGGCCGGACGGATCGCGCTCGACGACACGGGCCAGGCCTGGTGGCGCGCGGCGGACGGTGCCGCCATCCTGCCGGTCGCGGGTGATGCCGAGGGGCTGCTCCGCGGTACCGATCTCATGCAGACAGCCGCTCTCTGGTCCGGCAACCGGCTCGCGATCCTGGCCGCGCAGACACGCTGGGGGCGGATCGGCTGCCATGGCTGAGGCGATCTATGACGCCATGGGTGCGGTGCTGACGCGCTGGACGATGGGGGCAGCGGCGGCCCCCGCTGCGTCCCCATGGCGTGCCGAGCTTGGCGCCGAGCCGGCCGAGGCCGAGTTGCGGCTGCTGGCGCTCACCGGTCAGTTCCTCGGCGTCGCGGTAACAGCCGATCCGCCCGTAGGCCTGCGCACGCTGCCCGATGTTCCGGGGCTGGCGCTACCGACCGTGCCCGAGGCGTTGCGCCCGCTCGTGCGCCGCATCCTGGCGGCGACGAAAGCGACTGAGCTGCTCCCGTTCCTCGCCGCGCGCGGCTGGACGGCCCATCCGGCCGACTGGATGCCGGCGCCAAACGACGAGGACATCCCCGACGTCTACGCGCCGTGGCGCGACTGGGTGGCCGCAGCGGCGGCCGGCTCGGCGCGACGCCGGGTCGAAGACGGGCTCACCGCGGAGAATTGGGACGACTATTGGCCGGCGGCGCGCAAGGCGGCGCTCACCGAGCTCCGGCGGCGCGATCCGGGCGCGGCGCGGGCGCTGCTGGCGGTGAAGTTGGCCAATGAGGGCGCCGATGTGCGGCTGCGCCTTGTCGGCCTGTTGGCGGTCGGCCTGTCGGACGCCGATATCCCCTACCTCGAGGACATCACGGCGACCGACCGCGCGCCCAAGGTCAAGGCGCTTGGCGAGTCCCTGCTCGCCCGGCTCGGCCGCGGTCCGGCAGCCGGCGCGGAGGCCGCCGAGCTCGCCGGCTTCTTCCCGGTGCAGGTGAAGGGCCTGCTGCGGCGCTCGCGCGTGATCCAGTTCGAGACCTTGAAAACCCCCGCGCAGCGGGTGCGCCGGACAGCGCTGTTCGAGGTCGTCGATATTGCCGCCTTTGCGCGGGCGCTCAAGATATCCCCCGAAGAGCTGATCGCGGCCTGGACCTGGGATGTCGACCGCCAGGCCGACGCCGCGTTGGTGGCCCTGGTCGCGCGGACCGGAACGGACGCACTCGTGACGCGCGCCGCCGATGCGGTGAGCCAGTGCGACGCGGTCGGCCTTCAAAACCTGGCGGCCCTGGCGCCGAGACTCACGGCCGGCCAGCGATCGGCACTTGCCGCCAAGGTCTTGCACGCGAGCAGCTGCAGCTTCGATATGGCGAAGGCCATCGCGGGTGCCATGGCGCGGCTGGACGATCCCCTGGCCGCACCCGCCGGCGCGGCACTGCTCGAGGCGCTTGGACACGGCGACGCGGGGCCGGCCGATCAGGTTGCGGAGCTCTATGGGCTGGGCCTCGTCGCCTCCCGCATGGGGGCACGACGGGCCCTGGAGCGCCTCAACGGCGCGGGGCTGCTCCAGGGCGACCCACGCCTCGACATGCTGCGGCTCAACGCCGCGTTGGATGATAACGGAGCGAGGGAATGAGCGAAAAACTGCGGTTGCCCGCCGAGGACAGCTATGCGGCCGAGCTGAAGGCGCTCGCCGCCGGCGACAGCGGGCATCGCCCACCGGGCTGGGCGCTCTCCCCGCGGCTGGTCGTAACCTATCTCATGGGCGGCCGGGCGGCCGACGGCACGGTGATCACGCCCAAATATGTCGGCGACCGGCGGCTGATCGAGACCGCCGTCGCGACGCTTGCCACCGATCGCGCGTTGCTGCTGCTGGGCGTGCCGGGCACGGCCAAGTCCTGGGTGTCCGAGCACCTTGCGGCGGCGGTCACGGGCGATTCGACGCTCATCATCCAATGCACGGCGGGCACCGACGAGAACCAGGTCCGCTATGGCTGGAACTATGCCCAGCTGCTGGCAAACGGGCCGAGCCGCGCCGCACTCGTCCCGACCCCGCTGATGCGCGCCATGGAGGACGGCAAGCTCTGCCGCTTCGAGGAGCTGACGCGTATGGGCAGCGACGTGCAGGACACGCTCATCACCGTGCTCTCCGAAAAGATGATGCCGATCCCGGAGCTCAATAGCGCGGTCTATGCGCAGCGCGGGTTCAACGTCATCGCCACCGCCAACAACCGCGACAAGGGCGTGAACGAGCTGTCCTCGGCGCTGAAGCGCCGCTTCAACGTCGTCGTCCTGCCCCTGCCCGACAGCGCCGATCAGGAAGTGGCCATCATCGTCAAACGCGTGGGCGAGATGGCGCAGAGCCTCGACCTGCCGGCGCCGAAGAATGTCGCGGACGAGGTGGCGCGGGTCGTGGCGATCTTCCGCGAATTGCGCTCGGGCTCGACCGAGGACGGCAAGGTGGCGCTAAAATCGCCCTCGGGCGGGCTGTCGACGGCGGAGGCGATCGCGGTGATGGTCGGCGGGATCAGCCAGGCGACCTTCTTCAACGACGGCAAGCTCACGCCCGAAACGCTCGCCGCCAACGTGATCGGCGCCGTGGTGAAGGACCCGGTGCAGGATGTCGCCGTGCTGGGCGAATATCTCGAGACGGTGCTCAAGAAGCGGCGCGGGTTCGAAGGCTATTACGCTTCGCTGACCGACCTGATCTGAAAAGATGGCCGGCCAAGTCTTCCTGTTCGGTATCCGCCACCATGGGCCCGGATCGGCGCGGCGGCTGGTGGAAGCGCTCGATGCGCTCAAGCCGACAACCGTGCTGATCGAGGGGCCGGCAGATGCGTCGGACCTGCTGCCGATGCTCGCCGATCCGGACATGGCGACGCCGGTGGCGCTCCTGACATATGCCGAGGACGATCCGGCCAACGCCAGCTTCTTCCCCTTCGCCGATTATTCGCCGGAATACCAGGCCGCGCGCTGGGCCGTCCGGCATGGCTGCGCACTCCGCTTCATCGATCTGCCGGCGTCGGACCGGCTGGGTGCCGTCGGCGGCGGGATCGAGAACGAGCGGGCGGCCAGTGCCGACGACGATCCGATCAGCCGCGACCCGATTGGGGCGCTGGCGACGGCGGCCGGGTATGACGACGGCGAATCCTGGTGGTCCGACGTGATCGAGGAAAATCCCGCGTCCGGTCCTGTGTTCGCGGCGGTCGCCGACGCGATGGCGGCGCTCAGGGCGGAAGCCGGGCCGCTCTCCGCCCGCGAGGCGGCGCGCGAAGCGCATATGCGGATCGAGATCGGGAAGGCCGCGAAGGAGCACGAGGGCGCGATCGCGGTGGTCTGCGGCGCCTGGCATGTGCCGGCGCTCGCCGAGCGGCGCAGCCTCGCGACCGATCGCGAGCTCATCAAGGGACGGCCGAAAACCAAGATCAAGGCGACCTGGGCACCCTGGACCGCGCCGCGGCTGGCGCGGGCCAGCGGCTATGGCGCCGGCGTTACCGCACCCGGCTGGTGCGCGCACCTGTGGGAAACGCGCAACGACGCCGATCGCGCTGCGGTGTGGCTCGCCAAGGTGGCGCGCGTGCTGCGCGATCGCGGGCATTTCGTGTCGACCGCGTCGGTGATCGAGGCACAGCGGCTGGGCGTCGGACTTGCCGCGCTCCGCGACCGCCCCGCGCCGGGCTTCGAGGAGCTGCGTGAGGCGGCGATCGCTTGCCTGTGCCACGGCGAGCGCGCGGTCTGGGACGATGTCGCGGCCGAGCTGCTGATCGGCGCGGGTGTCGGATCGATCCCTGCCACGACGCCGCTGGCCCCGCTGCTCGAGGATCTGCAGCGCCAGCAGAAGGCGGCGCGGCTCAAACCGGAGGCGCTCGATCGGCCGCTGACGCTCGACCTGCGCAGCGAAAGCGGCCTCATGCGCTCCACCCTGCTGCATCGGCTGAACGCGCTCGACGTCGCCTGGGGCGAGCTGACGGATGCCGGGCGCAGCCGCGGCACCTTCCGCGAGAATTGGCAGCTCCGCTGGGAGCCGGAATTCGCGGTCCGGCTGGTCGAGAATCTCATCTACGGCTCGACCATCGCCGAGGCCGCCGCCGGGCGCGTGATCGAGGCGATGCGCAAGGAGCCTGAACTGGGAGCGCTCGCAACGCTGGTGCGGACCGCGATGATCGCCGACCTGCCGCGCGCGGCCGAGTTCGGCATCGCGGCGCTGGAAGCGAAAGCGGCGCTGACCGGCGACTGCCAAGCCCTGCTGTCAGCGCTCCCACCGATGGCCGAGATCCTGCGCTACGGTGAGGCCCGCGCCGGGACGGCCGACCATCTGACCGCCTTGATGCCGCGCATCGTCGTGCAGGCGGCGCTGGCATTGCCCTATGCCGCACGCAACCTCGATGCGGAGGCCGCGGGCAAGCTGCGCGCCGCGCTGCTCGCCGCGGATGGCGCGGTCCAGCTCGCCCAGCTCGAGACGGACGTCGTGGCGAACTGGCGCCATACGCTTGAGGTACTGGTGCGCGACGATCAGGCGACCCGGCTGATCGCCGGCACGGCGGCGCGGCTGCTCTACGAGGTCGAGCTGCTCACCGCCGATGACGCGGCGGACCTGCTGTCGCGGATGCTGTCGCCAGGCACGCCGGTCGCCGAGGCGGCGGGCTTCTTCGAGGGTTTCTTCGAGGGCGCCGGCCGGCGGCTGATCCATGATGCGCCGTTGCGCGCAGCGGTCGACGCCTGGCTGATGACGCTGGAGGAAGCAGCCTTCACCGGCAACCTGCCGCTGTTCCGCCGCGTCTTCGCGGTGCTGGACCGGGCCGAGCGACGGCGGCTGATGGACGCGCTGTTCGACCGGAGCGGCGGCGGCGCCAAGGGCTATCGATTGATGCCCGGGGCGGCGGAGTTCTGGCCGAAGCATCAAGCGCGCGTGCTCGAACTGCTCAACGCCGGAGCCCCGCAATGAACGAGGTCGACGAACGCCGCCGCCGCTGGGCGCTGGCCCTCGGCACCGATGCCGAGGGTGCTGACGGTGGGCCTGCCCTCACCGACAGCGACCGGCGCATGTCCGACGCGCTCACCGCGCTCTATGGCTACGGCGACGAGGCGCCGAAGAAGGGCCGCGGCGGCCTCGGCGGATCGGCGCCGCGCGTTGCGAAATGGCTGGGCGACATTCGCGAATTCTTCCCGGCCCCCGTGGTGCAGGTGATCCAGAAAGACGCGTTCGAGCGCAAGGGTCTGCGCCAGATGCTGCTCGAACCCGAGTTCCTCGCGACGGTCGAGGCGGATGTGAACCTGATCGCCGATCTCATGGCACTCCGCGGCGTGATGCCGGAGAAGACCAAAGAGACCGCACGGATCGTGATCGCCAAGGTGGTCGCCCAACTGATGGAGCGGCTCGAGCGGCGCACGGCCGACGCGATCCGCGGCGCGCTCGACCGTTCGCGCCGCACGAACCGCCCGCGCTTTGCCGATATCGACTGGCCGCGCACCATCCGGGCCAATCTCCGCCATTACCAGGCCGAGCATCGCACCGTGGTGCCGGAGCGGCTGATCGGCTTCCAGCGCCAGCAGCGGCGCATCGTCGACCTCGACGAGGTGATCCTGTGCGTCGACCAGTCGGGGTCGATGGCGACCTCGGTCGTCTATGCCTCGATCTTCGCGGCGGTCATGGCGTCACTGCCGGTCGTCGCGACCAAGCTCGTGTGTTTCGACACGTCGATCGTCGACTTGACGGCGGAGCTCGCCGATCCGGTCGAGGTGCTGTTCGGCGTTCAGCTGGGCGGCGGCACCGACATCAACCGGGCGATCGCCTATTGCGCAGACCGGATCGAGCGGCCTGCCAAGGCGCATCTGATCCTGATTTCCGACCTCTTCGAAGGCGGCGACGCGGTGGCGCTGGTCGATCGGCTGGCGCGGCTTTCACTGATCGGCGTCAATGTGATCGTGCTGCTGGCGCTGACCGATACCGGCCGTCCGGCCTATAACCCCACACTGTCGGCGACGGTTGCAGCCCTTGGCATCCCGGTCTTCGCCTGCACGCCCGACCAGTTCCCGGATCTCATGGCGACGGCACTCCGGCGCGGCGACATCTCCGGCTGGGCCGCGGAGCAGGACATCAAGCTGATCCGCTCCGAGGCATGACGTCACCGCCCATTGCGCCGCCACGGCACGGGGGTCAGTGAACGGTGCAGCATGTCGACGAAGCGCTCCAGGCGCGCGGTACGACCGGCCCGCGGGCCGAGCAAGGCAACGACGTCGGCATCGGGCAATCGCCAATCCGGCATGATCTCGACCAGACGCCCTGCCGAGATATCGTCCGCGACGTCCCATTCCGAGCGCTGAACGATGCCGAGACCGGCGACCGCCCAGGTCTTGATCACCTCGCCGTCGTTGCTGGCGAAGTCGGGGCGCATGCGGATCGTGACGGTTTCGCCGCCCAGGTGCGTAAACCCCCAGAGCGTCACGTCGGCCCGATCTTCCCGGATCACGCCGCACGCATGGCGATCGAGCTCCCCGGGGCTGCGCGGAATGCCGCGTGCGGCGAGATAAGACGGCGCTGCGCAGAGGATGCGCCGATTGGGCGCAAGGTGCCGGAGCGCCAGCGCCGAGTCCGCAAGCGGTCCGACCTGCACCAGCACGTCCCAGCCGTCCGAGCGGATGCGTCCGGCCGGATCCTCGCTGAGGATCAAGTCCAGTTCCACAGCCGGGTGGTCCTGCCGCATCCGCGCCATCACCGGCGCTACATGGGCGCGGCCGAATCCGAGCGGCGCCACGACGCGCAACGGGCCCGCAATCTCGCCCCGCCGCGCGGCGAGCGAGGCGGCGAGGACTTTCATCTCTTCCAGAATGGCGGCACTCCTGGCGGCCAAGGCGGTCCCTTCGGGCGTGAGATGCAGCCGTCGGCTCGACCGGTCGATCAGCCGGACGCCGAGCCGCTGCTCAAGGCTTTTGAGCCGCTGGGTCACAGCCGGCGGCGTCACGTCCAAGGCGCGTGCCGCTCCGGCCAGCGATGGCGCCGCCGCGACCACCGCGAAAAATTCGAGGTCCTGCGAGGTCAACATTAAGATTGATCTTAATCTAAGATACGTCCTCCGTAAATTCACGCTGCACGTGGATCAGGGTAAGGTCGGATCGCAAAAAGATTCGAGGAACCCGCCATGTCCGCGACCTCTTCGCTCTCCGCTCTGCCCACGCCATCGCTGCTGCTCGACGAGCGCAAGATGCTGGCCAATATCGCCCGGCTGCGCGACCGCCCGGCGCTGGCCGGGGTCGCGCTGCGGCCGCACCTCAAAACTGCGAAATCGGTCGAGGTGGCACGCCGGGTCCTCGCCGGCGGCAACGGGCCGGCGACCGTCTCGACCCTGCGCGAGGCCGAAGTGTTCTTCGCCGCCGGCATCAGGGACATTCTCTATGCGGTCGGCATCGCGCCGCAGAAGCTGCCACGCGTCGCCGCCCTGCGCGCGGCGGGCTGCGATCTGACGGTGCTGCTCGATTCAATTGAGCAGGCCGACGCCGTTGTCGCCGCCTCCGCAGCGGCCGGGGCACCGATCCCCGCCCTGATCGAGATCGATTGCGACGGTCACCGCGGCGGTCTTCCGGCCGACGATCCGCAGATCATCGAGATCGGGCGCCGGCTGCATACCGGCGCGTTGCTGCACGGCGTCCTCACCCACGCCGGCGAAAGCTATGGCGTCCTCGGCGCCGCGGCGCACGCGGCCTTCGCCGAGCGCGAACGCCACGCGGCGGTCAGTGCCGCCACCCGGCTGCGCGAGCACGGGCTCCCCTGCCCGATCGTCAGCGTCGGGTCGACCCCGACGGCCTTTGCCGCAACCGACCTCGACGGCGTGACCGAGGTGCGGGCCGGCGTCTATATGTTCTTCGACCTCGTCATGGCCGGCATCGAGGCTTGCCGGGTCGAGGACATCGCGCTCTCGGTGCTCACGACCGTCATCGGCCATCAGCGGGATCGCGGTTGGATCCTGGTCGACGCCGGCTGGATGGCGCTCTCGCGCGACCGGGGCACCGCCGCCCAGACCGTCGATCAGGGCTATGGCGTCGTCTCAGATATCGACGGAAACGTGCTGCCGGATTTGATCGTGACGGCGGCCAACCAGGAGCACGGCGTGATCGCGCTACGGGCCGGCAGCACGGCGGGGCTTCCGGCGATGCCGGTCGGCACGCGCCTCAGGATCCTGCCGAACCACGCCTGTGCCACGGCCGGCCAGCACGGCGCCTACGAGGTCATTCCGGCCGAACCAGGCGCCCCGCTCGTGCACTGGCCCCGCTTCGGCGGCTGGTGAGCGCCGCTATCGCGCCACGAGGGCGGCGATGAAAAGCATGCAAGCGGCGGCCAACGCCACCGTCCGCACGTGGTTCCAGGCGGTCCAGTCCTTGAGGTAGCGCGCCCAGAGGGCGGCGCCTTCGCCGCCTGATGGATCGACTGCGGCGAGCGCGTCATTGAGCGGCGCGTTGAACATGATCGTGACGACGAACATGCCAAGCACATAGACGACGCCGCCCGTCAGCATCGCGCTCGATCCGAGCTCGCCCCAGCGGAAAGAGCTGAGAAGCTGCTCCCCAAGGACCTTTCCGCGCTCGACGCGTAGGCGCTAGCCGAGCCCGGCGGCTTGCACAAGCAAGACCACCCCTGCCCCGACGATGACCGCACCGATGGCACGCGCGACGCGCTCCCCGGCCGGTGCCAGGCGTTCGGCGGTGATGGCGGTCGCCACGAAAGCCATGGCCCACAGGTTCATGATCCCGGTGACGAGCAGGATCGCCGTCAGCCCGGCACAGCAATAGCTGCAGTGGAGGCCGAGCCGCAGGCCATATCGCCAGGCCGTGCCGGCGTCCGCCGGCAACAGACGGGCGCACCCCGGCGCCTGCCGGCAGCAGGCCAGGCGGCGGGCCTTCCACCGGGTGAGCTGGAGCGCGCCTGCCATCAGGACGAGGGCACCGACCGCAAGCGGGACGGCGCGCGCCAGTGCCGGCTGCTGCATCGCGACCGCCGCCAGGACTGCGCCGAGCGGAAAGGTGGCGAGACCCAGCACGGCCCACACGAAGAAATACCCCACGCCGACCAACGCCGTCAGCAGGCCGAGCCGCGTCTCGCCCGTCAGCCCCACGGCCCGGCGGTAGCGCCACAACATGGGCGCCAGAGACGGCAGCATCATTGCGGCCATCATCACGATCCACATGCCGAGGAACGACGCGGCAGCACCAGGCCATGTCTGGCCACACATCAGCAGCCACGCCATCGACAGCGTCCAGCCGCCCGGCATCGGCATCTCGCCCATCGCCGACATCGACACGCTGCCGGCGATCGTCGCGGCCACACTGGCGGCGAAGAGCAGCGCCGAAATGCCGAAAAGGGCTTGCTCGGAAGCTCGGTCGGAGGCCGTCCGGGCGGCACGCCTGAGATGATGGGTGCCGCATATCGCGTTCGTCATGATGCTGCCTCGGTTTCCTGCAATGCGTGCGGGATCTCCGGAGCACGTCAGTACTGATCGTGCCGGCGTACCCACGTCATCGGGAATTTGAAACCGTCCTCGTCGCGGCCTTTGGGTACGAGATCGAGGTAGTGGTAGGCGCCGTTCAGCATGTCGACGCCGCGCGAGTAGCAGGAATAGGTGTGAAACAGCTCGCCGCTCTCATTCCTGCAGAAGACGCTGATGCCAACCTCGTCCGACAGAGTATTCGGCCGGACTTCATAGTTGTAATAGGCCTTGCCGGCGGCGATCTGTTCGGGCGCGAAGGACGCGTGATAGTCGAAATTGAAATCGCTGCCATGGGACGAGACCCAGGGAAAGCGCCAGCCCATGCGCTTCTTGTAGGCGACGATCTTGGCGAATGGCGCGCGCGAAATGGCCGTCAATGTCACGTCGCGATGATTGAGGTGGATCGGGATGCCATTGAAATTGTCGGCCCAGAAGGAACACGACTTGCACCCCTCCTCCCAATCGGGGCCGAACATGAAGTGATAGACGATCAGCTGGGAGCGCCCGTCGAAGAGATCGGCGAGCGAGAGAGCGCCATTCGGCCCCTCGAACCGGTAGGGCTTTGCCACGCGCTCCCAGGGCATCGCCATCCGGCGGCGCGTCAGCTGATCACGCTCGCGCGTGAATGCCTTCTCGGCCGCGAGCAGCTCGAGGCGGGCCTTCAGCCATTCCTCGTGAAAGACGACTTGATGCGGCATAGCTAGCCTCCTGTTTGTCGGGATCGGCTGCGCGTGGGGGCGGCCGGCCCGTACCGACGCCCCCACGGCCTGACTTAGCGCTGGGGGCTCAGCGCTGGCCGTACTCGTCGTGGCGACGCCACCAGACACCCATCTCGTTGCGTCCCTTGGGCGCGCGGTCGAGCCACTGGTAGGCGCCCCAGAGCCCGTCCAGTCCGCGCGCATAGGTCGAATAGGTGTGGTAGATGACGCCGTCCTCACGCACGAACGCGCTCAGGCCCGGCCGATCGCGCGTATAGGTCGGCGCGTCGGTACCGCAGGTCGCCGCGAACTGGCGGACGGGCTCGGGGACCGATGCCTCGTCCATCTTGTGGCCGCCGCGGCGGTAGTTGTATTCGATGCGCCCTTCGCGCTGCTCTTCCTCGGTGAACGAGACGTTGAAGTCGAAGTTGAAGTCGCCGCCGCTCGACGACGCCCAGGGAAACGTCCAGCCCATCCGCCGCTTGTATTCATTCAACTTCGCAAG
Organism: Aliidongia dinghuensis; assembly: GCF_014643535.1. NCBI lineage: Bacteria > Pseudomonadati > Pseudomonadota > Alphaproteobacteria > Rhodospirillales > Dongiaceae > Aliidongia > Aliidongia dinghuensis. The sequence goes on along the minus strand of NZ_BMJQ01000008.1, from coordinate 196,747 downwards.
CGGCGCCCGCGACACCGCCAGGAGCATCACGTCGTGGTTCGCCAGATGGACGGCGAAGCCGTTGAACCCGTCGGCGATCATCGAGCAGGACGGGCAGCCGGCCTTGTAATCGGGTCCGAACATGAAATGGTAGACGAGGAGCTGCGAACGCCCCTGGAAGAGGTCCGCCAGCGAGGCGCTCCCCGTGTCGGTCTCGAACCGGTATTCCTTGTCGACCCGGACCCACGGCAGCGCCTGCCGCCGCTGCGCCAGCTCATCGCTATGCCGAGTCAGCTCCTTCTCCGCCTCGAGCAGCTCGAGCCGTGCTGCCAGCCAGTCTTCCCGTGTCCCGGTCATATGTGTCGTCATTGCTCTTCCCTCCTTCAATGCCGTTCGTCGTGCGCACCGTTTCGCGACGACAAACTGGTTGGTGGTCGTGCAATAGATTGGGGATCGGGCGTCGGACGGTGGGAGTGACAAGTGTGACGGGATTCCGATGGACTCGCTGATCACGGCCGCGGCGCGAGCCCTCGCGGCGGGCGACCCGTTGGGCGCGCTCAACCGGGTGGCGCTCCGCGATGACGCGCCGGCGCTGGCACTCCGCGGCATCGCGATGGCGCAGCTCGGCGATCTCGTTCGCGCGAAGGCGCTGCTGCGCAGTGCGGCGCGTGCCTTCGGTCCGAGAGAGGCTGTGGCCCGTGCGCGCTGCGTCGTCGCCGAGGCCGAGATCGCGCTCGTCTCGCGCGACCTTACATGGCCCGCGAAAGCGCTCGACGCGGCGCGGGCGACGCTCGAGGCGCACGGCGACCGGGTCAATGCCGCGCATGCACGCTATCTCGAGGTCCGGCGCCTCCTCCTGATCGGACGCCTCGACCAGGCCGAGCACCTGCTCGCCGATCTCGATCCCACGCCCTTCCCGCCCGCATTGCGGACCGCCCATGAGCTGGTCGTAGCCGGGATTGCGATGCGCCGCCTTCGGACGGAGACGGCGCGCGCGGCCCTCACCCGAGCCGAGGATGCCGCGCGCCGCGCGGGGATCCCCGGGCTGACAGCGGAGGTCGAAAGCGCCGCCCGTATCCTGGCGACGCCGGCGGCGCGCCTGATGGCGCGCGGCATGGAGCGCCCTCTTCTGCTCGAAGAGGTCGAGGCATTGCAGACGACGAGCGTGCTCGTCGTCGACGCGTGCCGTCATGTCGTGCGAAACGCCGGCACGGTGGTCTCGCTCGCGCGGCGCCCCGTGTTGTTCGCGCTCGCCCGCGCGCTGGCCGAAGCCTGGCCCGGCGACGTGCCGCGAGGTACGCTCGTCGCGCGGGCGTTCCGCGCGAAGCATGCCGATGAATCGCATCGCGCGCGGTTGCGCGTCGAGGTCGGGCGATTGCGCGCGACGCTGCGGACGTTGGCCGGCGTCAGCGCCACGAAGCGCGGCTTTGTGCTGGTGCCGCGTCACGCGGGCGAAATCGTCGTGCTGGCGCGGCCGGTCGAAGAACCGCATGCGGCCGTGCTCGCCTTCCTTGCCGACGGGGAGTCATGGTCGAGCTCGGCACTGGCCCTGGCACTCGGCGCCAGCCAGCGCACTGTGCAGCGGGCCCTCGACGCGCTGGCAGCCGCCGACAAGGTGCAGTCGTTCGGCCGCGGGCGCGCACGGCGCTGGATGACCCCGCCGGTGCCGGGTTTCACGACGACCTTGTTACTCCCCGCCCCCCTGCCGGGTGACTAGGGTGCAAGCATGCAGCGATAGGGAGAAACCCATGAAACGCTCAGCAGCCGAGATCCTCCGTGAGTATGGCCCCTTTCCGGGTGTCGACCGCGTGCATGGCGTAACCTACGACGGTCAGAACGTCTGGTTTGCCGCCGGGGACACGCTGAACGCGCTCGATCCGGAGAGCGGCAAAACGCTGCGCACGATCGACGTCGCAGCCCATGCCGGCACGGCCTTCGACGGCCAGCACCTGTTCCAGATCGCCGAAGATCGCATCCAGAAGATCGATCCCGAAACCGGCCGCGTGCTGACCACGATCCCGGCGCCCGGCGGCGGCGGCGACTCGGGCCTCGCGTGGGCCGAGGGGACACTCTGGGTGGGCGTCTATCGGGACCGGAAGATCCACCAGGTCGATCCCGAGACGGGGGCGATCCTGCGCACCATCGAAACCAGCCGCTTCGTCACCGGCGTCACCTGGGTCGACGGCGAACTCTGGCACGGCACCTGGGAAGGTGACGAGAGCGATCTCAGGCACATCGATCCGCGGACGGGCGAGGTCCTGGAGCGGCTCGAGATGCCGCTCGGCGTCGGCGTGTCGGGGCTCGAGTCCGACGGCCACGATCAATTCTTCTGCGGCGACGGCAGCAGGAGCAAGGTTAGAGCGGTCCGCCGGCCCAAGCGCGCCAGCACCGGGTCATCGCGATAGCCGGAGCCCTCGTCGGTCCCGGCGGCATCTTGTTCCGAAGAACCTCATGATATACATTTGGCCAACTGTATATCCGAGAGGCACGCCATGCAGGTCGCGAAATGGGGCAACAGCCTCGCCGTCCGCCTTCCGGCCGCCGTGGTCGAGGCGCTCGACCTCAGGGAAGGCGACGAGATCGAAGTCCATGTCGCCGACGCGCGGCATTTCGGCATCGCGCGCAAACCCGGGCGCGAAGAACTGCTGCAGCGGCTGCATGCCTTCCGCGGCCGCTTACCGGCCGACTTCAAGTTCGACCGGGACGAGGCGAATGCCCGGTAGCTTCTTCGATACCAATGTCCTGGTCTATCTCGCCTCTGCCGATCCGGTGAAAGCCGACCGGGCGGAGCAGGTGATCGCCGTCGGCGGTGCCATCAGCGTGCAGGTGCTGAACGAACTCACCCAGCTCGCGCGGCGCAAGATGCAGATGCCGTGGGCCGACACGCGCATGTTCCTCGCGATCCTGCGCCGCCTGCTGACGGTCCATCCCCTGACGCCCGGAACGCACGACACGGGGCTGGCGCTGGCCGAGCGATACGGTTTTTCCGTCTACGACGCCATGATCGTCGCGTCAGCCCTGCATGCCGGCTGCGACACGCTATGGTCCGAGGACATGCAGCACGGCATGGCGCTCGACGAGGGCTTGCGGATCGTCAATCCATTCGCGGGCGCAGCATAGCGTCTACTGGGCTGACCGATCGTCCTCTTCCACCACCGCGATCACCGGCTGGCCTTGAACACCTCCCACCGTGCTTCGCGCTCGGCCTTATAGGCGGGATTGAGCTCGGCGATCAGATCCGCGCGACTGAGCGGCTCGCCGCAGCTTTCACAGACGGGGCCGAGCCCTGCCGCCCCACCGCAGGTTCGGTGGGTGTAGTGGACGGCGCGGCCTTCCTCCGGCGCCTTGCACCAGGTCTCGCCCCAGGCGCGCAGCGCCAGTACCACGGGATAGAAGGCCTCGCCCTTCGCCGTCAGGTGATACTCGTGCCGCGGCGGCCGCTTGCTGTAGGCGCGCCGCTCGACGAGCCCGTCCGCCTCCAGCCTTTTGAGGCGCGTCGCGATCATTTGCGGCGTGGCCCCGGTCTGGGCCTGGATCTCCTCGAAGCGATGATTGCGCATGAACAGCTCGCGCAGGATCAGCACTGTCCAGCGGTCGCCCACGATCGTCTCGGCGCGGAAGACCGGGCACAGGGTGTCGGCAACAGAATCGTTCTCGCTCATCGTCACTTTCTTTTTCATAGGTACTTGATACTATGATTTTCATAGCAAATATGGAGTGCCGCTGACGCCGACGCAACGGCCCGCGTTGCGGCTCTAGGAGATGACCGATGACCGAGACCACCTACCCCCGTGAAGGAACCGCCTTCCTCCTGGTCGACCCGTACAACGACTTCCTGTCCGAGGGCGGGAAGGTCTTCCCGCTGATCAAGCCGGTCGCCGACGACATCGGGCTGATCGACAACCTGCGCCGGCTGGACGCAGCCGTCCGCGCGGCGGGCATCCAGGTGGCCATCGTCCCGCACCATCGGTGGGAACCGGGCGACTACGAGCATTGGGACCATCCGAGCCCGTCGCAGCGGCGCATCATGCAGACCCACGCCTTCGCGCGCGGCGAATGGGGCGGCGACTGGCACCCCGACTTCGCACCGAAGCCGGGTGACATCGTTGCCCAGGAACACTGGGGGCAAAGCGGCTTCGCCAACACCGACCTCGATATGCGCCTCAAGCAGCAGGGCATCACTCACGTGATCGTGGTCGGACTGCTCGCCAACACCTGCATCGAATCGACCGCCCGCTTCGCCATGGAGCTGGGATATCACGTGACCCTGGTGCGCGACGCCACGGCAGCCCTCAAGCCGGAAATGATGCATGCCGCGCATGAGCTGAACGGCCCCACTTTCGCCCACGCCATCCTGACGACCGCCGAACTGATTGCGGCCCTGCCGCAGGGCTGATGCCCGGCACGGCGTGAGAAGCACGCCGTGCCGCTCATTTGTATCCGACTGTATTGGCCGGGTTGCAACGGCACTTCGATACAATTTCGGCCGATCGGGACACGTGCGGAATACGTCGGGCGCGCCATATGCAGCTACCGACATTTCCCGCCTCGAAAGAGAAAACGCCATGCTTATCGGATCAACGTCCTTCACCCGACGCAGCGTGCTCGCCGGCATGGCGGCCGTGGGCGCCTCGAGCCTCATTCCGGCGGGCGTGCGCGCCGCGACCGACGGCAGCGCCATCCGCCCCTTTCACGTCCACGTTCCGCAGGCCGCACTCGACGATCTGCGCCGGCGCCTGGCCGCGACCCGCTGGCCCGACCGGGAAACGGTCCCGGATGATTCGCAGGGCGTCCAGCTCAAGGTGATGCAGGACCTCACGCACTATTGGGCGACCCAATACGACTGGCGCAAGGCCGAGGCGCGGCTGAACGCGCTCCCGCAGTTCATCACCGAGATCAACGGGCTCGATATCCATTTCATCCACGTCCGCTCGAAGCACGAGAACGCGCTGCCGCTCATCGTGACGCACGGCTGGCCCGGCTCGGTCATCGAGCAACTGAAGATCATCGATCCGCTGACCAACCCCACGGCCCACGGCGGTAGCGCCGCGGACGCGTTCCACCTGGTAATACCGTCGATCCCGGGCTTCGGCTTCTCGGGCAAGCCGACCACGACCGGCTGGGACCCGGCCCGCACGGCAAAGGCTTGGGTCGTGCTGATGAAGCGTCTCGGCTATACGCGCTTTGCCGCCCAGGGTGGCGATCTGGGGGCCATCATCACGGAAGTGATGGCGCTGCAGGCCCCACCGGAGCTGCTGGGCATCCACGTCAATCTGCCCGGAACCATTCCTCCTGACGTTGCCAAGGCGCTCCAGGCCGGCGATCCGCCACGCGCCGACTTTTCGCCGGATGAAAAGCGCGCATATGAGGAGCTCCAGCTCGCGTTCGGCAAGCGGCGCGCCTATGCGCAGATGATGGCGACGCGCCCGCAGACGCTTTACGGGCTCGCAGACTCCCCCGTCGGCCTCGCGGCCTGGATCATCGACCACGGCGACGGCTACGCCCAGCCGGCGGCCTCGTTCACCTCGGCGCTCGCCGGCCACACGGTGAACGGACACACCGCAGGCGCCTTGACGCGCGACGACGTGCTCGACGACATCACGCTCTACTGGCTGACGAACACGGCCGTCTCTTCGGCTCGCTTCTATTGGGAAAACAAGTTCAGCATCTACAACGCCCAGAACATCGACATTCCGGCGGCCGTGAGCGTGTTTCCCGGCGAGAACTACCAGGCGCCGAAGAGCTGGGCCGAGAAGTCGTACCACAAGCTCGTCTATTACAACGAGGTCGCCGAAGGCGGGCACTATGCCGCCTGGGAACAGCCGAAGCTCTTTGCCGAAGAGGTCCGCGCGGGCCTGAGGTCGCTCCGCACGTAGCGAAAAGCTGGGATTGGGCGAAAAGCGGGGATTGGGTCGGCTCGCCGCCCTCTCATAGGGTCGCGGTGAGCGGCTGCAGGCGTCCCGACCACCGCTTGGCTTCGCGCTCGGGGTTCACGAACGCCATGGCGATGGCGCCGCCCACCAGCATGATGACGCCGCACATGAAGAAGCCGGTATTGAACCCGTCAAGCGGCGTCGCAGCGCTCTCGACAACACTACCCATGATATAGGGTGCGAGCAGACCGGCTGTGCTCGCGACGGCGGTGCCGATCGCGAGCAACGCGCCGCGTTGCGCCGGCGGGGTGATTTCACCGACGACGGCGTTGCCGATGACGTAGATCACCGAAGGCAGCGCCACCCCGAGCGTCGTCAGGGCAATCTTGGCGGGGGTGCCCGGAACGTACGGCAACATCGTGAGGGCGGCGCCGCCAAGGACGACGCTCAAGCCGCCGAGGATGCCGCGCGCCAGTCTGCTCGATACGCCGCGCGACAGCAGACGTTGCGAATACCAGCCGGCTGCAAGCATCGCGACCGCGCTGCTGCTGGCCGGCAGCGCTCCCAGGAACCCGATCGAGCCTTGTGCAAAGCCAAGCCCCTTGATCAGGTAGGCGCCTTGCCACGAGAGCGCCAGCGACAGGACCCAGTTGGCGCCGAACGCCGCCGCCCAGCAAGCCAGGATCGTGGGGCTCAGCAGCAATTGGGCATAGCCGACCCGTGAGGGTGATTGTGCCGCCTCCTCTGCCTCTCCGTTCCCCAACGCCCCTTCGCGGCCGAAGACGAGCCACAACGCGCACCAAACGAGGCCGGCTAGCCCGAGAGAGCCGAAGGCCCAATGCCAGGTCCAACGCACGACGACCCAGTTGAGCAGCGGCAGCGCCACCAGGACGCCGACCGCACCGCCTTGCACGATGACGGCGGTCGGAAGGGTGCGAAGTTCGTTCGGAAACCATTTGTAGATGGCATGCAGCGCCACCGGTCCTGCGGGACCTTCGCCGGTCCCGAGCGCGATACGACAGGCCACGAGGGTTTCGAACCCGACCGAGCCGATCATCGGAAACTGGGTCAGCGCCCAGATGCAGCCCATCGCCAGCAGCACCCAGCGCGTCTCTACCCGGTTGACTAGGAAGCCGGTCGCGACCGACGAGACCGCGAACAGCAGGAAGAAGCTGGACCCGACCAGCCCGAACTGGCGCGGGCCGAGTCCCAGCTCCTGCATGATTGGGACGGCGGCAATCCCGATCACCGCCTTGTCGGCGAAATTGATCACCATGAAAATGAACAGCAGCACGACCATGATCCAAGCGCGGTTGCGGTCGTTTGCGTGCATCGGACCAGCCTCCATCCGCCCTCGGATCAGCCTGAGATACCGTCGGCAGCAGCCGTACCACCGGGGAGAGTGCGAGCCGCCTGGGTCTCTCGACGGACCAGTAGATAGAACGCGGCGACGTGCGTGATCATCAGCAGGGGCACATAGACGATCGGGATCGCGTAGGTGGCGCCCAGCTCCCCCGCCAGCGCCGGAAGGCCCGCTTGGCTGCCGTGATAATAGTCGACGATGATGTCGACCGCGCCTGCGAGATTGAAGGCGACGACCAACGGCCAAAAGAGCGAACGTGTCCGTACCGTCAGCAGCGCCAGCATGGCCAGCAATCCGGTTGCGAAGTCAGCGTAGGCGGCGAATGCGGCGAAGTCGGTCGGCAGATTGGGGCCGACGACGCCCGGAATGATGAAGACGAGCCCGAAGAAGCGGAAGCTGTGCAGCGTGGCGATGGCGCGTTGCGCCTCGACCCGATCCATCGCCTTGAGCCTCGGCCAGATATATGCGCCGAAGCAAAGCAGCCACGGGACGTAGCCCAGAACGAGATGGATCTGGAAGATGAGTGCCGGGGACATCTTGACCTCCTATCCGATGTTGGCCGAGCCGGCCTCGAACACGGCGGTCAGAATGCCGAGCCGTCCTTCCAGGAGATTTCGCCCCAGATTGGCAGCGAGCTGCGGAAAGTCCGGACCCATCACCACGCCGAGATTGGGCGACGGCGGCGGCCCTGATGCCCGCAGCGCGGAGAACCAGGTTTTGCCGGTCTCGGTGTCGTCCTGCGAGGCCAGCGTGCGGAAACCGGCAGCTTCGATCGCTTCGCGCGTGGCGTCGGCGGTCAAGAGAAAGCTCGTCGCCGGCGTGCGCGCCCAGGGGACGGGATAATGCGGCTCGCCGCCGTTCATCACGACGTCGAAAGTGGCAAACCGGCCACCTGACGTCAGCACGCGCCGGATCTCGCGATAGAGCCGCGCCCGGTCGGCGATGTTCATCGCGACATGCTGCAGCAACACGATGTCGAAGCGACCATCGTCGAAGGGCAGCTCCAGCGCACTGCCGGTCTCGAACGACACCTGCCCGCTCTGTCCCGTGCGCTCGGTCAGGTAGCGCGCGGCATCGACGAACGGCTCGCTGAGGTCGACTCCCGTCACCCGGCAGCCATAGGTCGCCGCCAGAAAGCGGGCCGGCCCGCCGACGCCGGAGCCGACATCCAGCACCGACATGGCGGCGGTGATCCCGGCGAGCTTGGCAAGGTCGGCAGTCGCGGCGAGCCCGCGGGTGTGAAACTGGTCGAGAGTGCCCAGTTGCTCCGGCGTGAGCCGCTGGTCCTCCGCGCCAAACGTCGCGAGCGCCGCCTTCAGCCGCTCGGTCAGGCCTGTCGCTCGGTAGTGGTCGCGCACGCCAGCAAGAACATCAGTCATGCCTCGGTTCCTCTCAAGGGTTCGGGTGATCGTCGCGGGTTTCGGGGCGTCAGATCGATGATACTTCTAATATGAAAGCCACATATAGGCCCGCTTCCGGCGCACGGCTATCCGCGATAATGTCGATAGGCTATGAAGCAGAACTTCACAGTCCGACAGGGCGCGCTCGAGGGCGTCGAGACGTTTCTCGTGGTGGCCAAGCACCGCAGCTTCCGCCGTGCCGCGGCGGCGCTCGGCGTGACGCCATCGGCCGTCAGCCAGGCCGTGCGGGCGCTCGAAGCACGGATCGGCGCGGCACTGCTCACGCGCACCACGCGCAGCGTCGGCCTGACCGAGGCGGGCCAGCGCTTCCTCGAACGTGCCGCCCCTGCCTTTGACGAGCTCGTCGCCGCCAGCGAGGTCGCACGCGACCTCGGGCAACGCCCCGCCGGGCTCCTGCGCCTCGCCGTTCCCAGAGCGGTCGTCCCGCTGGTGCTGGAGCCGGTGATCGCCTCCTTCTGCCAGGCCTATCCCGAGATCGAGCTGGAGATCGCCGCGAGCGACGAGATGGTGGATCTTGCGGCAGGCGGCTTCGACGCCGGCATCCGCTTGGGCCAGTTCATCGCGCCCGACATGGTCGTCGTGCGGCTGACGCCGCCGTTCCCGCTCCTGGTCGTCGGCAGCCCCGATTATCTCCGTCGGCGGCAGCGGCCGGAGCGCATCGACGATCTGCGCAGCCACGCCTGCCTGCGCCGGCGCCGCTCAGACGGGTCGATCGCACCCTGGCACTTTATCGACGGCAACAAGACGGTCGAGGCGATCGTCTCGGGGCCGCTGATCGCTCACGACTATCCGACACTGCTCGGGGCCACGATGCAGGGCCTGGGGCTGGCCCAGGTGCCGTGCCCCCTCGCCCAAGCGCCGATCGCCGACGGCCGGCTGCAAGTGCTGCTGGCCCCCTTCGCCGTCACGACGCCGGGGGTTTTTCTATACCACCCAGGCAAGCCCCAAGTGCTGCCGAAGCTCCGGGCGTTCATCGAGCACATCAAATATCGGGGCGATGACGTGCCGCGCCATGAGACAATTGCGCGGAGGTCGGGCGACGTCGATCGTGTGGAAAGCGCCGACCCGCTGTATCCGCCCGCTGGTGATCCGCACGGCCATTGACGCATGCGGCGGGACGGTAGAAGCTCTGAGCCGTGGGCACCATCACGAATGGAGCGTATCCATGCGCATCCTTGTTCTGATCGCGGCTCTGCTCTTGGCCATCGGCCCCGCACTTGCTTGCGGCAATAACTCGCAATCGGCAGCTTCCGGTTCCGATCAAACGGCGGCTTCCGGATCCCAGCCGAGCCCGACAGCCGCGCCGCAGAGCGGACAGCCCAAGACTGCAAACCCGCAGTCCAAAGGCTGATCTCACAGCAAGTCATTTCTGTCGGCCGCCGCCTGCAGATCGGACGGCGGCCATTTATTTGCCGAATGCTGCGCTTCGCAGGGCCGCGCGCTGCCCGGAGCACCACCTGAGCGGCCTGCGTCCCGCCACCGAACCGCACCAGGGTCGCCACGGGATCACCATCGCGCCGGTTCACTCTCTGCTCCAGAACGATGGCGCGTGGGGTCAAGAAGACTCCAATCGAACGACAAAACCCATCGCGACATCCCTGCCGCCCAGGGCATAGTCGAGCGATGACGAAGACTAGCCACGGCCCCCTCGCTTGGCCCGGCGCGCCGTTGGCGCTCGGCTCGGCGGTCCTGTTCGGCGCCAGCACGCCGCTCGCAAAGCTGCTGCTCGGCGCGGTCGATCCGTGGCTGCTGGCCGGACTGCTCTATCTCGGGTCCGGGGCCGGGCTCGCGTTCGTGCATTTCGGACGACGCTCGCTCGGCATCGCCCCGCCGGAAACATCTCTCACCCGGGCAGACCTGCCCTGGCTCGCAGCCGTGGTCGTCGCCGGCGGCGCCATCGGCCCCGTGTTGCTGATGGTCGGCCTCAGCACCACGCCGGCGTCGAGCGCGGCCCTGCTGCTCAATCTCGAAGGCCTTGCGACCATGGGCATCGCCTGGCTCGCATTCCACGAGAACGCCGACCGCCGCATTCTTATGGGCGCTGCAGCGATTCTCGTGGGCGCCCTGCTGCTATCCTGGCAAGGGGCCCCAAGCGGCAGTGGCTCAAGTGGTATCGGCTGGGGCGCGCTCGCGATCATGGGCGCCTGCCTCGCCTGGGGCATCGACAACAACCTGACCCGGCGGCTGAGCTCGGCCGACCCGGTGCAGATCGCCATGACCAAGGGGCTGGCCGCCGGCGCGGCCAATCTCGCCCTGGCGCTCTGGCATGGTGCCGCATTGCCGCCAGCCGGCCCGGCGCTAAGCGCGGCCGTGGTTGGCTTCTTCGGCTACGGCGTGAGCCTGGTCATGTTCGTGCTCGGCCTCCGCCACTTGGGAGCCGCCCGGACCGGCGCCTATTTCTCGCTGGCGCCGTTCGTCGGTGCCGTCCTGGGCCTGGTTCTGTTCGGCGAACCGCTGACCGCCCGTCTCCTCGGCGCCGCTGTGCTGATGGGCTTCGGACTCTACCTGCATCTGGTCGAACACCACGACCATGAGCATGAGCATGCGGAGCTGGTGCACGACCACGTCCATGTGCATGACGAGCATCATCAGCACGCGCATGAACCCGGCACGCCGGCCGGCGAACCGCACGCCCATATGCATCGGCATGCCCCGATGATCCACCGGCATCCGCACTATCCGGACCTGCACCATCGGCACGCCCATCCGCACTGACGGCACAAGCGTTGGAAACGCCGATCGCGGTCTATCGTCCGAAGCGCGGGATCTTCTCCTGCACGATCCTGATCACCGTGTCCCTGCGGATGCGCGTGCCGTCGACAGCCGCCCGCTTCACCGTGTCGACCGCGATCGCCTTCAGGCGCAGCGCGTGCAGCAGGGCCAGCATGGTGACGGGATCGCCGTCACAGACCCGGCGGTAGACATGGCCGATCGCAGGGCCGACGAGGCCGGTCGCCTCCAGGATCAAGAGCGGCGTGAAGGGGCCAAACTCGGCATCGGGGTCGGCTGAGGCCACCGTCTTCACGAGCGCGATGCAGGCCTCGGCCGCGGCGCGATCGCCGCGCACCAGCTTGAAGACGGCGTTGGCCGGCGTGTCGGTCACGTCGATCCGGCCGGGGATCTCGTCGGGGATCCGGTCCGGATCGCCTGGTTTCGCTTCGTCCTGCGGCAGTTCGCTTCTCCTCGAATCCCGGGCGCGCTGGCCTCGCCTGCGCCGATCGCTCATAATAGCGGCACTTGCGAGCAGGACCCATCCACGGAGGCAAGCGCATGTATCCGACCGACGACGAAATGAGCGCCCGTCTGCAGGCACAATACGAGCGCACCAACGAGTTGGTCCGCGGCATGGCCGAACCGTTCCAGGATCTGTGGTCCTTCGCCGACAACCGGGCGGCGGTGAAGATGCTCGACGGCACCGTCTATGGTGTGTCGGAGATCACCGAGGCGCTGCGCGACCCGGCCGAGCAGCTGTGGCTGACCTTCGCGCTGCTCGATGCGGACGAAGGCGACATCGCATCCTTCGAACAGCTGGCCTCGCCGGGCGGCACGCTCGTCCTCAAAAGCCGGGCGCTCGGCACCATCACGCTGCGCTACGACCTGATCGCGGCCGTGCTGGTCGACGAGGACGCGCCGGAAGAGGACGACGGCGAGGAGGAGGACCTGCCGGGCGCCGAAGAGGCCGCCTGAGCCCGCTCACCGAGCTCAGGCGGTGTGGTTTCAGGCGGTGTAGTTTCGGGCTGGGAACCGTCAGCTCTTGACGAGCGGGCAGCCGCCGTCCTTCAACGGCCGGAACACCTCGTCGCCCGGCATGACCCTGAGCACCTTGTCGAGATCCCATTCGCCCTTGGATTCGGCCGGCGTCTTGGCCTGCAGCAGGTACATGTCATGCACCATGCGGCCGTCCTCGCGGATATAGCCGCCGTGGGAGAAGAAGTCGTCGACCTTGGTCGCGTGCATCTTGGCCAGGACCTTCTGGGTGTCCTTGGATTCGACCGCCTTGACCGCCTTCAGGTAATGCAGCACGGCGGAATAGACGCCGGCCTGGTAGGCTGACGGCATCAGCCCGTCCTTGGCCATGAAGCGCTTGGCGAAAGCGCGCGTCTCGTCGTTGGCGTCCCAATAGAAGCCCTCGGTGAAGATCAGGCCTTGGGCGATGTCGAGCGTCAAGGCATGCACGTCGTCGATGTTGACGAGCAGGCCTGCGAGCTTCTGCCCGCTGTTGGTCAGGCCGAACTCATGGGCCTGCTTGACCGAGGTCTTGGTGTCGCCGCCGGCGTTGGCGAGGCCGACGATCTTCGCCTTGGAGGCCTGGGCCTGCAGCAGGAAGGACGAGAAGTCCGTCGTGTTGAGCGGCGCGTTGACCGTGCCCAGGATCTTGCCGCCCTCGTGCGTGATCTCCTCGGTCGCGTCGCGCTCGAGCGCATGGCCGAAGGCATAGTCGGCGGTGATGAAGAACCAGCTGTCGCCGCCCTGCTTCACCATGGCGCCGGCCGTGCCGTGGGCCAGCGCATAGGTGTCGTAGGTCCAGTGGATGCTGTTGGGCGAGCAGGCCTTGCCGGTCAGGTCCGACGTGCCGCCGCCCGAGATCAGGAATATCTTGTTCTTGTCCCGGGTGATCTGCTGGACCGCGAGCGCCACCGCCGAGTTCGGCACGTCGGCGATGACGTCGACGCCCTGGGTGTCATACCAGTCGCGCGCGATGTTGGCGCCGATGTCGGGCTTGTTCTGGTGGTCGGCGCCGATGACCTCGATCTTCTGGCCTAGCACCGAGCCGCCGAAATCCGCGACCGCCATCTCGGCCGCGATCTGCGAGCCCTTGCCGCCGGAGTCCGAATAGAGGCTCGACATGTCGGTCAAGACGCCGATCTTGACCGGCCCCTCCGCGGCCTCCGCGAGCGACGTCGTCGCCAGCAGGCTCAGGGCGAATCCCAAGGCGAGTCCGAACTTCCCTTTCATGTGCTCTCCCCCCGTCTTTGTTGTCGTTGCGTTTCGTAGGACGCGGGAGAAATAAAATCACATGACGGCGCCCAGCTGCCAGGGCTGAAACTCGTCGTCGCCGAATCCCAGCGCCTCGCTCTTGGTGGGTTCGCCCGACGCCGCCCTCAGCACATGCTCGAAAATCCGCTGGCCCATCTCGGCAACCGTCACTTCGCCGTCGGTGATCGGGCCGCAATTGATGTCCATGTCATCGGTCATGCGACGATAGAGCGCGGAGTTGGTCGCGAGCTTCAGGCTGGGCGCCGGCTTGCAGCCGAACACCGAACCACGGCCCGTGGTGAAGCAGATCATGGTGGCGCCGCCCGCCACCTGGCCGGTGGCCGAGACCGGGTCGTAGCCCGGCGTGTCCATGAACACGAAGCCCTTGGCCGTGATCGGCTCGGCATATTTGTAGACGTCGGTCAGGTTGGTCGAGCCGCCCTTGGCGACCGCGCCCAGCGACTTCTCGAGGATCGTCGTCAAGCCGCCCGCCTTGTTGCCGGGCGACGGGTTGTTGTCCATCGAGCCCTTGTTGATGGCGGTGTAGTCTTCCCACCACTTGATGCGCTCGACCAGCTTCTCGCCCACGTCGCGGCTCTGGGCCCGGCGGGTCAGGAGATGTTCGGCACCGTAGATCTCCGGCGTCTCCGACAGCACGGCCGTGCCGCCGTGGCGGACAAGCAAGTCGACCGCCGCGCCCAGCGCCGGGTTGGCCGTGATGCCGGAATAGCCGTCGGAGCCGCCGCACTGCAGCGCCAAGGTCAGGTGGCTCGCCGGCACCGGCACGCGCTTCGCCTTCGCCGCCTCGGGCAGCATGGCCTTGAGCCGTGCCAGGCCCGCCTCGATCGTCTTCTGCGTACCGCCGCTTTCCTGGATCGTCATGGTTTCGAGGAGCGCCCCGGTCTTAAGCCCGCCCGACTGCACCATGCCGGCGATCTGGTTCGCCTCGCAGCCGAGGCCCAGGAGCAGCACTCCAGCGAAATTCGGATGGCGCGCATAGCCGGCCAAGGTCCGGCGCAGCACGTCGACCGGCTCGCCCTGGGCCGCCATGCCGCAGCCCGTGCCATGGGTGATGGCGACGGCACCGTCGATGCCGGGCCAATTCTCCTTGATCTCGCGGTCGAGCAGTGCGGCGATGCGGCGCGCAACCGTGGCCGAGCAATTGACGGAGGTCACGACGCCCAGATAGTTGCGCGTGGCGACGCGGCCGTCGGGCCGGACGATGCCGTCGAACATCGCCTGCTGGTCCGCCGGTACGAAGTCGGTCGGATGCACGTCGGCGCCGAACGCGTAGTCGCGGTCGAACGAGCCGATCGCGCAATTATGGGTGTGGACATGCTCGCCCACCTGGATCGCTTGCGTCGCGAAGCCGATGATCTGGCCGTATTTCCGGATCGGCTCGCCGACTGCGACCGGCCTCGCCGCCACCTTGTGGCCGGCCGGCACGAAGCCCGCGGTCTTGACACCCTCGCCCGGGATCTCGGTTCCGGCCATCAGGTCCACCCGCGCGACCACGACCGTGTCGTTCGGATTGAGGCGGATGGTGATGGGCGGCATGCGTATCCTCCTACATATAATTGGCCTGACCAATTTAACGCGCCTTTGCCGCGGCGGGCCAGCCTCATCTGTTCACATGGCGCGCGAAGCGGATTCGATCAATTGTCATATTACTGCAACTGACGAGTCGCCCCGCTCATGGCATTGTCATGAAACAATTCGTCGTACCAATCCTCCAAGAGCGAGAGCGACCTCCCGTGTTCAAAGCAATTTTCCCGGCGCTCACCGCCGTGGCCCTGGTGGCGGGCCTCGCCCAACCGGCCTCCGCTGGCACGATCGAGACCATCAAGCAGCGCGGCCAGCTGGTTTGCGGCGTCAATACCGGCAACCCGGGCTTCGCGCAGCCCGACAGCAAGGGCGTCTATAGCGGCTTCGAGGTCGATCAGTGCCGCGCCGTTGCGGCCGCGATCACCGGCAAGGCCGACAACGTCAAATACGTGCCGCTCACCTCGCAGAACCGCTTCACGGCGCTCCAGTCGGGCGAGATCGATATGCTGGCGCGCAGCGCTACCTGGTCCTTGACCCGGGAGTCGACGCTCAACCTCGCCTTCCCGGTCGTGACCTTCTATGACGGCCAGGCCTTCATGGTGTCGAAGAAGCTCGGCGTCAAAAGCGCCAAGGAGCTGAAGGGCGCCACGGTCTGCGCGCTCACCGGCTCGACCTCGGAGCTGAACCTCGCCGACTTCAGCCGGGCCAACAAGCTCGACATCAAGCCGGTGAGCTACGACAGCCTGGACGGCGCGCGCGACGCGTTCCTGGGCGGCCGCTGCGACGCCTACACGACCGACATGTCGGGCCTCGCCGCAACGCGCGCCGCGATCAACAATCCGGACGACTACGTGATCCTGCCGGAAGTGATCTCCAAGGAGCCGATCAGCGTCGCCGTGCGCCAGGACGACCCGGCGTTCCTCCACGCCGTGCGCTGGACCATGTATGCCATGATCGAGGCCGAGGAGCTCGGCATCACGGCCGCGACCGTCGACCAGCACATGAAGGACGAGAACCCGGAGACGAAGCGCCTCCTGGGCGCCACGCCCGGCCTCGGCACCTCCATGGGCCTGACCGACAGCTGGGCCGCCGATGTGATCCGCCAGGTCGGCAACTACGGCGAGAGCTTCGACCGCAACGTCGGCCCGAAGACCGCTCTCGGCCTGCAGCGCGGCATCAACGAGCTCTGGAGCAAGGGCGGCCTGCTCTACGCCCCGCCGTTCCGGTAAGACACCCGTTCCGGTAAGAGAACAAGGCCGGCGGTTCGCACCTCCCGCGAACTGCCGGTTGCGCCAGTTCCAGGGCGACATCGCCCATCGGCGGCGCGAATTTGCGTGCGCATCGCCGGACCGCCATGCTACCCACCACCCTGAGGTGATCTGGCGCCGCCCGACGCGCGCTCTCCGTCCGGCTTGAACATTCCCCTGCCCGTCGCCTCGCGAATGTTCCCAGCCACGACCATGGAGACCAATCTTGTCGCGTGCCGTCCGCCTGCTGCTGCCGGCGTTCCTTCTGCTGCTGCCCTCAGCTGCCGCGACCGCGGCCGATCTCGAAGGAGCCAAGGACAGCCCCGTCCTGGGCCGGTTCGCGGGGTCGGAGATCAAGAGCTACAAGCAAGCGGCCTATGACGAGGCCGAGCTGCCGAACGCGCCGATCACCGACAATTCGCCGAAGCTGATGACGGTCGAAGGCAAGATTACCCGCATCGGCTATACGATCGACGGCAGCCATTCGGTGCTCGAGGTTGCGCGCAACTACGAACAAGCGCTCGCCGCCGGCAAGTTCGAGACGGTCTTCGCCTGCAAGGGCAAGGAGTGCGGCGACCAATTCAGTAGTGTCGTCGTCAATTCCGGACGGGTGATGCCGGTCACCTTCCCGAGCTCGTTCATCGACGATCGCCAGCGCGCTTACCTGGCCAAGCGGACCGGGCCGGACGGCGACACCTGGGCGTTCGTTTATGTGATGGACGACACGGATTCCAACAAGATCAACAACATCTATCTCGAGATCGTCGAGCCGAAGCCGATGAACGGCAGCCAGGTGACGGTGCTGGACGCGAAATCGCTCGAGAGCGCGCTCGACAGCCAGGGCAAGGTCGCGCTCTACGGCATCTATTTCGATACGGACAAGGCCGACGTGAAGCCGGAGTCGAAGCCTGAGCTCGGCGAAATGGCCAAGCTCCTGACCGGCAACCCGAAGCTCACGGTCTATGTCGTCGGCCATACCGACAACGAGGGGCAGTTCGCCCATAACCTCGAGCTGTCGCAGCGCCGCGCCGATGCGATCGTGAAGGCGCTGACGACGGAGTACAAGGTGCCGGCGGCCCAGCTGACCGCCAAGGCGGTCGCCTCGCTGGCGCCGGTTGCGAGCAACGCCGACGAGGCGGGCCGCGCCAAGAACCGGCGGGTCGAACTGGTGGTGCAATAGCCGGCAGTTACGCCGGCCGCCGGTCCATCACCAGCCGGACCGCGAGGCCGGCCAGGACGCTCGCCATGACCCAGCGCTGCAGCTTGAGCCAGCTTGGCCGCGTCGCGAACCAGCGCGCGAGCGTGCCGGCGGCGAACACGATCGCAAGATTGACCGTGAAGCTGACCGCGATCTGCGTCAGGCCCAGGAGGACGCCCTGCGCCAGCACATGGCCCTTCGTCGGGTCGATGAATTGCGGCAGCAGCGAGAGATAGAGGATCGCGATCTTCGGGTTGAGCAGGTTGGTCAAGAATCCCATGGCGAACAGCCGCCCGGGCCCGTCGACCTTGAGGTCGCGCCGCGGCTCCAGCACCGAGCGAGCGCCGGGCTTGATCGCGTTCCAGGCAAGCCACAGGAGATAGAGCGCGCCCGCCCATTGCAGCACGCCATAGGCGAACGGCACCGCGAACAGCAGGGCGGTGACGCCCAGCGCCGCCGAGATCATGTAGACGACGAAGCCAAGCACCACGCCCAACAGTGAAATGAACCCGGCCAGGCGCCCCTGCATGATCGAACGGGTCAGGAGATAGATCATGTTGGGCCCGGGCGTGCAGACCATGCCGAGGGCGACCAGCGCGAACCCGGCCAGCGCGGCGGAAGCGATCATCGGCAACCTCTTTCCTTGCAGCGATGGACGGAGGCTGCCCGAGACTATTTGCCGCCACAATGCGAATATTGTCCGGGCGACAATTATTTGGAGAAGCAGCATGGCGTTCGCGATCAAGGTCGAGATCCGCGATCCGCAGTCGGAGACGTTCGCCTTCACCGCGCAGAAGACGATGTATGGCGGCAAGCATATCGCCGAAGGCGACAAGGTCTTCATGTTCGCGAGCGAGAACGACGGCGGCCAAGGCCTCGTCGCGCACGGCGTCGTCACCGCCACCGAGGCGACCCCCAGGCTGCCCGGTATCGCCCGGCAAACGCCGCGCGTCAGCATCACCGTCAGGCGCACCGCGCTCGCCAAGCGGCCGCTCGGACGGCGCGAGCTCAAGCCTTTCAACGCTTGGAACGACGGCCGACCCGAGACCGAGCTCAACTTCAAATTCTATCGCCAGGCAACCAACAAGATCGTCGGCCTCTCGGACGAGACGGCCGCGTTCCTCGGCGAGTTCTTCTAGCGCCCTGCCCTACTGCAGCGTATGCCGCTCCGGCCGCTCGAGCGCGGCGTGGGCCGGCCAGGCGGGGCCGCCGCCAGCTTGCCGTCGGTCGCGGCCGCGTCGATCGCGATCTCGCGTCACACCTTCTCGGCTTCTCGAAAGTTCGTGCTTCGAGTGAGGTCCTCCCATGTGTCGAGGTCCCGCCGCAGGTCGACAAGCTTCTGTCGGACGAGATCGAGGGCATCCCCGCCGATCACGAGGTGCAGCGGAGGATTATCGGCTTCCAGCGCGGTGATGATCGCCTTGCTGCCGAGCACCGGATCCCCCTGCTGTTTACCGTGTCCGGCGAGCACATTGTCGCGGGCCTTGCCGGCCGTATCCGCATAGGCAGGAAGCCGGACTCCGGACTGCCTCATGGACGAACCCCGGAAGTCGGTTCGAAAGGCGCCTGGCTCAACGACCGTAACGCCGAGGCCGAAGGGAGCGACCTCCTTGGCGAGCGTTTCGGACAGACCCTCCACCGCGAATTTCGCCATATGGTAGAAGCCGACAGCCGGAAAGGTCGTGAGACCGCCGACCGAGCTGATGTTGACGATGTGGCCGCGCCTACGCTCGCGCATGCCCGGCAAGACAGCCTTG
The DNA here is from genome assembly GCF_014643535.1 of Aliidongia dinghuensis. Classification (NCBI taxonomy): domain Bacteria; kingdom Pseudomonadati; phylum Pseudomonadota; class Alphaproteobacteria; order Rhodospirillales; family Dongiaceae; genus Aliidongia; species Aliidongia dinghuensis. The sequence continues at coordinate 177,387 of NZ_BMJQ01000008.1, read as the reverse complement.
ATCATGTTCCAGGTGCCGAAGATGTTGGTCTCGAACATCGCGCGGACGTCGGCATCCTCGCCTTCCTCGATGGCACCGACATATCCATACCCCGCATTGTTGACGAGCACGTCGACCGCGCCGAATCGTGCTTCGGCCACTTCGATCACGGCGACCGCCTGATTGGGTTTGGTGACGTCGAGCGCTACAGGGAGGGCGGCGTCGCCATATTCCGTGACGAGGCCGCCGACGGCGGACGGGTCCCGAGCCGTCACGACGACGCGATAACCCGACTTCAAGGCCTGCTGAGCGAGCGCTCGGCCCAAGCCTTTCGAACATCCGGTGATGAGCCAGACAGCGTCCGTTCCAATCATTGTTCACCCCTTCATCCTTAGAGCCAGGTGCCGCTCGGCCGGCCCAGAGCGGCCAGACCCGCACCTTGACTCCAAGGTAGGGAAAGCCATCCTTCTCATCATGTTGGATAAATAGGATGGAGCATGCGAACTGATCGAACGATGTCGAGGGGCAGCCTCGATGATCTGTCGGCCTTCGCCACTGTCGCACGGACACGAAGTTTCACGCGGGCAGCGACCGAACTCGGGCTCTCCAATTCGATGCTCAGCTACACGATCAAGCGGCTGGAGAAGCGTCTTGGCATGGCGCTGCTGCAGCGAACCAGCCGCAGCGTTGCCCCCACGGAAGCGGGCGAGAAGCTGCTGCTGACGCTGGAACCGGCCCTCGACGCCATCGATGAGACCTTAAGCGAGCTCGATCACGACCGTGATCGCGTCTCGGGCACACTTCGCATCACGGCCACCCGGCAGGCCTACGAGGCTGTCGTCCGCCCGATGCTCGGAGAGTTTTGTGCCACGCATCCGGAAGCAACGGTCGAAGTCATCATCGACTATGGCTTTCGCGATATCGTCTCCGACCGGTTCGACGCAGGCATTCGGCTGGGGGAAAAGTTACAACAGGATATGATTGCGCTCCGGGTCGGGCCGGAACTCAGAATGGCGGTCGTCGCCTCGCCGGACTATCTCGCACAGCACCCTGTTCCCGCCGTGCCGCAGGATCTTCAGGCGCACCGGTGCATCAACTATCGGATGGTGACGGCGAACAGCATCTATTCCTGGGAATTCGAGAAGGACGGGAGACAGCTGGAGGTAGGACTTTCCGGGCCGCTAACCTTCAATGAGCCTGATCTCATGCTTCAGGCTGCGATTGACGGCCTCGGTGTTGCCTATGTGCTCGAAAACGAGGCCGCGCAGCACGTCGACTGCGGGCACCTGGTCAGGATGCTCGATGACTGGACTGCGCCCTTTCCCGGTTTCTTCCTGTATTACCCCTCGCGCCATCAAGTCTCGCCGGTGTTCGCTGCCTTTCTGGCCCTGCTGCGAGCGCGGCGCGGCAGAAGCTTTGCACGCTGAGGCATGAACAGCTGCCAGAGCCTCCTTCCGCAGACACAATTCAAGCCGAGCTTGCGCAGCGCGAGAATCGTCTGCCTCGAAATTCCCGATCGCTACGAATTCATGGACCCGACTTGGTGGCGCTGCGACGCACAAAGGTCGTGCGGTATCTTTGAGCATCCCACCCCCCCCTACTGCAGCGTATGCCGCTCCGGCCGCCTCATCGCGGGGGCGGCCGGCTCCGGCAAGGCGCCGCTCGCTTGCAGGCTCAGGTACCGCATGCAGCTGACACGCAGGAACGAGGCGAGGTTCGGCACCTCGCCCCGGTGCTCCATCAGCTCGTCATAGAGCTTCGCGATCAGCTGGTTCGTCGTCATGCCGTCGCGCGCGGCGATCTGGGCCAGCACGTCCCAGAACAGGTTTTCCAGGCGCAGGCTCGTCACGACGCCATGGATGCGGACCGAGCGCGAGCGGGCCTCGTAGAGGATCGGGTCGGCCTTGACGTAGATCTCGCACATCGGTCCGGCGTCCTTTGGTTCAGAGTGTGATCTCAGTGCCCAGCACTTTGAGGAACTGGCCGATCCAGGCCGGATGGGCCGGCCAGGCCGGCGCCGTCACGAGCTTGCCGTCGGTCACCGCCGCGTCGATCGCGATCTCGGCATAGCGCCCGCCGGCGAGCTCGACCTCGGGCCGGCAGGCCGGATAGGCCGAGACCGCGCGCCCCTCGATGACTTTGGCGGCCGCCAGGATCTGCGCGCCGTGGCAGATGGCCGCGACCGGCTTGTCGGCACGCATGAATTCCTTCACCAGGCGAACGAGCTTCTCGTCGAGCCGGAGATATTCCGGCGCCCGGCCGCCCGGGATGACGAGCGCGTCGTAGGCCGCGGCCTCGACCGAGGCGAAATCGGCATTGAGCGCGAAGTCATGGCCGCGCTTCTCGCTGTAGGTCTGCGCGCCTTCGAAATCATGGATCGCGGTCGCGACCTTGTCGCCCGGCTTCTTGCCCGGGCAGACGGCGTGAACCTGATGGCCGACGGCGGCCAGCGCCTGGAAGGGCACCATCACCTCGTAGTCTTCGACATAGTCGCCGACCAGGAACAGGATCTTTGCAGGTTCGCCGGGTTTTCTCAGGCTGGCCATGGGTTTTTCCTCTCTGGAGCGCGCCGCATCGAGCGTCGTGTGGGTATCCGTGTGGCCGTTCGGGCTCGATCGGTCGAGCAGGATGCTCGCACAGATCGGCGGCCAGCGGGTAGCAGCCGGCTATTGCGGTGTGTCGCTCGGACAAGGGTGTGACGAGGCCGGATAGGAAAATGGTGCGGCCGTGAATCGACCGAATGGGAGCGCTTCGTCGCCGAACTGCAGGTACGCGTGCCACCGCACGAGTTTCGTGGCTGGCACCAGCCTCTGACCTGGCTTGATCTCCGCGACGGGATCGGGAGTGGAGCCGCGGACCGGCTCCTCCCCGCTTCGAATATTCAGATCACGGTCAGGCGCCGATTTTTGCGTGGGTCTGGATCTTCTTCTGCAGCAGGCCGAAGTCTGCGAGGTTCGAGACGTCCTCCGGCAGATCCAATTCATGGAGCTTCTGGCCCGGGCCGGCGCGCAGCCCGCCCATCGGCTGGCTCCCGCCGCCGGTCTTCCGGACGCTGGCCTCGCTCAGATGGCCGTGGCCGATGACGGCGATTTTGCCGTCGGCGCCCGTGATAACGGTGACCTTGCTCATGATAGGCCTCCGCCGTTCAGGTTGTGGAAACAGGGCTGCGGCCCGTTGTTGTGGAAATTGACGAAGTAGGTCACATGACCATCGTCTTCGCGGCGGTCGCCCTCGGCGGTGGTGACCATCTGCCCGTCGGGGGTCTTGCAATTTGCCATTGCATATTGCGCGCCGCGATCATCGTAAAACGTATACCACCAGTAGACGTCATTGCCCGGAGCGACCCAAGTTGGGTTCAGAAAATTATTGAACGACATATCGATTCTCCATTTCTGGGGCCAATTTGTGCGCAGGCAGGTGTGCCTGCAATCGATATATTGCTTATAATCGATCATTAATGCTTGTGAACACGCTCACATGAACAGTAAGTATTTTGTTTACATTATCGATTATATTATTGTGAAGCACATACTTAAAGCTTATTGCTGCGTCGTGCCATTCAAGTACGACTACAAATGGTTGTATTTCCGAATGAAACTGGCCCAAAGGAACGAGTTGCACATGCGCGAGAGGCGGATGCTCACAAGGATCAAGGTGCCGCGGGTAACAGCGGTCTGTTGCGGGCGGGGTTGAGCCCCGCCCGCGTCCGTATCAGCTCTTCAGGCTCGCCAGCACGTCCTGGCCGGGTGCCACGCGGCCGCCCAGGTAATGGCCGAAGAACTGCTCCATCGCCCGGTAGAAGTCGAAGCGGTTCTCCTCGTTGTGGAAGCCGTGACCCTCGTTGTCCTTGACCATGTAGGGCACGTCGACGCCGCGGGCCCTGAGCGCCTTCACCATCTGGTCGGACTCGTTCTTGTTGACGCGCGGGTCGTGCAAGCCCTGCGCGACCAGGAGCGGCGTCTTGATCTTGTCGGCGCTGTTGATCGGCGACTGCGATTCAAGCTTCGCCTTCTGCGCCGGATCCTCCGGATTGCCGACCATCTCGTAGAGCATCTTGCGGCCCTGCTCCCAATAGGGCGGCAGCGTGTTCATGAAGGTGAGCAGGTTGGCGACGCCGACATAGTCGACGGCAGCGGCATAGAGGTCGGGCGTGAAGGTGACGCCGGCGAGCGTCGCATAGCCGCCGTAGGAGCCGCCGTAGATGCCGAGGCGCTTCGGATCGGCAATGCCGCGCTTCACCATCTCGTTGGCGCCGTCGGTCAGGTCGTCCTGCATGGTGCGGCCCCACTGGCCGAAGCCCGCTTCCCAGAACTTGCGACCGTAGCCGGTCGAGCCGCGATAGTTGACCTGCAGCACGGCATAGCCGCGGTTCGCCAGGAACTGCACCTCCGGATCGAAGCCCCAGCTGTCGCGCACCCATGGCCCGCCGTGCGGGTTGACGATGAGCGGCAGGTTCTTGGCCTCGACGCCGGCCGGCAGCGTCAGATAGGCGTGGATCGTCAGGCCATCGCGCGACTGGTAGGTGACGGGCGTCATCTCGGCCATCTGGTTCTGGTCGAGCCAGGGCGTCACCGACGCCAGATGGTCGAGCTGCTTGGTCTTGCCGTCATAGAGGTAATAGTCGCCGCGCGTGCGGTCGCCCCAGGTCTTGACCAGCCAGACCTTCTCGTCGAGGTCGGTGCCGGCGACCGCGACGTTGACGCCCGGCAGCTTCGCCTCGAGATCCTTCTGCAGCTGCTCGCGCTGGTCGTCGAAGAACACGTAATGCTGCTTGTCGGTCTCGTAGACCGCACCCGTCAGCTTCTTGCGCGCGTCAGACGCGATGGCGCCGTCGACGTCGACCTCCGGGTTCTCGTAGATCACCTTCAGTTCCTTGCCGGTCGCCGGATCGAGCTCGACCAGCGCCTGCTTGTCGCGCCCGATGTTCGAGGTCGCGACCAGGTTCTTGTTGTCATAGGTGAACTGCTGCGGGCTCACCTGCTCGCGGAAGTTCGTCGTGATGACCGTCTTGAACTTCGACTTCGCGTCAGGCCGGTAAAGGATCTTGGCATTGACACCGTCGGTCACGGTCTCGACCCGGATGATGCCGTTGTGGTCGGTGACGTAGCCGGAGACGTCGCCCGGGTTCTTGATGAGCAGGGTCGCCTTGCCGGTCTCGACGTCGACGCGGAACACGTCGAACACCTTGGCGTCGCGATGGTTGTGCTGGATCAGGATGTGGCGCCGGTCGTTGCGCGGCACATCGACCACGTCCGCCTTCACCTTGTCCCACGGCGTCAGGTTGATGATGCCGGTGCCGTCGCGCTTGATCGAGAACAGCTTGAAATTCTCGTCGCCGGCCGTGTCCTGGCCATAGACGAGGCGGTCGTCGGTCGTCCAGGTGAAGGAGCGGATGTCGCGGTCCTGGTCATTGGTGATGCGCACCGGCTCGCCGCCGCCGATCTTCTTGACCCAGACGTTCAAGCGATTGTTCCAGGGTGCCAGGTAGGCGAGATACTCGCCGTGCGGCGACAGCTGATAGCCGGCCGACTGCGGGTTCTTGAAGAAGTCCTTCACGTCGATGAGCGGCGGCAGGTCAGCCCTGGCCGGCGCCGGCACGATTGCGGCGCCCACGGCCAAGGCCGCAGCCCCGAGAGCGGAAAGACGAAGCGATTTCTGCACGAGTGATCCTCCTGGTGGTCCCGTGACGGAGCCCTGAAGGACGAAGCTAGTGCGCGAAAAGCCGCGGACAAGTTAAATCGGCGTTAGGTCAAGTCATATTCTTTCGTCATTCCCGCGAGAGGCGGGGGATGACCGAGAGAGGCGAGCCATCTTGCTCCGCCCGCTCGAACCTCTTAGAGACAAACGATCGCCGAACCCGAAGGAGTGCCCGCCCCATGAAGAACGCCATCGTGCTGGTCAGCGGGGGCCTGGATTCGGCCACCGTCGCGGCGATCGCCAAATCCCAGGGCTTCGAGGTCCATGCGCTGTCGTTCGACTACGGCCAGCGGCACAAGATCGAGCTCGACGCGGCGCGGCGCGTGGTGGCCTCGCTCGGCATCCGGCATCACGCGGTCACGGCCATCGACCTTCGCCAGTTCGGCGGCTCGGCGCTGACGGCCGACATCGTCGTGCCGAAGGATCGCGACCTCTCGTCCGCGCACGACATCCCGGTGACCTATGTGCCGGCGCGCAACACGATCTTCCTGTCCTTCGCGTTGGCCTATGCCGAGGTCGTGGGGGCGGAAGATGTCTTCATCGGCGTCAATGCGCTCGATTATTCAGGCTATCCCGACTGCCGGCCGGAATTCATCGCCGCGTTCGAGACGCTCGCCAATCTTGCGACCAAGGCCGGCGTCGAGGGCAAGCAGCACTTGAAGATCCACGCGCCGCTGATGCAGCTCGACAAGGCAGCGATCATCCGGCGCGGCACCGAGCTCGGCGTCGATTACGCCCTGACGCTGAGCTGCTACGATCCGCAACCGCCCAACATCGCCTGCGGCACCTGCGATTCCTGCCAGCTGCGCGCCAAGGGCTTCGCCGAGGCCGGCATTCCAGACCCGACCATCTATCGCCCGACTGCCTAACGACAAGCTTGACGCCTCGCCGGCCAGGCGACAGGTTTGACCAAACGAACGTTTGAATCAGAACGTCAACCTGGGAGGGTACGGCCGATGGACCTGAAATATTCCGAGGAGGAGCGCGCGTTCGCCGAGGAAGTGCGCGCCTTCGTCCGGGCCGAGCTCGACCCGGCGGTGCGCGACCGGGTGCTGAACCACAAGCGCTTGAGCAAGGAGGATTACCTCTCCTGGCACCGCAAGCTCGCCCAGCGCGGCTGGGTCGCCCCCAACTGGCCCAAGGAACATGGCGGCTGCGGCTGGAACGCGGTCTATCGCTTTATCCATGAAGAGGTGATGGCCGAGGAAGGTGCGCCGCCGATCGTCGCCTTCGGCATCAGCATGATCGGCCCGGTGCTGATCGCCTTCGGCAACGACGCCCAGAAGCGGCATTACCTGCCGCGCATTCTCTCGGGCGAGGACTGGTGGTGCCAAGGCTTCTCGGAGCCGGGCTCCGGCTCCGACCTCGCCTCGCTCCGCACCAAGGCCGTGCTCGACGGCGACCATTGGGTCGTGAACGGGCAGAAGACCTGGACCACCCTCGCCCAGCACGCCAACCTGATCTTCTGCCTCGTGCGCACCGACCCGACCGTGAAGAAGCAGGAGGGCATTTCGATGCTGCTGATCGACATGGCGACGCCGGGCATCACGGTCAGGCCGATCATCACCATCGACGGCGAGCACGAGGTGAACGAGGTCTTCTTCGATGACGTGCGCGTGCCGAAGGAGAACATCGTCGGCGAGCCCGGCAAGGGCTGGACCTATGCCAAGTTCCTGCTGTCGCACGAGCGCTCCGGCATCGCGCGCGTCGGCCAGTCCAAGCGCGAGCTGAAGCGCTTGAAGGCCATCGCTGCGGCCGAAGAGGTCGACGGCGTGCCGCTGATCGAGACCAAGGCGTTCCGCGAGAAGCTGGCGGCGCTCGAGATCGAGCTGATGGCGCTCGAGCTCACCAACCTGCGCATGATCGCGGCCGAAAAGAGCGGCCAGGCGCCGGGCGCCGAAGCCAACATGCTGAAGATCAAGGGCTCCGAGGTGCAGCAGGGCCTGACCGAGCTGATGATGGAGGCGGTCGGCCCCTACGCGCTCCCCTTCAACCCGGAAGCGCTCGAGCCCGGCTGGAACGGCGAGCCGATCGGCCCGGACTATGCGGCGCCGCTCGCCGGCACCTACTTCAACTATCGCAAGGTCTCGATCTACGGCGGCTCGAACGAGATCCAGCGCAACATCCTGAGCAAGTCGCTCTTGGGCCTTTGAGAGGAGCGACCCGATCATGGATTTCACGCTGAGCGAGACCCAGCGCATGCTGGCCGAGACGACCGACCGGCTGATGCGCGAGCGCTACGGCTTCGAGGAGCGCAAGAAGATCCTGGCCGGCCCGGACGGTTTCTCCCGCGCGCTCTGGGCGACCTTCGCCGAGCTGGGCGTGACCGGCCTCGGCATCGACGAGGAATATGGCGGCCTCAACGGCACCATGGGCGACCTCGCCGTGGTGGCGGAGGCATTCGGCCGCGCGCTCGTGGTCGAGCCCTACATGCCGACGATCGTGCTCGGCGCCGGTACGCTCAGCCTGGCCGGCAGCGACGCCCAGCGCACGGAGCTGCTGCCGCAGGTCGCGGCCGGCGACCTGTTCCTGGCGCTGGCCCACGGCGAACCCAAGTCGCGCTACACGCTCTGCCATGTCGACACACGCGCCGAGCCCGACGGCGCCGACCATCTGCTGACCGGCGCCAAGGCCGTGGTGCTGGGCGGCGACGCCGCCGACCAGTTCCTGGTCTCGGCCCGCACCGCCGGAACCGCGACCGACCCGCATGGCATTTCGCTGTTCCTGGTGCCGAAGAATGCGCCGGGCCTGACCATCCGCGCCTATCCGAACATCGACGGCACGCGCGCGGCGGACTTGCGGCTTGACCGGGTTCGCGTGCCGGCCTCGGCCCGGATCGGCGAGCCGGGCCAGGCGCTGCCGATCGTGGCCCATGCGGTCGACCGCGCCATTGCCTATCTGTGCGCCGAGGCAGTCGGCGCCATGCAGGCGCTGAACGCGCTGACGCTCGACTATCTCAAGACCCGGACCCAGTTCGGCGTGCCGATCGGCTCGTTCCAGGTGCTGCAGCACCGCATGGTCGACATGGAAGTGGCACTCGAGCAGGCCCGCTCCATGGCGATCCTGGCGGCCGACCGGGCGGACGACCCGCATCCGCACGAGCGCAGCCGCGCGGTCTCGGCTGCCAAAGTGCAGATCGGCCGCTCGGGCCGCCTCATCGGCCAGTCCGCGGTGCAGATGCACGGCGGCATCGGCATTACCGAGGAATATGCCGGCGGCCATTACTTCAAGCGCCTGACCTTGATCGACCGCACCTTCGGCGACGCCGACCATCACCTGGCCCGCTTCGCCGCTGCGAACTGACCGTCTGGTCCTCTGACCGCTACCCGCGCATGGTAGCGGTCAGGCTTGCTCATCGCCCTCTCCGTCTGCTTCCAGTTTCCGGCGGAGCGCCGTCATGACGCGGTGCGTCGTCGCTATCTCCTCGATCTGAAGCCCGTCCGCGAGCCTGTTGATCCATGGGGCCTGCAGGCGCATGGCGGCGTCGAACGTCAGTTTCCCCTTGTCCGTCAGCACGACGAGCTGCGCCCTCCGGTGATGCGGGTTGGTCGCAAAGGCAATGAGCCCGCCCCTCTCCAGATCGTTGACGATACGCTGGACGTTCTGGCGGTTGGCCCCCATGTCGCGCGCGAGCCACGCGACCGGTTGCGGCCGATCCGACGCAGCAATGGTGCCGAGCACCTGCCAGCGGGCGCTCGTCAGGCCCAGGCCGGCGACCAGCCTGTCCCCCGCCGTGAGAATTCGGCTGTTGAGCCTGAACAGATCGAGCATGAGATCGGTCAAGGCAGTCCCGGCTGACGTTCGTGCGGCCTCTCGCATTTGTCACCATAGAATTACATTGACATCATGATGTCAAATTGACATGACTCTATAATATCAAAATGACATCATGCAACCATATCGTACGGAGCCCGCCATGCCACTCATGCGCCCCCTGGACCCAGCGTTTCCGATCGAACGTCAGATCGCGCTCGAAGCCACCGCGATCGTGCTGGTGAATGTTTTCACGCTGGATAGGGCCGACGAAGAGACGTTCCTCCGGGCCTGGCAGAACGATGCGGACTTCATGAAGCGGCAGCCGGGCTTCATCTCGACCCAGCTGCATCGCGCGATCGGCGATAGCCCGACTTACCTGAACTATGCCGTCTGGGAATCGACCGCCGACTTCCGGGCCGCCTTCGGGCATCCGGAATTCAGGGCCAAGCTCTCCACCTATCCCGCCTCGGCCGTCGCCTCTCCGCACCTGTTCCAGAAGGTGGCCGTGCCGGGCATCTGCGTCGCGTAGCGGCGGCCAATCGGTATCCCCTCAAGCAAAAACGGGCGGCCCTGGTGAGGACCGCCCGTTTCGTTTGCGGCGGATGACCGGCGTCAGCTCTGCTGCATCTGCCAGGTGCCGTCCGGCTGGCGGCAGGCGGTGCCGTAGGCCTGCTGGCTCTGGCCGCCGATCACGACCGTCTGCTGGAACTCGCGGCAATATTGCCCGGGGTTCGGCTGATACGTGCGGACTGGCACGACCGTACCGTAGTGGCCGTTGTCCGGGTTGCGCCACTGCACCGGCTGGTTGGTCGGCGCGCTCTCGAGCGCGTTCTGCGTCGACTGGTTGAGCGCCGCCTGGTCGGCGCGATCGAGCGAGGCGCCGACCGAGCCGCCCAACAGGCCGCCCAGGACCACGCCCAGCGCCGTCGTCGCGAGCTTGCCCGAGCCGTGGCCCAGCTGCGAGCCGGCGAGGCCGCCGAGGCCCGCGCCGACCAGCGCGCCGCCAGTCGTCTTGTTCAGGCCAACTTCACCCGGCGGGGCATAGCCCTGCTGGCCCTGCTGGGCACAGGCGGCCAAGGTGACCACACAGAGCGCGCTGATGAGAACCTTGCGCATCCAATCCTCTCCATTTCGGCCGCCGGCCCGATCGGCGGGACGGCGGAAATCCCGCTCGGACGGCGCACGGCACCGGATCCGATCCGCGGGGAAAATCAATCCCGATTATGGCGGCTTTAGGGCGTGCGTCAAAGGGGCTCGCACCCGGCCACGTCGTCTGCCCGATCACGTGTGCACGCATCAGATGCGCGTAAAGACCGCAACCCGATCCCTCGCATCCGCCGGCCGGGCAGTTTATCTCATTCCCCATCCGATCTCGTTCGTCCCGGCCCGGAGCCGCCGCAATGCCCTATCTCGACACCGTGGTTCGTCCCGGCACCATGACCGCGCTGCTGCGCGGCTTCCGCCGGTGCTGCCCGCAATGCGGGCGCGGCGCGCTGTTCAAGCCCGGCTGGCGCAACATCCTGAAGCTCGCCGACGCCTGCCCGCATTGCGGCGAACGGTTCGAGGGCATCCGGGCCGACGATGCGCCCGCCTATTTCACCATCCTCGTCGTCGGTCACATTGTCGTGCCGCTCATGCTCGTGGCCGAGCAGCACGACATGTCGACGCCCCTGGCGATCTCCCTATTCCTGCCGCTGACCCTGGTGCTGACCGCCGTCCTGCTGCCGACCATCAAGGGCGCCATTGCCGCCGTCATGTGGTCGTTCGGCCTGCGCAACCAGGACACGCCGACCGAGCCGTAAGGTATCGACGACCTCGATCTTCGCCGGCGGGCGAAGATCAGTTGCAGGCGCCCTGTCGCAGCAGCTCGAAATTAGGCCGGTTCGGACAGAAGGCCGGGGCGGCGCTGACGGCATCCGCTCGCAGCCATTTCTCGCATATCTTGGCGGCCGAGCAGTGCCGACACACCCGATCCATGTCGCGGATCAGCGCCAGGTCGCAAGTCTCGGCCAGCGCCTCGACGCCCAGCTGCCGCTGCATCGCCTGCAGCCGGCGGGCCCAGCCCCGCACCGGCCGTTCGAGGACGGCGAGATCGCTCGGCGACAGCCCGCAATCGGCCAACACCTGATCCAGCTGCCCAAGATCGGCAAGCAGCGCCAATTCGTGCCGGAGCGTCTGACGCGCCCGCGCTTCCAGGACAGCTGCCGTCGCTCGCCGCTTCAGCCTCGCTGCAAGGGCGAGAATGCTTGATCCTCCCACCGGCGTTCCCGCCACTCGTCCCGCGCCGCCCATGCTCGTCACTCCTACAGGATACTTCGAGCAATGCTGCGGCCGTCGCCCATGTCGCGTCTTTGCGCTGGGTCAATTCGCGTGGGATGGCCGCCGGTACGATATTGAAGTTGGTCGCCATCGGCGTCATGAGCGTGCCGCAGAAGCGCGACAGCATGCCGATCGAGCCGGCTTATCGATCTGGCATCCATTGGTGTGCGTGGATGAACCGGGCGTAGATCGTCCGAGCCTGGGCGGCATCGGCGGTGATCTGCTGCTTCAGTTCGTCGAAGCTCGCGAATTTGCGTTCGGGCCTGAGATAATCGATGAGCGCCACGCGCAGATGCGCGCCGTAGAGGTCGCCCGAGAAATCGAACAGGTGTACTTCGAGCCGGAGATCGGTGCCGCCGACCGTCGGCCGCGTGCCGATGTTGGCGACGGCACCGTACCAATCCGTCTGGTGCTCGTGCTCGATGCCGGCCCGGACCGCGTAGACGCCGGCCGCCGGCCGGAGATATTCGCCCAGCATCAGGTTCGCAGTCGGAAAGCCGATCGTGCGGCCGCGCTGGTCGCCGTGCTCGACCCGGCCGTCGATCTCCCAGAACCGGCCGAGGAGCCGCGCCGCGTCGGCCGGCCGGCCGGCCATCAGATGCTCGCGCACGCGGGTCGACGAGATCACCTCGGTCTCGGCATCGGCGGTCCCGGCATCGGCGACCGGTTCGATCACCTTGACGCCGAATCCATGCCGCGCGCCCATTTCCTGCAAGAATGCCACGGTGCCGGCACGGCCGCGGCCGAACACAAAGTCGTAGCCCACGACGACATGGCGGACACGAAGAGCGCCGACCAGGATCTCGGTCACGAAATTCTCGGCCGAGCGCTGGGCGAACTCCATGTCGAAATGCAGGCTGAACAGCAGGTCGGCGCCGAGCGCCTCGAGCTCGCGCGCCTTGACCCTAAGCGGCGTCAGGCGAAAGGGCGGATCGTCCGGACGAAACACCTGGCGCGGGTGCGGCTCGAAGCTCAGGACACCGTGCGGTGCGCCGAGTTCGCGCGCGATCGCCCCCGCCGCAGCGATCACCGTGCCGTGACCACGATGCACGCCATCGAAGTTGCCGAGAGCCAGCACGGCACCGGTCGCGTCGGCTGGGAGGGGGGCATAATGCCGGAAAAGACGCATGGCAACAGAGGAGGTAGCCTGAAGCGCTCCGCCGATCAAGCCATTGGGCCTTGCGGATTGCTCGCTTCCGTCCTGGCGCGCGTGGCTGTAGTGTCCGGGCCGACAATCGTTCCCCATTTTCCCGACGAGTGAATCCTTGGACGCTCAAAGCACACCGCCGCTGCGCGACGCCTGGTATTACGCGCTTCCGAGCGAGCGCCTGAAAAAAGGCGACATGGTGCCGAAGAACCTGCTGGGCGAGCCGGTCATCATCGGCCGCGACAAGGAAGGCAAGGCCTTCGCGCTCGTCGACATCTGCCCGCACCGCGGCATCCCCTTGCGCTTTGGCAAGTTCGACGGCTGCGAGATCGAGTGCTGCTACCACGGCTGGCGCTTCGCGCCGTCGGGCGTCTGCACCGACATTCCGACGCTCATCGACGAGCAGAAGCCGGAGCTGACCAAGGTCAAGGTGCGTTCCTACCCCGTGCAGGAGGTGCAGGGCGGCATCTGGATCTTCTTTGGCGACAAGCCCGAGACGGCGCCGCCGGTGCCGGTGCTGCCGGGGCTCGAGGGCCATGAGCCCAAGATGGTCGTCACCATGATGTTCGACGGCAGCATCGACCATTCGGTCGTGGGCCTGGTCGACCCGGCGCACGCGACCTTTATCCACAAGGCCTGGTTCTGGCGCTCGCCCAAGTCGATCCGCAACAAGGCGAAGAAGTTCGCGCCCTCCCCATTCGGCTTCACCATGGTGCGCCATCCGCCCTCGGCCAACTCGCGCGCGTACAAGCTCCTGAACTTCTTGCTCGGCAAGCCCGAGGGCACGGAAATCGTGTTCCAGCTGCCGGGCGTGCGCTACGAGCACATCCGGGTCGGCGGCCATATCATGTGCCACCTGACGACGCTCACGCCGATCACCGAGTTCGAGACCGAGATCAATCACTCGGTGTTCTGGACGGCGCCGATCCTGACCCTGCTGCGCCCGCTGTTCTGGCCGTTCGCCCGCACCTTCCTCCGCCAAGACCGCGACGTCATCTCGCAGCAGCAGGAAGGCTTGAAGCACAACCCGCAGCTTCTGCTGCTGGGCGACCCCGACGTGCAGGCGCGCTGGTACTTCCGCCTGAAGAACGAGTTCGTCCGCGCCCAGGAGGAAAACCGGCCGTTCGTGAACCCGATCAAGGAACGCACGCTGCAGTGGCGGAGCTGACGGCGCCCGATCGAAGTCCGGGCAACGCCGTACCATCCCGAAGACCATGACGGCGCTCCGCAGGTGAAGTCTGCTCGAACGCGAGCCGATCCCGATCCGATGCGCAACGCGGCCAACTTCATCCAGGGCAATTTCACCCGGGGCGGCGGCGCCATTCCGCCGACCCATACACAAAATTCAATCCCATAAAATTATTTACACAAAACCTTAATATTTTTCACAATTCTTACGCGAACAATGAGTTGACTTAAATATTAGATCCAGCAGATATTGGAAAATAGTCCAGCGAAGCACATCCTAAGCACGATCCCGTCGGGAGCACACTGCCATGGGTATGGTTCGTCGCGACTTCCTGCGGGGCGCTGCGCTCGGCACGCTGCTCGCTGCACTCCCCCCTGGCGCGCGGATCGCTCTCGGCGCCACGACCGGCACCAAGGATGCATTGCTGTTTGTCATCCTGCGCGGCGGCATGGACGGCCTCAACCTGCTCGCGCCGGTTGACGACGCGAACCTCAACGCGGCCCGGCCGAAAACGCTGTTGCCGGCAACGGGTTTCCCACTCGCGAACGGCCTGACGAAGCAGGACTGGCGCCTGCATCCGTCCGCGCCCGAGCTCCAGGCGCTCTATCAGGCGGGTCATCTGGCACTTGTGCCTGCATCGGGCACGCCGGCCGCCTCGCGCTCGCATTTCGAGATGCAGCAGCTCGCCGAATGCGGCGTCACCGATCTTAACATTACCAGTCAGTTCGGCGGCTGGGTCGGGCGCTATGCCAATGCGACGGCGGTAGAGGGCACGTTTGCGGCCATGGCGTGCGGCGAGGCGACCTTGCCCTTGTCGATCAGCGACGACCTGTCGGCGCTCTGCATCGCGAACGCGGCCAGCTTCGCTGTCAGCAGTGCCCAAAAGCTCGCCTTCCTCGAGCAGGAGTACGGCGCCGCGGCAATCACCGCCCGCGGCTTGGCCGGTGCCCTCGCCCGCCAGGCGATGGCCGGGGTCAATGCGGTGCAGCGTTTCGAGACGATCAACAGCGGCTATGTGCGGCCGGCCACCTACGGCACCGACACGCTGGCGACAGGGCTCGCAATCGCGGCCGAGCTGATGAAGCAGGGTGCGGGCCTGCAACTGGGCGTGTTCGAATATGACAACTGGGACACGCACGTAAACCAGGAAGCCCGGTTCGCCCCTGCGGTCGCCATCCTCTCGCAGGCCTTGGGCGCTTTCTGGAACGATATCAACAGCACCACGACGGCCGGCGTCACGCTGATCGTCATGAGCGAGTTCGGCCGCCGCATCGTCTCCAACGCCAGCGGCGGCACCGATCATGGCCACGGCAACGTGATGCTGGTCTTGAGCAATGCCGTCGCCGGCGGCCGGATGTACGGGGCCTGGCCGGGCTTGGCACCCGCCGAGACCGACCTCGGCGACGTGGCGATCACGACCGACGCCCGCCAGGTCATCCTCGAAGCCATCACCGCCCGGCGCCACGATGCACCGGCCAACCTATTCCCCGGGCTGCAGGTGCAGCGCCCGCTGAACCTGTTCGCGGCGCATTAGAGGAGCCCGCCATGACGATGCCTTCGGTGGCCCTCGCCTACAACCGGCTGACGTTCGGCGCCAAACATGGCGATCCGGCCGCCCCGACCCCGCTCACGCTCAACGCTTGGCTGAGCGCGCAATTGACCGAGGCCGCGACCGACACGCCAGCGGTGACGGAGTCCTTGGTCAACGTGCGCCTGAAGTTCGTCGGCCAGGATCCGACGACCGGTGATCCGCTGCCGCCGCAGATGTTGCCGCTCACTTGGCTCAACGCCGACGAAGCGGCGCTCTGGGCGAATTTCAGGACGGCGGGCAAGGATTACGCGCAGACGCAGCGACCGGGCGCCGAGATCCAGGCCGCTTCCTACATCCGCGCGGCCCAGTCGCCGAACCAGCTCGCTGAGCAGATGGTCGAGTTCTGGCACAGCCATTTCAACGTTCAGGTCAATTCGTCCGAGCAGGCCGGCTCGACCTACCCGGCCTTCGACGCCGTGCTCCGCGCCAACGCACTCGGCAATTTCCGCAGTATGCTCGGCGCCGTCGCGAAATCGGCGGCGATGATGTTCTACCTCAATCAAGTGCAGTCGACCGGCAAGGCGCCGAACGAGAATTACGCCCGCGAGGTCATGGAGCTCCATACGCTCGGCATTCAGCGCTATCTCGGGCTCACGACGCCGCCAAACGAGGTGGGCACCGGCTATTCCGACACCGACGTGAAGCAGGGCGCGCTCATCCTCTCGGGCTGGACCATCGACTACGAGACCGGCGCCTTCGTGTTCAGGGCGGGCGAACATGCGTCCGGCGCCAAGGTCTATCTGGGCCACACCATCCCGGCGTCGGGCCAGGCCGAAGGCGAGCTGCTGTTCGATATCCCGGCGAACCACCCCGGCACCGCCAACACGATCGCCACCAAGCTCTACAAGCGCTTCGTCGGTGACACGCCGCCGGCGAACAGCGCCGCCGTCGCCGCCATGTCTCAGGCCTTCCTCGCCAATCTCCAGGCGCCCAATCAGATCGCTCTCGTGCTGCAGGCGCTGATCCTGTCGCCGGAGTTCGCGGCGTCGAGCGGGGCCAAGTTCAAGACGCCGTTCGAATTCGTCGTATCGCTGCTCCGCGTCGCCGGTCTGCCGATCAATCCCACGGCGACGCTGAATTTTCTGCTGAGCCAGATGGGCGATCCCCGCTTCGCCTGGGTGCCGCCGAACGGCAGGCCAGACGTTTCGGGACCGTGGATGAGCAACGGCTCCCTGCTCGAGCGTTGGCGCGCCGCGGAAACGATCATGGGCGTCGCCGCAGAGATCCTGCCGGGCGATTTGACCGGGATCTTCGATGTCCTGCAGCGCGTGCGGCCGGGCGGGCCGATCGAGCTCACGAATGCCGCACAAGCGGTCGACCGTGTCGTCGACGTCATGATCCCGAACGCCGGCCAGACGACGCGGGCCGCCCTCCTCGCCTTCGCCAGCACGCCGGAGATTCTGGGCACGCCTGGCACATTCACCAACGCGACCAGGCTGCGCGTGGCGCTGGGCCGGCTCGTCGCGACGGCGGCCGCGACCTCGGAGTTCCAGTTCCGCGGCTGACCGGTCGGCTACCCGCCGGCCCTACTCTTCCGTTGCAGCCGGCGGCTCCTGATCCTCCGGGATGCCGGCGAAATGGCGATAGATCGCCATCGCGCGGTTCTCGAACGAGCCGATATGGGGGCCGAACAAGCCCGTCAACCCGAGATGGGTCCCGCCGACCGCCCAGTAACCCCAGTCGTCGTTGCCGAGCCGCCGGAAGAAATAGACCGAATTGAGGTCACCGGGCGCGAACAGGCGGATGAACAGGAAATTGATGCTGCTGACGTTGGTGACCGAGACGGAGAACCCGTCCGGCCCGTTCGTCAACACATGCAGGCGATAGACAATGTCTTCGCGCCCGCGATTCTCCCGCTGCAGAAAATAGAGGTCGCGCCCGGGCACGAATTCGCCCGGCGCAAAATCCGGGCGGGCCTGCCGCGTTTCGGGATCGGTTACCGCCGCCGACCGTTCGAGCAGCACCTGCCAGCGCTCGTCGCTGATCGACCAGTATTTGAGGCCGGTCATGCTGGAAAACCGGCCGAAACCGGCCAGCACGGCCTCGACCCCGCCCGGATGCCGGAACCGGCCGGCCATGGCCAGCATGATCGAGAAGTCGAAATCGGGCCAGCCAAGGCAGGCCGGCACCGGGGCCGTGCGATCGAGCGCGTCGCCGCGCCAGACCGCGAAATTGGGCGGCGCACCGTCCGCCGGCAACGCGGGCAACGCTGCGAGCCGTGCACACGGCGGCACCGGCACGCTGGCGGCCGCGGCCGCCGTGCTCCATCCGAGTCCTATCGACAGGAGCGCCGCGGAGAGGCGTCGGGCGGCTAAGATCATTGCGAGCGGCTCTCCGTCCGGCGAAGGGCGCCGCACCGTGCCGCCTCCGGCCGGTGCGGCTTGTTCGGACCCAGAGGGCCACTCCTTAGTGATGCTAGGGACTGAGCCGCAACGTCAAGATCGCGCCGCTAGCGCTTGGCAAATTGACGAAACTCAGTGGTGCCCGCCGCCCTCGCTCGGCTGCTCGCCCTTGCCGCGGCGGACGAGGGCCGCGATCTCGCCGACCACGCCCTTGCGGAAGGTGAGCACGCAGACCACGAAGATCGCGCCCTGGATCACGGTCACCCACGAGCCGAACTCGGCAAGATAATTCTCCATGGTGACCAGGATGAAGGCGCCGACCACAGGGCCGAACACGGTGCCAACACCGCCCACGAGCGTCATCAGCACGACCTGGCCCGACATGCGCCAGTCGACATCGGTCAAGGAGGCGAGCTGGAACACGATCGCCTTGGTCGAGCCCGCGAGGCCGGCGAGCGCTGCCGACAGCGTGAAGGCCAGGAGCTTGTACTGGTCGACCCGGTATCCCAGCGAGATCGCCCTGGGTTCGTTCTCGCGAATCGCCTTCAGCACCTGGCCGAACGGCGAATGGATCGTCCGGTAGATGAGCCAGAAGGCGAGCACGCAGATCGCCAGCACGAAGTAGTACATGCTGTAGGTGTCGCCGAGGTCGAGGAAGCCCAGGAAATGGCCGCGCGGCACGGCCTGGATGCCGTCCTCGCCATGAGTGAACTTCGCCTCGAGCGCCACGAAGTAGAGCATCTGCGACAGCGCCAACGTGACCATGGCGAAATAGATGCCCTGGCGGCGGATGGCGAGCCAGCCGAACACGACGCCGAGCAACGCTGCGAACGCCGTGCCCGCAATGATGCCGAGTTCGGGCGGGAAGCCCCAGACCTTGACCGTGTGGGCCGCGATATAGGCGGCACCGCCGAAGAAGGCGGCATGGCCGAACGACAGCAGGCCGCCGTATCCCAGCAGCAGGTTGAACGCGGCGGCGAACAGAGCGAAGCACAGCGCCTTCATGAGGAAGATCGGGTAGAGCCCGAACGGTGCCACGAGCGCCAGGACAAAGAGCGCTGCAACGCCCACCTTTGCCAGGTTGCCGTTGCTGCCGGGCGCCACCGCCGCCGAGGGAATATGCACGCTGCTCATCACGCCGCCTTCCCGAACAGACCGGCGGGCTTGACCAGCAGCACGATCGCCATGACGACGAAGATCACGGTGTTGGACGCCTCCGGGTAGAAAACCTTGGTCATGCCTTCGATGATGCCGAGCCCGAAGCCGCTGATGACGGCGCCGACGATCGAGCCCATGCCGCCGATCACGACGACGGCGAACACGACGATGATGATGTCGGAGCCCATGAGCGGGCTCACGTGATAAATCGGCGCCGCCAGCACCCCCGCCATGGCGGCGAGTGCCACGCCGAAGCCGTAGGTCAGCGTGATCATGCGCGGCACGTTGATGCCGAACGCTTGCACCAGCTTCGGGTTCTCGGTCGCCGCGCGCAGGTAGGAGCCGAGCTTGGTGCGCTCGATCGCGAACCAGGTGCCGAAGCAGATGATGAGCGAAGCGACGACGACCCAGCCGCGGTAGGTCGGCAGGAACATGAAGCCCAGGTTATTGCCGCCCTTCAGCAGGTCCGGCACCGCGTCATAGGCTTGGCCGGACACGCCGTAGTAGTTGCGGAACAGGCCCTCGATGATAAGCGCCAGGCCGAAGGTGAGCAGCAGCCCGTAGAGATGGTCGAGCTTGTAGATCCGGTGGAGGAAGGTTTTCTCCAGGATCACGCCGAACGCGCCGATCAGGAGCGGGCTCAGGATCAGCGCCGGCCAGTAGCCGATGCCGAGATGATCGAGCATCAGCCACGCCGCAAACGCGCCCATCATGTAGAGCGCGCCGTGAGCGAAGTTGATGATGTTGAGAAGGCCGAAGATGACGGCGAGCCCAAGGCTCAGCATGGCGTAGAAGGCGCCGTTGATCAGTCCCAGCAGCAACTGGCCGAACAGCACCTGTGGCGGAATGCCAAGCAATGGAATCACGTACATGGATCGAACGTCCTACCTCGGCGGTCTGCAGGCGGGAGCCGCCTACGAGAGCGGCTCCCGAACTCGGGTCAATCAGCCCTTGACCAGCGGGCAGCCACCGTCGGCGAGCGGCCGGGTCACTTCCGCTGCCGGGATCTGCCGGATCAGCTTGTAATAGTCCCACGCCCCCTTCGATTCCTCGGGCTTCTTGACCTCGAACAGGTACATGTCGCGCACGGCCTTGCCGTCCTTGCGCAGTTGGCCGTTCTTGGTCATGAAGTCGTTGATCGGGTTGGCCTGCATCGCGGCCATCACCTTGTCGCTGTCGGTAGAGCCGGTCGCCTTCACCGCCTCGAGATAATGCTTGGCCGCCCCGTAGAGGCCGGCCTGCACCATCGTCGGCTCCTTCTTGTTACGCTCGAAGAAGCGCTTCGAGAAGGCGCGCGTCTCGTCGTTCAGGTCCCAGTAGAACGATTCGGTCAGTTCCAGGCCCTGGGCGGTTTTCAGGCCGAGCGAATTGACGTCGGACAGGAACACGAGCAGGCCGGCGAGCTTCTGGCCGCCAGACGTGATGCCGAACTCGGCCGCCTGCTTGATCGAGGTGACCGTGTCGCCGCCGGCATTGGCGAGGCCGATGATCTTGGCCTTGGACGATTGCGCCTGCAGCAGGAAGGACGAGAAGTCCGGCGACCCCAGCGGGGTGCGCACTTCGCCTAGCACCTTGCCGCCGTTCGCCTGGACGACCGCGGCCGTGTCGCGCTCCAGCGCCTGGCCGAAGGCATAGTCGGCGGTCAGGAAGAACCAGCTGTCGCCGCCCGACTTGGTGACGGCAGCACCGGTTCCCTTCGCCAGGCCGTAGGTGTCGTAGGTCCAATGCACGCCGGTCGGCGAGCACTTGGCGCCGGTCAGGTCCGACGAGGCGGGGCCGGAGAACATGACGATCTTGTGCTTCTCACGCGCCACTTCCTGGACTGCGAGCGCCACACCCGAGTTCGGCACGTCGAAGATCGCGTCGACATGATCCTGGTCGTACCATTGCCGCGCGATCGAGGTGCCGACGTCGGGCTTGTTCTGGTGGTCGGCCGAGACGACCTCGATCTTGTTGCCGTTGATGGCGCCGCCGGCGTCTTCGACCGCCATGCGCACCGCGTCGACGCCGCCGGGGCCGGACAGGTCGGTGTAGACACCCGACTGGTCGTTCAGCACGCCCAGCTTGATCGTCTCTGCCGAAGCCGTCATCGCGAAGCCGGATGCAAGTGCGGTCGCCGCGAGCAGCGCGGAAATTCCCTGAAGACGCATGCTTGTCTCTCCCCCTAAAAACCGCTGATTTCTGTTTTGGAACAGCGCCTTCGGCGCTGCCTATCAGACACCCAGATAGGTATGCAGCTTGTCCGCGTTGGCCGCGATTTCACTGTTCTTGATCATGTCGATGACCGTGCCGTGCTCGACCACATAATGCCGGTCCGCCACGGTCGAGGCGAAGCGGAAGTTCTGCTCGACCAAGAGGATGGTGAAGCCCTTGGCCTTCAATGTCCGGATCACCTCACCGATGCGCTGGACGATGACGGGCGCCAGGCCTTCGCTTGGTTCGTCGAACAGCAAGAGGCTCGCCCCCGTACGCAGGATGCGGCCGATCGCCAGCATCTGCTGCTCGCCACCCGAGAGCTTCGTGCCGGGGCTCCGGCGTCGCTCGAGCAGATTGGGGAAGATCTCGTAGATCTCTGGCACCGTCATGCCGCCCGGCCGCACGACCGGCGGCAGCATCAGGTTTTCCTCGACCGACAGGCTCGCGAAGATGCCGCGCTCCTCGGGACAATAGGCGATGCCGTGCTTTGCGATCTTGTTGGACGCGAGGCCGCACATCTGGCGGCCCTCGAACTGGATCGAGCCCTGGGAACGGCCCAGCATGCCCATGATCGCGCGCAAGGTCGTCGTCTTGCCGGCGCCGTTGCGGCCGAGCAGCGTTACGACCTCGCCCTGCCGGATCTCGAAATTCATGCCGTGCAGAATGTGCGATTCGCCGTACCAGCCGTGCAGGTCGGCGACCTCGAGCAGCGTCGTCGTCGCGGCGGATGCGTCAGGCATGCCCGGTCCCCACATAGGCTTCGATCACGGCGGGATTGGCCGACACTTCGGCATAGACGCCTTCGGCCAGGATCTCGCCCCGGGCGAGCACGGTGATGCGGTCGGAGAGATCGGCCACGACCGAGAGATTATGCTCGACCATCAGCACCGTCCGGTCGGCGGCGACGCGCTTGATGAGCGCTGCGATGCGGCCGATGTCCTCGGTGCCGAGCCCCGCCATCGGTTCGTCCAAGAGCAGCATCTCGGGGTCGAGCGCCAGCGTGGTCGCGATCTCGAGCGCGCGCTTGCGGCCATAGGCGAGCTCGCTCGCTTCGTGATGGATGAAATCCTGGAGCCCGACCGCGTAGACCAGCTCCTCCGCCCGCTCGTTCAAACTGTCGAGCACGGACTCGCTGCGCCAGAAATGGAACGAGTTGCCGAGCGGCCGCTGCAGCGCCACGCGCACGTTCTCGCGCACGCTCAGGTACGGAAATACCGCCGAGATCTGGAACGAGCGGACCATGCCGCGCCGGGCGACATCGGCCGGCTTGACCCAGGTCACGTCCTCGCCCTTGAAGGTGATGGTGCCCCTGGTCGGCTTCAGGAACTTGGTGAGCAGGTTGAAGACCGTGGTCTTGCCGGCGCCGTTGGGGCCGATCAGCGCATGGATCGTGCCGCGGCGCACCTGGAGATTCACGCCTTTGACGGCCGTGAAGCCCAGAAAGTCCTTGGTCAGTCCCGCAGTCTCTAGGATGTAGTCGCTCACGCCCCCGGCACCCCTCCCACGAAAATACGATCGGCCCGAACTTGTTTTGTAGTTCTATTGTTGCGCGGACGAACCGCTAGCGGAAGCTAACCAAAGGCGCCTGCGAACACAAGCGCTCGCCGCGGTGCCGCGAAGCCCGTCGCTGCACCGCCAAATCGGAACGGCCACCGCATCAGAGCGGGCGTGCATCGCGCGCCCCTTGCCTTCATGAGCCAGCGGCGCTCAACTGTGGACGTCTTCGATCGGAGGAATGTCGCGGCATGACCGCCCCCGCCCGCACCACGAGCGCCGCAATGCTCGACGAGATCCGCTTTGATGCCGCCGGCCTCGTGCCGGTCATCGCGCAGCAGCACGATAGCGGCGAAATCCTGATGATGGCCTGGATGAACCGCGACGCGGTGGCCGAGACGCTGGCGACCGGCCGGGTCTGCTACTGGTCGCGCTCGCGTGCGGCCCTTTGGCGCAAGGGCGAGACCTCGAGCCAGGTCCAGCGGCTGATCGAACTACGGCTCGATTGCGACGGCGACACGCTACTGGCGCTCGTCGATCAGACCGGGGTCGCCTGCCACACCGGCCGGCGCTCCTGCTTCTTCCGGGCGGCGCGCGACGGCGACTGGCAAGTGATCGCCGCGGTCGAGACCCCGCCCGACGAACTCTACGGCGACCGCTGACACGCCGATACGCTGACACGAGGGGGGAGACGGCCGATGCGCCTGCTGATCGCGATGATGAAGCACGAGACCAACAGCTTCTCGCCGATCGCGACACCCTGGCAGCGCTTCGTCGATTGGGGCGCCTTTCACGGCCCCGACGTGGTCCGGGCCTATCGCGGCACCGCCATGCCGATCGGCGCCTATATCGACCTCGCCGAGGCGGCAGGGGCGGAGATCGTGAGCCCGATCGCCGCCGAGGCCATGCCGAGCGGCATCGTTTCCGCCGACGCCTACCGCTGTCTGACCGACCCGATCCTCGAGGCCGTCGCCAAGGGCGGCATCGACGCGGCGATGCTCGATCTGCACGGCGCCATGGTCGCCGAAGCGACGCCGGACGGCGAAGGCACGCTCTTGGAGCGGATCCGCGCGCTTGCCCCCGGGCTGCCGATCGCCGTCACCTGCGACCTGCACGCCAACCTGACCGAACGGATGGTCGCCAACTGCACGGCGCTCATCGGCTACAAGACCTATCCCCATGTCGACATGCATGTGGTCGGCCGGCAGGTCGGCCGCATCCTGCTCGATGCGCTCGACGGCAAGGTCAAGCCGGTGATGGCCTGGGGCAACCGTCCGATCCTGGCTCAGACGCTGCGCATGGGCACGGACGACGAGCCGATGAAGGGACTGGTCGACGCCGCGAAAGCGGCCGAGCACGGCTCGATCCTGGCGGCGACGGTGTTCGGCGGCTTTCCGCTCGCCGACATGCCGGATGCCGGCCTCTCCGCAATCGTCGTCGCCGACGGCGACGCGGCCGTAGCAGCCGAGACGCGGGACCGGCTGCTCGACCAGGCCTGGCGGCAGAAAGAGGAATTCATCTATCGCCACGAGCCGCTCGGCGAGGCGGTTGCCCGGGCGCGGCAGATCGAGCAGGGCCCAGTGCTGCTGCTCGACCATGCCGACAATTGCGGTTCAGGCGGAACGCAGGACGTGATGACCGTGATCGAGGAGGTCCTGCGCCAGGACCTGCCCGATGTCGCCGTTGCCGCCGTCTGGGACCCGGACGCCGTCGAGGCGATGGCGCGGGCCGGCGTCGGCAGCACCGTCACCCTGCCGCTCGGCGGCAAGACCGACATGCCGTCGATCGGCCTCAAGGGCCGGCCGCTCACGGTCACGGGCAAGGTCAAGCTGGTATCGGACGGCGAGTGGGTCTGCCGCGGACCGATGTATACCGGCGTCACCGTGCAGATGGGCAAGACCGCCGTGCTGCAGGTCGGATTGGTCGAGATCGTCGTCGTCTCGCGTCATCACGAGCCGTGGGACTTGGGCGTCTTTACCTCGGTCGGCATCGATCCGCGGGCGAAGCGCTATCTGGTGCTGAAATCGCGCATCCATTACCGTGCCGGCTTCGCGCCGATCGGCCGGGCGACCATCACCTGCGACGGCGACGGCGTCACGACCTCCGACAATGATCTCCTGACCTTCAGGCACCTGCGCCGGCCGGTCTACCCGCTCGACCGGCCGAACGATTGGCCCTGGTTCTAGATCACTCCTGCGCCGGACAGGTGAGGTTGGCCTTCACGGTCTCCAGCGCCTTCGCGTCCAGGCTGCGGGTCGTGCAGAACGCGTTGTAGCTGTCGGTCTGCGCATTGTACTGCGCCACCAGCTTCTGCAGTTGCGGCGTCAGGTCGTAATAGAACTCCGCCATCGTCCGTTCCCGCTCCTCGACAAGGCGGCGATAGGCCTCGACCTGGTCGGGCTGCTTGACGTCGACGTTCGCCTTGCTGTCGGCCAGTTGCTTGTCGAGCGCCGCGAGCCGGTCCTGGACCTCCTGGTGATGCTTGGTCTCGGTGGCGAGCCGGGCATTCAGCGTGTCGACGGTCTGATGCGCGCACAGGCAATAGCGGATCTCGTCCGGCGCGGTGACCGGTCCGCTCCCCGGCGCCGGCGTCTGCAGCGGTGCGGCCGATTGGGCGAGCGCCGGACCGGCCGGGGCAACTGATACCGCGGCGGCAGACAACGCAGCGACTGCGAACAGGACGATCGAACGGGCCATGAACTTGGGTCCTCCAGCGGGCTGAGCAATGACGGCGCGGGCTTGCGCCAATGTAGGAACGCCCCGTCGGCGAAACCAATGCACCGGCGTCGCAGGGCGACACCAGCGCAAAAAATTGGACATGGGAAAGAAAAAGGGGCTCCCGAACCGGGAGCCCCTGGAAGCTTCGCCTGGAAGCGGCTCTTTAGCGGAGCAGCGTCAGGATCGAGGAGTTCTGCGTACCCGTGACCGACAGCGACTGGATGCCGATCTGCTGACGGAGCGTCAGCGCCTGGGAGTTCGCCGCCTCGACGTTGAGGTCGGCCAGCGTCAGCTTGTCGCCGCCACCCGAGAGCGTCGCGGAGTAGCTGGCGCTGAAGTTCGAGCGCGCCTGCAGGATGTTGATGTTGGTACCGAGTGCTGCGGTAAGCGCGCTGTTCTGGCTGATCGCCGCATCGATCCGGTTGTCGCTCGCCGTGAAGATCGCCGCCGCCTGCGACGCCGTGACCAAGGAGCCATAGTTCGTCGAGCTGGTCAGGCTCAGGGCCGAGAAGCCCTTGATCGTGCCGGCGCCATTCGCCGTCGACGCGATGACGTTCGAGAAGAGGAGCGTGCCGTCTACCTTGAACGCCACGACCGCCGCGGTGAACAGCGAGTTGGCGTTGCCGGCCGCGGTCGAGGTGTAGGAGAAGCCGCTGATGACGAACGTCGCCGCCGTCCGCTCCGAGAACTGGGTAGAGAGGCTGGCCGTGGTCTTGGTCAGCAGGTTGAGGCCCTGGTAGGAGGCGTCATTGACCAGCTGCGCCAGCTGCTTGGCGATGTTCTTGAACTGCACCGTCGCCGAGACGCGCGACGAGGTCGTGGCACCGCGGGCGCCTTCGAGCACGCCCTTGAGCTGCTTCAGCAGGCCGTCGACCGCCGAGGTCGCATCGAGCGCGGCCTGGACCGTCTGGATCGACTGATCGACGTTGGCCTTGCGGGTGAGGATGTTGCTGGACCGGTCGTAGAGCGACTTGGACCGGAAATAGGCGACTGCGTCGTCCGAAGCCGAATTCACCTTCTTGCCGGTGTTCAGCTCGTTCTGCGTCGTCGTGAACAGCGCCGAGGCAGACTGCAGGGACTGAATGGTCGCGGTTTGAGTCGCGGTAAGCGTAATGCCAGACATATGCGTCATCCTTTAAGGATGTTGAGGCCGAGGGCTTAGCCCTGCGGTTTCCCCATTTGGGGAGGTCGGGTTTCAGACGGCGGATCGGAAATTTTTTCCCACCCGTGGCCCGTCTGATAGACGTTATGGCCGAAAAGATTGACGAGAGTGTTAACGCGACGCGCTTTTTTCTGAAATTTCTGTGCCCGGGAATTTCCACACGCCCTTCGACGGCGTCACGCCACGGGCGTCTGCGCCACGTCCATGTTGAGCGCAGCCCAGTCCGGCCGCGCCCGCATCAGCGCCACGATATCGGTCCAGCCGAAATCGGCCCCGGCGAATTGCTCGACGATCCGGCGCGCGAGCTCGAAATCTGCCGGCGTGTCGACGCACCAGCGATAGGTTCGCTCGAGAGGCGCCGTCGACAGGAAGCGCGCCGCGTAACGTTCGGTGTTGCGGCGGATGAACGGCGTCACGTGCTCGCGATCTTCGCGCAAGACCGCCTCCGCCGCTGCCTCGTCGAGCGCCTGGCGGCTGAATACCTCGCAATCGAGGCCGCGCGGAAAGGTGCTGACGTCGAGGCTCGCGTAATGGCAGGCGTCGCCGGCACTCTCATAGAGCGCGATGGCCTGGTCGATCAGCGCCGGGTCGATCACCGGGCAATCCGACGTCACGCGTACGATCGTCGCGGCCCCCACGAGGGCTGCGGCCCCGGCGAACCGATCGAGCACGTCGTGCTCGGACCCTCGGAACACCGCCGCCCCTGCTGCCTCGGCGATCTCGACGATAGCGTCGGCCGCCGGCTCGCCGGTCGTCGCGACCACGATCCGGTCGACGCGGCGCGCCCGCTTCAGCCGGTCGAGATGCCACCACAAGAGCGGCTGGCCGGCGATGAGGCGCAGCACCTTGGCGGGCAGGCGATAGGAATTGATCCGGGCCTGCGTGATGCAGACAACCGGCCGCGTCGCCAGCTTCGTGCTCATCGGCCGCTCTCCGTGCCCGGTCCGACCATGGTCCAGTCGAGCGGCTCGCCCCGCTTGAGGGCCCGTGTCGCGGGCCGGCCCAGCACGTCGGGCAGATGTTTCGGCAGGAGGCCGAAGCCCGGCCGGATCGAGCGCACGTTCTTGGCCGTGAGCGGCGCGCCCGCGGCAATATCCTCGACGACATAGAGCGAGCGGCGCACGAAGCGCCCACCCCCCTCGCCCGGGCTCACGCCATAGTCGACCTGGCCCAACGCCGCCCAGGCCGTGCGGCAGGCGGCAACCATGTCCTTGAGTTCGGACGCCTCGAGTGAGAAAGCGGAGTCGGGGCCGCCGTCAGCGCGGGCGAGCGTGAAGTGCTTCTCGATGGCGACGGCGCCGAGCGCCACGGCGGCGACCGGCACCGCGATGCCCATCGTGTGGTCGGACAGGCCGACCGGCACGGCGAAGCCGTCCGCCATATGCCGGATCGTCCGGAGATTCGCCTCTTCCGGCGGCGTCGGATAGGCGCTCGTGCAATGCAACAGCAGGATCTGGGCGGCGCCAGCAGCGCGCGCGGCCGCGACCGCCTCCTCGATCTCGCCCAGGGTCGCAAGCCCTGTCGACATGACAAGCGGCTTGCCGGTGCGCGCCGCCCGCTGGATGAGCGGCAGATCGATCAGTTCGAACGAGGCGATCTTGTAGGCCGGCGCGTCCAGGCTCTCCAGCAGCTCGATCGCCGTCGGATCGAACGGCGAGGAAAAGATCGCGATGCCGCGCCGGCGCGCATGCTCGAACAGCGGGGCGTGCCATTCCCAGGGCGTGTGCGCCTCGCGATAGAGGTCATGGAGCGTCCGCCCCGCCCAGAGCCCGCCCTCGAGCCGGAAACCCGGCCCGTCATGGTCGATGGTGATCGTGTCGGCCGTATAGGTCTGCAGCTTGACCGCGTCGGCGCCGGCCTCGGCCGCGGCGTCGATGAGCCGCATGGCGCGCGCGATGTCGCCGTTATGGTTGCCCGACATCTCGGCGATGACATAGGGCGGATGAGCCTGACCGATCTTGCGGCCGGCGATCGTGACTTCGTCACTCACGGGCATGCGGCTCCCATCAATTGGACGGCGCCGTTCAACGGCGACCGGAGGCATAAGACAGCGGACCTTAGCGACAGTGTGGTTACCAGAGTGTTTGCATCGCGCTTACCAGCGCGTCGGCAACCCGGTCGACCCCGCCGGCATCGATGAGCCCGGCGGTCCGGTCCGCCATCGCCTGGCGCAATGGCGCATCGGCCCAGAGGGCGGCGGCGCGCGCCGCCAGGGTCGCGACGGCGCCGGATGCGCGGGCGTCGACGGCTTCGCACCAGCCGGCAGCGGCCGAGGCGGCAGCGCCTGCCACCTGGTTTTCCGCGACGATCGCGATCAGCGCCGGCACGCCCAGCGCCGCAAGCTCGCCGATCGTGCCGCCGGCAGCGGAGACCGCAAGACCGGCCCGACCCATGAGCGGCGCCATCTCGATCGGGTCGAGATGGACCGAAACCCGCGGGTCGAGCGCGGCGACGCGGTCGACGAGCCCAGCGCCGTTCGGCACGCTGCCGCCGATCACCACGTCGAGGGTCGCCTCCGGCCCCAGTACGCCTGCAAGCGCCGCTGTCACCGGCAGGGTAAGGCCAGTGGGATCGGCGCCGCCGAAGGTGACGAGCAGCGCCGAGCGGGCGGCGACCGGTCGCTTTGGCGCCGCCACGGCCCGGCGCAGCTCGCGGCGCAGCAGCACGTACCGCGGCCCCGTGAGGAAGGTTGCGGCCGGCGCCGCCCGGCGCCATTTCGTCTCTTCGGGCCGGGCGGCCGCGTTCAGCACCAGGTCGGCGTGGAGCGGCGCGCCGTCGTCCAGATCCTGGAACGCAAGGATGGGCACGCCCAGCGACCGGACCGCCTGGCGCCACGCGGCGCTGAAATGATAGCCATCGACGACCAGCGCGTTGGCACCGAGCGTGCGGCCGAGCGCTATTGTCGCCGCGGCGTCGTCAGGGTCCCCGGCGGGATGCACGTCGATGCGCTCGGCCGCGAGCCGGTGGGCAATCGACGGCGTCAGCGCCGCCGCGACGAACGCGACATCGATCGCGCGGTCGCGCAAGGCCTCGGCGAGCGCCAGGCAGCGCATGACGTGCCCAGTGCCCATGGCCGGCGTGGCATCGGCGCGAAACAGGATCAACGGTTGCAAGATCTTGGGGCTCAAGCCGGCACCTCTTCGCGCGGGGCCTCCTCCGCCTTCAGATGATGCGCACAAGGGCTCGGATGCGTCCGCCGAAAGTTCTCGAATTCGGCGAAGGGCAGCGGCTGCGCAAACAGGAAGCCCTGGGCGTAGGGCACGCCGCGCTGGCGCAGGTATTTGAGCTGCGTCACGGTCTCGACGCCCTCGGCGATGATCTCCATGTCGAGCTCGCGCGCGAGGTTGATGATCGAATCGACCACGGTGCGCGTCACGGCGTCGGTGCCGATCGTCTGCACGAAGGTCTTGTCGATCTTGAGATAGTCGCCGTGGAACTTCTGCAGGTAAGCGAGCCCGCTGTGGCCCGTGCCGAAATCGTCGAGCGCAATGCCCGGCCCCATGGTGCGGAGCGCGTCGATCACCTTGCGGCCGGCGTCGTCGATCGGGAACCGTTCGGTCGCCTCGAGCACGAGCATGGCCGGGGACAGGTTGCGCCCGCTGAAGATGGCGCGGATGTCGTCGACGATCGTGCGGTCCTTGAACTGGACCGGCGCCAGATTGATCGCGATGTGGAAGTCGCGCGGCAGGTCGACACCCTCGAAGTCGTCGCGGACCCGGTTCATCAGCCAGCGGGTGATCGGGATGATGAGCCCGGTTTCCTCGGCGACCGGGATGAACAGGTCCGGGCGGATCAGCCCCCGGTCGGGATGGCGCCAGCGGATGAGTGCCTCGGCGCCGACGCAGCGGTCGTTCTGGATGTCGATGACCGGATGGTAATGCACTTCGAACTGGCGCCGGCGGAGCGCCGCGCGCAGGCCGCGCGTGAGCGATTGCCGATTGGCGATGCCGCGGAGTGCGAGCCAAGCCAACATTGCCGACAGCATCACACCGGCCGCCCCGAACAGCGCCAGCTCGCGCCGGAACAGCGACCAGACCATTGCCCGCGGCACCGTCACGGTCGCCGCGACGTCGAACTTGTGCGAGCGCCGGCTGACGCAGAACGGGTGTTTCGCCATGCTTTCGATCGGCCGGCCGGCAGTGCGCAGCGGCGTCGCCTCGCCCAGCACGACGCTGACCGCGCCTGCGCCCTCGAACGACAAGGGTGTCGCCAGCTGGTCGAACAGTGCCAGATCGGCGACGGCGCCGATGCCCGCTTCGTCGTCGCGCCGGAGCTGGACGATGAGCGAGGTGCGATTCGTGACGATGGCGCGGCCGACGCGCATGACGAGACCGCCGCGTCGGGTCGAGCCCGCTGCCGTGCTGATGTCGGCGCGGAAGGCCCCCCGACTGGTGCAATAGAGCTGCCCCTTCCCGTCGAACAGTCCGGCCGAGCGGACGAGGGGCGATTCGTAGGTGAGATGGTCGAGCTGCTCGATCGTCGCGGGCGTGCAGTCGGTGCCGACCAGCCCCTCGCGCTCGTGCAGCCCGGTGACGATGTCGCCGATCAACCGGTCGGCGTCGGCCACGGCCGTATCCGCCGCGGCGTCCAGTTGCCGCTCGAGCTCCAGATTGGCTGTCCGCCAGCACAAGCCAGCGATCACCACGAGCGGCAGCAAGGCTGCCAGAAGGACGATCAGCCCTTCCGGCGACCGCATCAGGCTGGGTTTCAGCATGCTGGAGACACCGCGGATCCGAAGGATCGGAGCGAACGCCCGTCGCGCACAACACGATATTGGCCGGGGCGAAGCCGGCGCCGCCATTTCGGGAAGGTCATCGGGCTAGCACCAGGTCAGCAACGTGGCAGCCCAGGAATAGCCGACACCGAAACCAACCAGCATGACCCGGTCCCCGGCCTGCAGCCGGCCCTGGCTCGCCGCGCGACGCAGCGCGATCGGAATGGTCGAAGAGACCGTATTGCCGGCATCGGCGAGATCGACGAAGAACCGCTCGACCGGGATTTCGAGCTTGCGCCGAAGCGCCTCGAGCATGGTCGTGTTGGCCTGATGGAACACGAACAGGTCGACGTCCGCCATGGTGAGCGCAGCCTTGTGCAACAGGGCACGCACCGCCGCCGGCACGGCCGCGATCGAGAAATTGAACACCTCGGGCCCGTTCATATGCAGCGGCCGCCCCGCGCGCCGACGACCGCCATGGATGATATAGCCGTCATCTGGCGAGGCTTCGTCGACCGGCGCGCGCAAGCCGCCGGTCGGGACGATCAGGTGCTCGGCCCCCTTGCCATCGGTGCCGTAGACGAAGGGCCCGATGCTGCCGCCCCCGGCCTCGACAAGCGTCGCCGCCGACCCGTCGCCGAAGATCGAACGGACGCTCAGGTCCTCGACATCGATGAATTTGGAATAGGTATCGGCCGTCAGCAGCAGGACGCGGCTTGCCTGGCCGGAGTGAATGAGGCCGGAGGCCAGGCCCAACCCGTAGACGAAGCCCGAACAGCCGAGGTTGATGTCGACCGCCCCTGCTTCGGCGGGCAGGCCGAGCCGGCCATGGACGACGCAAGCACTGGTCGGCAGGAAATAGTCGGGCGCCTGCGTGCAAAAGATCAGATGGTCGACGCTCGTACGGTCGATGCCCGATTCGGTGAAAAGGCGCTCGCCCGCCGCCACCGCCAGATCGACCGCCGTCTCGTCCGGGGCCGCGACATGGCGCCGGTCGATGCCGGTCTTGGCCTTCACCTTCTCCGGCTGGAAGCGCGGATTGGCGGCGGCCAGGCTGGCGTTGTCCAGCACGGTCTCCGGAAGATGGTAGGAAATGGCGGCAATGCCGACTTGCATCACGACGGGGTCCCTGCGAAACGATAATCGCATCCTGTCAGGGAGTTGTTAGCCAGACTTTAACGCGCTGTGATCACTGACGGACGACGATGTTCGCTGCTTTAGGTCCGGGCGCGACAAGCGTTCGTTAACCATTATGGGCCCAGATTTGACCGACGGCTAAAGCCGGTCATCGATGATATGAGCGAACTCATGAAAACCTCCGATTTCCTCACACTCCTGGACAATACCCTCGATCTGCCGGAAGGCACGCTCCAGGGGAACGAACAGCTGAGCGACATCCCCGAGTGGGACAGCCTAGCGGTGATCAGCTTCATCGCGCTCGTGGACGAGCAGTTCGGCGTGATCCTCGAAGGCGAGAAGCTCGCCGAGGCAAAGAGCGTCGCCGATCTTCTGGCGTTGCTGAGCGTCCAGCTAGAGGCCTGAGTGACCTTCCCTCCGTCATGAGTTCCGCAATGCCGGTCGTCAATCCAATGGATCTGAGCGGCCGTCATGTCCTGGTGACGGGCGCCTCGTCCGGCATTGGCCGGGCGACGGCGGTGCTCTTGTCCCGGCTCGGCGCGCGGGTAACGCTGACCGGGCGCGACGCCGACCGCCTGCAGCAGACGGTCGAGATCATGGCCGGCGACGGCCATCGCGCGGCCCCGTTCGATCTGGGTGCCATCGACGAGATCCCGGCCTGGCTTCGAGACTGCGCCCAGGTGGGCGGACCGCTCTCGGGTCTCGCCCATTGCGCTGGCGTGCAGGTGTCGAAGCCGATCCGCAACGCCGACGCCGCCTTCATGAGCGACATGTTCCGCATCAATATCGCGAGCGGCCTGGCGCTCGCCCGCGCCTTCCGCCAGCGCGGCTCGGCCGTCGAGGGCGCCGGGATCGTGTTCGTCGCCTCTGCCTCGGCCTTCGTCGGTCAGGCGGGCAATGT
Organism: Aliidongia dinghuensis; assembly: GCF_014643535.1. NCBI lineage: Bacteria > Pseudomonadati > Pseudomonadota > Alphaproteobacteria > Rhodospirillales > Dongiaceae > Aliidongia > Aliidongia dinghuensis. The sequence goes on along the minus strand of NZ_BMJQ01000008.1, from coordinate 143,887 downwards.
TGTCTACTGCGCGACCAAGGGCGCTGTCGTCTCGGCCGCCCGCGCGCTTGCCGTCGAGCTCGCGCGCGACCGGATCCGCGTCAATTGCGTCTGCCCGGCCTTGGTCGACACGGAAATGGCCGACCGCTTCCGCTCGACCATGAGCGAGGCGCAGTTCGAAGAATATCTGCAGCATTATCCCATGGGCATCGGCCGGCCCGAGGATGTCGCCAACGCCATCGCCTTCCTGATCGCCGACACCGCGCGCTGGATGACCGGGACGAGCCTGCTGCTCGACGGCGGCCTGCTCGCCGGCTAGGACGATGGAGCCGATGACCGAGGCGCTGGCGCCGTCGACCTATTTCTCGCTGGAGGTCTCGGCCGCCGAGCGTCAGCGGATCTTCGAGCCCAGCTGGCAGCTCGTGGCATTGCGCCAGGAACTCGCCCAACACCAGGACTTCGTCGTGGCCGACCTCGCCGGCCGCAGCATCCTGGTGCAGAATTTCGACGGCGCGCTGCGCGGCTTCGTCAATGTCTGCTCGCACCGCCACGCGCGCCTGCGCCAGGCCGAGTGCGGCAACGGGTTGTTGCGCTGCCCCTATCACGGCTGGACCTACAATGGCGACGGCGTGCCGGTCGGCATCCCCGGCAACGCCGACTATTTCGGGCTCGACCGCGAGGGCCGGCAGGCGTTGGCGCTGCGCCCGGTCGCGGTTGCCTGCTGCGGCGACCTGGTCTTCGCCCGTCTCACTGCCGATGGCCCCGATCTGGCGACGGTCCTCGGCGCCTATGCGGAGCCGCTCGCCCATCTCTCGACGACGCTCGGCCGGCCGTTCCAACGCGCGGCGGTCACGTGGGCCGCGAATTGGAAGATCGGCGTCGAGAGCGCACTCGAGGGCTATCACCTGGACATGATCCACCCGCACTCGTTCCGCCCGATGACCGGCACGGTCAGGCCGAGCGAATTCGCGGGTCCCCATTCCTTCGGCCCGACTGATCTCGCGGACGAGGCACGCGCCTCGATGCGGCGCATGGCGACACGCCTCGGCCTTGCCACGACCGAGCGCTTCACCGGCTACGACCACTTCTTCCTGTTCCCGAACATGATGGTGATCGCGAGCGCCGGCACGTTCCTGAGCCTGCAGGTCTACGAGCCGACCGGCCCCGAGGTGACGCGGCTCAAGTTCTGGATGGCGGCCGGTCCGTCGAGCAAGCCGGAGCAGCGCCAGTCCGTCACCGGCCGCGCGATCGAGCGCAGCCTTGTCGAGTTCAACGACCGAGTGCTGGGCGAGGATCAGCGGATCTCGGAAGAGGTCCAGCACGGCAAGCACTTGGCCGAACGCCCTGCCCGCCTCGGCCAAAACGAGGACCGGATCGCGGCGTTCCATGAAGCGTGGCGTGCCGCGATGGAGGGCCGATGACCGAAAGCACGCTCTACACCCTGGCGCGCATTCCGCCCACGTTCTATCGGTCGGCGGATATCCTGACCGAGGAACAGAGCCGCATCTTCGAACGTAACTGGCAGTTCGTCGGCTTCACCGACGAGCTAGAAAATCCCAACGATTTCGTGACGGCGACGATCGGCCGACAAAATATCGTCATCCAGAACTTCGACGGGCGTCTGCGTGGCTTCCACAACGTCTGTTCGCACCGCCATGCGCGCCTGCGCGCCGCAGCATGCGGCAACGGCTTGCTGCGCTGCTCGTATCATGGCTGGACATACAACGAGGCCGGGGTTCCCGTCGGCATCCCGGCCAACGCCGAAGCCTTCCAGATCGACCGGAATGCACGCGAAGCCCTGGCATTGAAGCCGATCGCTGTCGAACGATGCGGCCGCTTTGTCTTCGCCCGCATCGCCGCCGACGGCGAGAGCCTTAACGCCGCGCTTGGAGCGTACGCGGACGCGGTCGCCGAACTGTCGGAAACCTTTACCGACTCGATTGCAGATTGCTCGATCGTCTGGACCGCCAATTGGAAGCTGGCGGTCGAGAGCGCCATCGAGGTCTATCATGCGGGCCTCGTGCATCCGACGACCTTTGCGAAAGTGACACCAAACGCCCCCGTATTCCAGGGCGAGTGCCTGGGCGAGCATTCCTATGGGCGCCTCGCCATGTCGGGGGACAATATCGCCTGGTGGGAACGCGTCGTCCGCCGCCTGAAGCTGCAGCGGCTGGAGCGATACCGGGCCTACGACCATTACCAGCTGTTCCCGAATCTGCTGATTGCACTCAGCTACGGCAGCCTGATGTGCCTTCAGACCTATCAGCCGATCGATGCCGGTCGATGCTTGCTGCGCTACCGACTGCGCTTCGCGCGTTCAACCGGCGAACAAAATCCCGCGGTGCGAAAGGCGGTCGTCGACGCGTTGACGGAGTTCAACAGCGCGGTGGTCGCGGAAGACATCGCTGTCACGACACGCGTCCAGGAAGGTGTCGCCGATGCGGCCGGGCCGGCGCTCCTCGGCGCCAACGAACGCCGCCTCGCCCATTTCCAAGATCGCTACATGGCCCGGATGATCTGATGCCCTTCACCTTCCGCCGCCCGACGATCGAGGACGCGAAGCTGCTGCTGGACTGGCGGACGCAACCCGACATCACGCGCTACATGCTGACCGACATCGATTATGATCTCGAAAGGCAGAAGCGGTGGCTCGCCGCAGTCGCGCATCGCAGCGACTATGAGCATTTCATCGTGCTGCGCCACGGCATGCCCGTCGGCCACCTGTCCTATTCCGAGATCGACCGCGTCAATCGCCATTGCGTGCCCGGAACTTATCTCATCCTCGAGCCGCATGAACGGCATCTGGCCGCCTATACCAATTCCTTCATCCTCGACTATTGCTTCTATCGCCTCGACCTGAACAAGGCGATTTTCACGATCATGAGCGGAAATGTGAATTTCGTGAAAGCCAAGCGCCTGATGGGTGTGCGAGAGGTCGGGGTGCTCAAGGAACATGTCTTCAAGTACGGCCAGTTCCACGATCTGCACATGTTCGAACTGACGCGCGCCGAATGGGAGACGAGGCCTCGGCTGTTCCCGCGGGAGAAGACGCTTTCTGCCTTTCCGAACGAGGACGATCATGCTGGACAATGATGCCCTGCGGCGCGCGCTCGATCGACTAGCCGAGCGCTGGGAGCGCTCGGCCAATCCCACCTTCCGGTTGTTCGAAGACGATCGCGTCGCCGCACTCGACCTGGGCGACCGCCCGCTCGTGCTGATCGGTGCAACACCTTATGCTCGTGCCTTCGTCGCGCAAGCTGGTGCACTCGAGATCATCGCGATCTGCGATAACAACGCGGCCGGCAAGAAGCTCGGTCCTTTCGATATCGTGGCCGAAAGCGCGCTTGCCGATCTCAAGCAACAGCACCCGCGCCTTCTCGCCGCGATGATGGTCGAAAGCAAGGGCGCTGCCGCTCATTTCGGCGCTTATTGCGACGCCTGGCACATCGAATGGCTGGGCCTGATCCATGCCTTTCGACGCGCGGGCTTCGCCTATCCGGCCGTACAGGCAAAGTTCTACGATCGGCTGGTCGAGTCGGCCTGGGGGCGGCGCGACCGGTGGCAAAGCTTCGCCGGTGCGCTCGACGACGAGCTCAGTCGCGGCGTGTTCTATAGCGTGCTGCTGTTCCGATTGACTGGCGAGCGACGCTATCTAGAGGCCGCCCACTTGGCGAGCGCCGCTGCCGGCGAGCCTGCCTGGCTCAGGCCGACCACGACCCATGTCTATGTCGACGGCGGTGCTTATGACGGCGACACCGTCGTCAAATTCATCGAGAAGTTCGGCCCCGCCTATGACCAGATCTATGCTTTCGAGCCCGACGAGGCGAATTTCGCGCTGCTCGAGGAACGGACAAAGCATCTGCCGGGTATCCAGCGCTTCCGCCAAGGATTGTATTCCGACCGCCGGACCCTGCGTTTCGCCGCCGGCAACGACCAGGGCAGCTATGTGAGCGAGGGGGGCGATATCGCGATCGAAGTGACCGCGATCGATCAAGTCGTCGACCGCCCCGTGACCGCGATCAAGCTCGATGTCGAGGGCTCAGAGGCTTCGGCGCTGAGCGGCGGCGCGAGCCAGATCTCCCGGAATCGGCCGGGCCTCTGCATATCGGCCTACCACCAGACCGATGATCTTTTCGACCTTCCGGCACAGATCGCGTCGATCGCCCCTGGCTACAAACTGTCGTTGCGGCAATTCACGCCGTGGCTCTACGACACGAACCTCTATTGCCATCAGGGCGCGCGCCCGTAGCGACGGACACCACTCGATGTGTTTAGCGGCCATTAATGCCTGCAAAGCTACCGTAGGCGGGTCGCCATAAAATGGCGGAAGAGACGAAGAGAGGGTTGCGATGAAAGCGACGATCAATGGCGTCCGGATTGCTGGGCTCCATGCCGCGGTGCCGACGCAGCGTCATTCCTTCGTCGAAACGCCGGAAATGTTTTCGCCGGAAGAGGCGCGGAAACTCGCGACCTCGATCGGCGTCCGGGAGCGGCGGATCGCGCCGCCCAATATGCTGGCGTCGGACCTTGCGGTCGCAGCGGCGGAGCGCCTCCTGGCCGACCTCGACTGGGATCCGTCGACGATCGACGCGATCGTGTTCGTGACGCAGGGTCCGGACTATCTGCTGCCGGCGACCGCTTGCCTGATGCAGAAGCGCCTGGGCTTACCGACGAGCTGTGCTGCATTCGACGTCAACCTCGGTTGCTCCGGCTACGTCTATGGCCTGTGGCTCGTCTCGCAATTGCTCGCAGGGTCGCAGGGACGGCGAGCCCTGCTGCTCTGCGGGGACGTGAGCTCGCGCCTGCTGCTGCCAGGCGATCGCTCGACTCGCCCGCTCTTCGGCGATGCCGGCGCCGCCACGGCGCTCGAGCGGTCGGACGAGGCCGCGCCCATCCATGTGACCGTCGGCACCGATGCGCGTGGCGCCGAGCATATCTCGATCAAAGCCGGCGGCCTTCGGCACAACCTGGTGCCGGTGCTGCGCGGCGGCGAGGCCGGCACGCTTTACGAGGACGCGCATCTGCATCTGAATGGGCCGGAGATCTTCACCTTCACGCTCCGCATCGTGCCGGCGCTGGTGCGCGACATCCTCGACCACGCCGGCTGCGACCTCGACGCGATCGACTATTGCGTCATGCACCAGGCGAACAAGTTCATCCTCGAGCATCTGCGCAACAAGACCAAGATCCCGCCCGGGAAATTCATCATCGACATGGAGAGCTTCGGCAACACAAGCTCCGCCTCGATCCCGCTGGCGATCTGCCATTCGCTGTCCGAGCCGGTTGCGACGCGGCGCCCGAAGCTGCTCCTCGGCGGCTTCGGCGTCGGCTGGTCCTGGGGCGGCATGGTCCTCGACATCGGGCCGATCGTGACGCCGGGCGTGATCGAAGTGCCGGAAGATTTCCCGCGGCTGGCGCTCTAAGCCTTGTCACCCCCCTCGCCCTGCGCGCTCGCCGACCGGCGCATCCTCGTCACCGGCGCCTCGGTCGACAGCGACATCGGCCGTGGGATCGCGAGCGAGCTCGCCCGGAACGGCGCGCGGCTCGTCCTGGCCGGCCGGCGGGTCGAGGCGCTCGAAGCGACCAAAGCACTGCTCCCGGCCGCGGAGCAGCATCTCGTTGCGCCTTATGATCTCACCGAGCTCGATGGCATTCCGGCCTGGGTCAGGCAGATCGCCGAAAGCGGCGGCCCGCTCGGCGGCATCGTCCATAGCGCCTCCCACCAAGGCTATTCGCCCTTGAGCAAGATCGGCGCCGCCGAGTTCGACCGCTATTTCTCGATCAATGTCGGGGCCGCGATCCTGCTGGCACGTGCGCTCCGGCAGAGAGGCGTCGCCGCTCCGGGCGCCTCGATCGTCTATATCGGCTCGGTTGCGGGCTTGCGCGGGCAGAAGGGCCGGACGCTCTATGCCGCGTCCAAGGCGGCGCTCGTTGCCGTGACGCGCTCGGTCGCTCTTGAGCTCGCCGACCTCGGCATCCGCGCCAATTGCGTGGCCCCCGCAATCGTCAAGGGGGCACAGGCGAAGAAGCATTTCTCAATGCTATCGGCCGAGCAGAATGCCGCCCTCGCCGCCGCTCATCCGCTCGGGATCGGCATGCCTGGAGACGTGGCGCATGCCGTCTCGTTCCTGCTGTCCGACGCCGCGCGCTGGATCACAGGGACGGTCCTCCCGGTCGACGGCGGATTCATGGCGCAATGAGCACGATTACACAGCCTCGCAGCGCGCCCGGCCGCCTGAAGCCAGAGTATGTCCAGGTCGATGGCGCCGAGATCGGCCTGCTTCGCATGGGCTCGCCGGACCGGCCGCCCGTCCTGCTCGTCCACGGCTTCTCCGGCGACATGCTAACCTGGCAGTTCAATGTCGCCCCGCTCGCCCGTGACCGCCATGTCGTGGCCATCGACCTACCGGGGCATGGATTGTCGAGCGCGGCTCCCGGCATCGGCCCTTGGCGGGACATGGCCCATTGGCTCGCCCGGGCGATCGGGACGTTGGGCCTCGACCGGCCGCATCTCATCGGCCATTCGCTTGGCGGGCGCCTTGCTTTGGGGGTCGTCGAGCTCGACCTGATAGAGGCACGCAGCCTGACCTTGATCTCATGCGCCGCAATCTCGCCGGAGCACGACTACGGGTTCCTGAAGCGGCTCTCCGAGGTGTCGAGCTTGGACGAGGCGACCGCCTGCTCGCGACATCTGTTTGGCGGGGCCGCAATCGACGTGACGCGCTTTGCCCGCGGGTTGCTCGCCAAGATCGCAGTGCCGGAGGCTCGTGCCGCCATGGCTGAATTCCTGCGGCAGAACTTCGACGCGTGCTGCACCATGGATGTGATGCCAACCGATTGGCGCCGGATCTCCTGTCCGCTACAGCTCATCTGGGGGCACGATGACCAAGTCGTTCCCCTGCCCGGCCCAGCATGGCTGCCGACCGACGCGCCGATCCATCTGCTGGACGCGGTCGGCCACCTGCCGCATCTAGCGGCGGCGGACTGGGTGAATGCGCTTCTGGGCGACTTTGTGAGGCGAGCGGATGAACCTGTTCGCTCAGCCGGCTGAGCTCATCGAGCCGGTCGCGGCGTACCATGAGCGGCGCGGAATGCGTCAATCGTGCGCCGAAAGCCGTCCTCGATCGGCACCTGTGATTTGAAGCCCAATAGATTACGAGCCAGGGAAACATCGAACAACCGCTTGCCAATCGTCCGCGGCTTGCTCGGATCGAAATGGATCTCGGCCCCAACATACTCGTCCGCGCGGATCGCTGTCTGGACGATCTCGTGGATGGAATAGCCGCGACCGCTAGCGATATTCACGACGAAATGGCGCCTGTCGATGGCAAGGGCACGTAGCGCGCCCTCGACGAAATCATCGATATAGATGAGATCGCGGACATCGGTCCCGTCGCCCCAAACGACAATCGGTGCGTGACGTTCAATCACGCGCCGGATCTGCGCGGCCGTCACGTGCGAACGCGCAAAATCCCATTTATCGCCGGGTCCATAGACGTTCGAGGGGCGGACGACAATCGTTGTCATGGGCCGATCGGCGATCCGCTCGGCGTAGATCCGACACAAGATTTCCGTGTACCGCTTCATCCAGCCGACTGGGTAGTAGACGGGTGGCGGGTCGCCGCGAAACATCTCGTCCTCGCGCAGCGGATGATCTTCTCCAAGGTCCGGATAGGCAGCGCCGCTGCTGATGAACAGGAACCTCTCGACCCCGGCATGGTGCGCGGCTTCGAGCATGCGGGCATTCATGATCACGTTCGGCGTAACGTGAACCAGCGGCGTGCTCGTGATGGCGGCGGCGCCGGAGGTGTTGGCGGCGCACATGAGCACGTAGTCGGCGCCCACGCAGGCCGACGCGCAGGCCTGCTCATCCTCCAAATCCACGCGCAACCATTCCAGATTGGCGTGGTGATAGTCTGGAGCACGCGAGAGATGGCAGCCCCGGACCAGGGCGCCAAGCTCGACCAGCCGACGCGTGAGCGCCCCTCCCAGAAAGCCGCTCGCCCCCGCCACGAGGATCTTCCTGCCAGCAAACATCAGCCGACGCCTTGGTCGCGCTCCGATGTGATCGGGTCGCGGACCGGCCACCAGATATTCAAGGCAGGATCGTTCCAAGCCAGCGTAAACTGTGACGCTCTGTCGTATTCAGTCGTCTGTTTATAGTGGAAGATAGCGGTCTCGCTTAGAACAACGTGGCCATTACCGAACCCCGGCGGCACAAGCACCTGCTTCCGGTTGGTGTCGGACAAAGTGAAACCCTGCCACTTCCCGAACTGCTGCGAGCCCGGGACGTTGTTCACGACGACGAAATAAAACCGACCGTAAAGACAGGAGATCAACTTCCATGTCTTGCGATCGCCGTGGATACCTCGCAACACGTGACGACTGGATACGGATATGTCGTCTTGCAAGAAATCCTGATCGACGCCCGCCTGTTCATAGAGCGTCCGGTTGTAAAGCTCCACGTAGTGGCCACGAAAATCTTCGAAGATCGTCGGCGGCTCGATCACAAGCACGCCATCCAAATCCGTCTTAGCAACCTTGACCATTACACTTCCGCCCCGGCGCCGTCGACGGCGCGATAGATAACCTCGACTGGATCCGTTAGGAGATCGACGGAAAGCCCCATCGTCGCCATCCCAAGCAAACAAAAAACCGCACTCTGCTCGATTTGACCGTCGGCCAGCAGCTGGCGAAATGCGGCGCGGTCCATCACCAGAGTTTCCGCCCCACTCTCTGCGGGACCGTCTGATTCCGCGCCCAAACCCAAAAAGAAATATTCCGACCACGAACATCGATTGGGCAGCAATCGGCCACGGCCCAGCCGATGGATCCGGCGACATCTATAGCCGGTCTCTTCCATGACCTCGCGCAAAGCCGCCGCTTCCGGCGTCTCCCCCGGATCGATGCTACCTGCCGGGATCTCGAGCGTCATCTGGCCGATGGCAGGACGAAATTGACGGACGAGCACGATTTCGCCGGTCCGCGTCAAAGGCAGGCAGATCGCTCCATCGGGGCCAGCCAGCCGATAATACGGTTGGCTCGCCGGATCCGCCCCAACGCTCTCCTCAATGACAAACCAAGGGGTCGAGAACGCCGACCGAAAACGCTCGCGCCCTTGAGCCACCTCAAACCTCTTCGAGATTGATCAGCGTCGAACCGCTAAAATCGAACCGTATCGGCACCTCGATCAGGTTCCTCAAGGCTGCCCGCACCTTATCCTGCGATCGTTCGGGCACATAAAAGGCCATGAAGCCCGCCTGCCCGGCCCCCAGCAGCTTGCCACCGAGCGCGCCAGCCGCACGAGCCGTATCGTAGATATCGTCGACCGTGTCGTTGGAGATGCTGCTGGTCAGGCTACGCTTGAGCAACCAGCTCTCGTGCAGCAGGTTCCCCATGTCATCGAGATCGCCGTTTTTCAGGATCGGGATCGCCTGATGCAGGATTTGCTCCATGGCCTCGATCTCCCGGCGCTTCGCATCGAGATTATCGATGAGCTTCTTTGCGAGGTCGGTCGAAAGCCGCGTCGTGCCCGCGAAAAACATCATGAGGCGGCCTTCGAGCAGTTCGCGCCGCTGCGGCGCAAGGCCGATGGGCTCCACCCCGATGGAACCATCCGTGTTGAATCGGATGACGTTGAGGCCGCCATAGGCCGCAGCCACCTGGTCTTGCGAACCGACATGGTCCTTGAGCCAGTTCTGTTCGAGATCGATCGCCGCCAACGCCAGTTCGTGCCTGGTCAGGCGCCGGCCGTGCATGGCACTTACCACGTTGATCATCCCGACGGCGAACGACGAGCTCGAACCGATGCCGGAGCGCGCCGGCAAATCGCCCTCGTGATGAAGCTCGATACCGTCCGCGTCCTTGTGTCCCAGCATTTGCAAACCGACGCGGACCGCGGGGTGCAAAATCTCGGAGATGGAATTCACCGTCTCGATATGGGACCAGACGATGCGATGCCGGATGCCGAAGAATGGCGGCAACCGCCGGCAGCTTATGTAGCAGTACTTGTTGATCGCGCCGGATAAAACGGCACCGCCATGCTTGAGGTACCACGCCGGATAATCGCTGCCGCCGCCGAAGAACGAGAGCCGAAACGGCGTTCTCGAAATGACATGCGGCTGAAGCTCGCGGTCGTCGTCAGGCCCTGCGCTTACCTGCCCAAGTTCCACGAGACTTCTTTCCGGACCATGGCTCCATTCGCGTCGTTTCATGACGGGAGCCGAAGCGGCGAGATCTAAGGAACGCACTTTGTGAGCTCCAGGTGTTAAACGGCGATCAGTTAAAGCATTAGTGACGAATTGTCTCCAGATCGTTAATACGACCTTGTCTCAGCGCGTGAGAAACCGCCCTCCCTCCGCCGCGATGCGCTGCCGCCAATAATCAAGCAGATCGCGCATTGTTGTCTCGAACGGAATGGCCGGCCGCCAGCCGGTGTGCGCCGCGAACTTGGCAACATTCGGCACCTGGAGATCCGCATCGATCGGCCGCAGACGCTCGGGATCCACCGCAACCTCGATCTCATGGCCGCGCGGCGAGAAGCTGAGCAAAGTATCCAGCAGATCCTTGATCGTACAGCTATAGCTGCCGCCGATGTTGTAATAGGCGCCCGGCACCGGATTGACCGTGACAAGCATGTAGTAGGCGCGAACCGCGTCGCGCACGTCGGCGATGGTCCGCATGGACTGGAGGTTGCCGACCTTCACCACCGGCGGGATCAGGCCGTGCTCGATCATCGCGATCTGCTTGGCAAAGGTCGATTCGGCGAACACGTCACCACGCCGCGGCCCGGTATGCGTGAACATGCGCGTCGTCATGACGGTCATGCCATAGGCCTCGGCATAGAATCGCCCGACGAGATCGGTGCCGACCTTGGAAATTGCATAAGGCGAGGCCGGGTGGAAGCTGCACTCCTCGTCGATTGGCAGCTTTTCCTTGGGCACCCGACCGAACACCTCGGACGAGGCGCAAACATGGATCACCGCCTTGGGCGCGAGCGTACGCAGCGCATCCAACACGCGCACGGTGCCCTGCACGTTGGTGTCGAGCGTATCGAGCGGGGATTCGAAGCTGGTGCGCGGGAAGCTCTGCGCCGCCAGATGGAAGACATAGTCGGGCTTCGACTTGGCAACCACATCCTGGATCGACAGCGTGTCACGCAGATCGCCGTTCAGGAGATGGGCACGGTCGCCCCGATTGATGCGGTCGATGATCGGGGCGAGATTGTCGAGCGGGCTGCGCCAGCGGCACATGCCATAGATGTCCCAATCCGTTTCCCTGAGCAGGAATTCGGCGAGATGGGAGCCCACCATGCCGGTGATGCCGGTGATCAACGCTCGAGGAGATGCCACGACTGAACCTCTATAAGCCCATGATCCTTGCCTGATATATAACAGGACGGCCAGGGGCCTGTCGGGGTTATCGATGTCGAAGCACTACAATACCATTTCACATTCGGCTGCCTTCAAAGCCACATCGCTCGCAGCCGAGTTCTCCCGCGCCCCCCTCGGGTTCGTCGATGTCGGCGCGCGGGGCGGGGTTCATGACCTCGTCGCACCGATCGCCGACATCACTACGGTTCTCGCCTTTGAGCCGGATGAGGAAGCCTGCAAAGGCCTGCTCGCCAACCAAGCGCTGGTGACGCCTTGGGCGGACTTCCGACTCGAACCCCTCGGCTTGGGCGAGTTTGCCGGACCGGCAAGACTGCACCTGACAGCGGCGCCGACGAACCACTCGCTTCTACCGGGCAACGGACCGTTCATCGAGCGGTACAGGATGGAGAAGTTTGCCCCCGTCGGCACGACCGACCTTCAGATCACCACTCTCGACCAAGTCATATTTGGCGCTAAACAATCTCAGACGCCGCACGGCGAGATCATCAAGCTCGACACCCAGGGAACAGAGCTTGCGATACTGCGCGGTGCTGAAAAAACGCTGCGAGAACATACGATCGCCGTCGTTTCCGAAGTCGAATTTTGTCAAATTTATCAAGATCAGCCGTTGTTTTCGGAGATGGAGCTCTATCTTCGCGCACTGGGCTTTTCCTTTTATGGATTTCAATCGATCCATCTGCGTTCAGGGAAGCGGATCGACAAGGCTCGAGCGCGCGGCCGCGAGCGTGCGCTGTGGGCTGAAGCCGTGTTCTTCAAGGATCCGCTGCAGGGCTCGGCAGTCCCCGTCGCGCTGCCCGAACGCAGCAGGAAAGCCTTGGTCCTGGCCGCCATGGCCCTTGGCTATTTCGACTTCGCGCTGGAACTGGCGCTCGCCTCCTGGGCCACGGGAGATGAGGCGGAGCAGATCAATTCGCTCATCAAGACGCTCGCCGCCGTGGATTCCAATGATGCGGTCGCAGCAGTCGAAGCACTGACGGCAGCGGTAACGGCAAGCCCGGAACACGCCCACCTCCTGCTCGGGCGCTTCATCGATCGACGCCGATGGTCGTGGGACTATGATGATGTCCCGCCGCAATCGGGCGAACCACAACTGCTCCCGTAGTGAACGACTCAAGACTACGGAATTTGCTTGCTCGATAAGGATGAACGGATCCGCCAACATGATAGCGCCAGCCTCTCGGTTTACTTTTGCTGCCAACGCCAACGCGGCCGAGCAGGAGTTCGACGAACAAGGCTTCTTCGTCGAGCCCGATGTCTTCGATGTTGCAGAGGTCGACGCGCTCGTTGCCGCAAGCCGGGACTTCGACAACGCCAAGAATGGCAGCCTGCTCCCGACGATGAACCCTCATCGCATGGTCCCGATTTTTTGCCAGGCCGCCCAGAAACCCCGTCTGGTCCAGATTATTGCGCGCTTAGTGGGCGGCCGTCCGATGGGCTTGCAGACGGAGTTTTTCTTCGGGCGGCCGGGCACGAAGGGATTTACTCCTCACCAAGACAACTTCTATGTGCAAGCCCCTTTAGGCGCCTTTGCCTCGGCGTGGCTCGCCTTGGACGACGTCGATCTCGCGAACGGCTGCCTCAATATCTACCCCGGTTCTCACAAATTCGGACTGCTCGAGGTCTCCGCAGTTGAGCAAACCTCTACCTTCGGACAGGATCCGGACGCAAATCGTCTGGCGTGCGCCATTCCAAATCAAATCTCCCCAGTCTGCGTTCCGGCACGCCGCGGCTCTGTAATTTTTCTACACGGCCAGATTATTCATGAGTCCAACGACAACACTACAGCCGATCGCTCGCGCCGGGCTTTACTAATGACTTATATACGTGAGGGGGTTGATTTCAACAAAGGCCGGTCGGCTGGGCGGCAAACATTTCAAGTGACGTAGCCGCCGAGCAGTAGCCAAGCCCAATCCTGCGATCAAACGAGACAGCGCCAGGCGAGGATCGAGTTCGCTTCGACAAGAGTGCTGCCGAATGGGACTCTGCGCGCCTCGATGATCTCGATCTTTCCGGCTGCTTGCTCGCCCTCCAGCACCGGCAACAAGCCAGCCAGGAAGTTTCTCTTCCGGTGGATCGCCAAAGCCGTATAGTCGACCAAGTTTTCTGGATCGTACCATTCAACGATCGGCTCGGCATGCAGAACGAGCGACGGCTTCATCGAAATCAAATATTTTAAAAAGTCGCCGAATCGGTCGCCAACCTGCTCCAGCGCTCCGATCGTGACAACAGCAGATCCTTCCTCAATCTCGAAATCATAATCCGGATTGAAGAAGTCGAAAACACGACCAAATACATTGTAGCGCTGATATTCCCTCATCTTGTCGATAATCGCAACGGACTCAGGCACCCAGTCCGAACCAAAAATCCTGGATTCCGGAAATATTTCCGCCAACGTATTGATGTTGAAGCCGGAGCCGCAGCCAAATTCATATATATTTGGAAATCCGGCCAGATACCGTCGAAAAAGACCTTTTCTAAATATCTTTACGAATTTGATCTCAAACTCTGGATCCAAAGAGAACGCAAAGTTCTTGTGAATCCTTAGCGGAATACCGCTGCGAAAATATTTTGGAATGAGGGAGGAAACGCTGCCTCGCGACGACGTGAACTCGTCGAGATTTTCTCGCCAGCCAGCATGCCACCGGGACCGATCACCTTCTCGCGCTATCGAGTAGTTGCCGGTCTCCAGCCGCTTCAGGCAGTCGAGAATGACGGCATCTCTTTGCTCGTCTGCCAACGGTTGATAGCGCCAATCTCCCGCCCCTATCGCTGCGATCTCGTCAGCATGAAGAGGCGCACCAACGGCTAGCTCGAAATCTTCGACAGAAAGGTGGCGTTGTTCCAGGCGTTGCATCTCAGATCTCACCTATCGAGGCACGGAGGCCTTCCTCAAAATAATTCAATTTTGTCTTTTGTCTGTATCACAGTTCGATCTCCGGCAGATTGGCGCGGGAACTGCCGACATCACGCCCAAAGAAATCCACATTCACCAGAAACTCATGCAACACGTCGGCTGTAGTTCTTTGGAGCGCCGGCAGTATTCGTAGCGCCCGAGCGTTATCGACCTTGGCGACCTGATAGTGATAAGCACCGTACCTCGGCGCAACTCCAAGCCAGTTCGCGACGTCGGCCAGCCGCAAATAACCTGTGCTCGCAATGTTGAAGATGCCGACGGTCTGAGTAGCGATTGCCGCCTCGATGAAATCGACCACCATATCGTGGGAGATGACGTTATACCGAGAGTCCGCGGCGAGAAATAATTTAGGCTCGGCTTCCAGCAAGAGACGAGTGAGGGACATCGGCCTCGCGTCGCGGCCGATCAACGTCGTCGGCCGAAGAACAAGATGACGGGGACAATGCTTGCGCACATAGGCCTCGGCGGCAAACTTCGTGACGCGGTAGGCGCCGGCCAGCTCCTCCCCTTTGACCTCGAAGTCCTCATCATAAGGGCCGCCGCTCACAGGATAGAGATCGACTGTGGAAACATAGACGAATAGACAATGCGGAACGCTGGCGAGCGTTCTGGTTAGCAATATATTATCATCAATATAGTCGTTGACATTGCCTGCATCAATCGATTTCGCAGAATTGACAGCGCAGTGCACGATCACGTCGTAATAGTTCGACGAGACAGCCCCAAGGTCCGTATCGCGTTCGAAAGCCTCCCCGCCCATCCTTTCAAGGACGCGGCGGCCCAAGCCGCGACGGGTACCCGATATCAGCATTCTCATACGGGGACGCTCATCTTCAGAGAGGAAACAAATCACGTTGCCCAGTGGCGACGCACGGAAGTGGGCCCAGTTCGCTCGCGCGCACCTTCTCCTCGATATCCGTTGTGGGCAGCATGCCAGGATTGACCATAGAGACCGACGGATGACTCAAAGCAATAGCGCAAGGCAATTTGATACGCCGCGTGCGGTGCCCCGCTGACGATCGCAACCTAGAATAAGTTTTTTCGCTTATCTTGCAAATTATCGCCATCATGAGTTGCGGATCTTTTTTTTTAGGTTATTCGTCCTTTGGACTATCCCCTGGAGGAACGCCGATATGAATCGAACCCTTGTTGCAGGCTTGGCAGCTCTCCTCTTTTCCAGTTCGGTCCATGCAGAAGAACGGATCGGCGCTTCATATTTCGCTGCGACGATCCCGGCCAACTCGACAGCGACAGTATTTGCCGCATCAGCCAACGTGAGCGGAGCATCCGTCAGAACGG
This sequence comes from Aliidongia dinghuensis, assembly GCF_014643535.1. Lineage (NCBI taxonomy): Bacteria > Pseudomonadati > Pseudomonadota > Alphaproteobacteria > Rhodospirillales > Dongiaceae > Aliidongia > Aliidongia dinghuensis. The sequence continues at coordinate 128,302 of NZ_BMJQ01000008.1, read as the reverse complement.
CGAGCATCGCAACATCCGGCTCAAACAGTTATCTGCAAGCCGATTTTCCCGACGGCACACATCGGGTCATCTATGCTGTCGAGGCTGTCGCTGGGCAGGCTTCCTTTGGGATGATGGCATATCCGATCTTGCTTCCGCCTAACGTGGGCCTCTCCATCAGCAACGTTGGCGCTGCCAGCCAGGGTTTTGTCACCTACGACTTGCACTAACGGCAGGTTCCTCTGACGCATTGCTGGACGGTCTAAGGAGCTAATCGCTCAGGCGGGCGCTCCACCAGCAAATTCTCCAACATCTCGATTCGCGAGCGATCTTCGGCCGGCAACGGCCCGAAATCGCTCGCACGCACGTTTTCCTGCACGTCAGCCGCACCGAGCATTCCCGGAATCACGGTTGAGACCTCCGGATAACTCAGGCAATAGCGCAATGCGATTTGCGCTCGCGTTCCTTCAGTCCCCGGCATCATGCAGCCGAAAGCGTCATCCGCCCCGTCGATCCAACGCCCGACCTGCTGTGGCGACCAGCGGTTGCGGTGATCGCCCGGCCCGAAGCGCGTCTGCCGGTTGACCGCCCCGGACAAGAACCCCGAGCATAGCGGCGTGCGCGCGATGACCCCAAGCCTGCGCTCTGCTGCTCGAGCCAGCACGCCGTCCGTTACCGCACGGCGATCGAGCATATTGAGATTGACCTGGATAACCGAGATCGCGTCCAGCTCATCGAACGCCCACAGGTCGCGCGGGCTTGCGAGTGAGATGCCGAGCGCCCGGACCCGCCCATCGTCGAGAAAGCCCCCAAGCACCTTGATCGCCGCAGGCCATTTCTCGAGCAGGGACGGCGGGGGGCTGTGCAACTGCAATAAGTCGAGCCGGTCGGTGCCCAAGCGCGCCAGGCTCGCGTCGAGCGAGGCTTCGAGGTGGCGCTCGCTGAAATCGGCAGGCTGGTCGTAACGGGTCATGCCGACCTTGCTCGCGATGATCACGCGATCCCGTCGCCCGCGAATGAATGTGCCGATCAAGCGTTCGCTATGGCCGTAGCCATACACGTCAGCGGTATCGAAGAAGTTGACGCCCAGCTCGAAGGCGCGCTCGAGCGCCTCGAGCGAGGCCGCGTCCTCGGTTTCGCCATAGGACGTGGAGCCGGGCGTCGTTCCGCCGATGCCCCAGGCCCCGAAGCCGATTTCCGAGACGGAGAGACCGCTCGAGCCCAATGACCGATAGCGCATGATCCGTTCTCGAACCGGCTCAGAAATGGCCCGCCAGTTGTGGCTCCATGACGCTGTTCTGGTAGAGATAGGCGCCCTTCTTGTTGCCCCACCAGACGACCTCGCGACACCACCCATCGAAATCGTCCCACGACTGGCTGGCGCGGTCGATGTGCAGGCGCGCGGGCGCGGGCGTCAAATCAACCGGCTCGTTGCCGAGCACGCCGCGATAGAGCGACGCCACATTGAAGCGCGTGGCAACGGTCAGGCTGTCTTTGACGAATGGCTGCTTCAGGGAGGCACGGTTGAGCAGGATGGCATCCTCGAGCGGCTCCAAGGATTGATGCGGCGCCCGCGCCGCCACCAGCTCGGAGAGGATCGTCCGCATCTCGCCATAGAAGGCATCGAAATTGCCTTCGGCCGTCAGCCTGATGAACATGTATTCGTCGGCCGGCCAATAGATGCCGAGCCATTCTTCGGAATAGACATATTCCGGGCCGCCCTGTTGGATCGATGCCGCCTCCGCCAGGAAGAAATCCCGGATGCCGGAGATCAACGGGAAGCGATCAGCCGGTGCGTCATGCACAGCCTGGATGATGGCGCGATAGCTGAGACCGGACAGTTCCCGCGTGACGACGATCGGCAGCTGGCACAGCTTGTCGAAATAGAGGAACGCCGTCATCCAGGCGAACGAGCGCGCCCGGCGCCAGTCGACCCGCGGCATGGAGGCCGTCGCGATCACCAGCGACTGCACCTCGGGCACATCGTCCTCGCTCACGAGCTTCTGGCCGTGGATGTTGATGATCTCGGACTCGATCACCTCCATGCCGAATTTCTGCTGATATCCGATGTCGCCCATCTCGGCGTTCGGCAGGATCGACAGGTTGTTGAACTGAATGCGATTGTGCTGGCCAGTCTCGATCAATGTGTTGATGCCGTCGGCGAACGAATCAAACGTCTCGCCGGGCAGGCCCAGGATCAGGTCCGAATAGGTTTCGACTTTGTCGCGGGCGAAGCGCCGTTGCAGTTCGGTGTAGGTATCGAGCGAGATGTTGTCGCGTTTGATGTTGACCAGCGTCGCCATGTCCACGGTCTGCATCGACAGCGCGACGCCCTTGTTGAGCCCGGCGTCCGACAGGATCTTTTGCGTCTCATAGGCGCGATCCGTCGCGTTCTTGGTGTTCTGCACCGAGAGCGCCCTCGGATAGCCGGTCTTGGCCTTGACCTCGGCGACATAGCTCGCGATGTCGACATCGCGCTTGAGGATGCCGAAATTGGCATCGCAGCAGAAAATATATTCGATCCGATTGCGCGCGAACCAGTCGACCTCCGCCTTCAGCCGGTCTTCTTCGAACTTATTGACCTTGGCCGCGGTCGCCGACCCCCAGTCGCAGAACGTGCATTGAAAGGGGCAGCCCCGGTTGGTCTCCCAAAGGCCGATCCAGCTTTCACCGGGCTCGGCGGCGATCAGGCGGTCTAACGTGCCGTCGAGAAACGGTGACGGGATCTCCTCGAGATCGCGGATCCGGGGCGCGTTCGGGTTGCGCCTGAGGCTGCCGTCACCATCCAGATAGCTGATGCCCGGAATGGCATCCCATGCCCGCGTCGGAAAGCATTCCAGGATCTGGAGAAAGGTCTTCTCACCTTCATTATGCACGACCAGATCGATGAACGGATGGTCCCGAAGGAATTGGGCCGGGTCGTCCGGCACATGAGGTCCGCCGAAAATGATCAACTGGTCCGGCTTCAGCGCCTTGAGGCGGCGGGCGATCTCTAGTGAGATCCGTCCGTTCCAGACGTAAGTGCTGAACCCGACGACATCGGCCTCGCGCAGCCGTTCGACCGCCTTGCCGACGGGCAGCCGCTTGTAGATCGACGGCAACATTCGATAGCGCGCGGGATCGGCCGCATATTTCCGCACATAGGATTCGAGCAGGCCGATCGAATAAGGCAGATAGTTCTGTCCAGAAAAGCTGTTGTTGATCTGCACCAGCCCTACGGCAACAGTGTCTCTTGACGCGGCGCCCATGCCTCATTCGTCCTTCTGCGGGGATCCCGAGGATAAAGAAGCCTCCTCCGAGATCACGGCGACCCGAGCTTCTATTAAAGGAAAGGAAGCGTTAACGCCGAGTTGAAGCAAACCGGCCTATCTTCGGCTAGAACGGCCCTTTGAAGTGCTTGTAGAAATCCGTCATGGATTTGGCGTCGAGTATCGGCACGCCATGGTCCTCGCGGCCGCGCACAAGACGGGCCGTCGCATCGACGAGCACATGCAGGTCGGGATAATACATATCTTCCAGCGCCTTGGCTGTCGGACAAGGGGCCGGCGCCATGCCGAGGGTGACGACTGGCGCCTTCAGCAGCCTAGGATCGCGCTCGGCCACAATGCGGCAGATCTCGGCACTGACGCCGTAAGGCTGCCAAGACGTGTCGGCAACGACCAGGCGACCGGTCTTGGCGATGCTATCCAAGATCATCTGATGGTCCGGATGGGAGATCGAATGGAGGTCGATGATCTCGCAGTCGATGCCATGCGCGGCAAGATGCGCCGCCGCCCGGCGCGCCTCCAGCACCATGATCGAGGTCGCCACGATGGTGACGTCACCACCGCTCCGTTCGACACGTGAGCCGAATGGATGGGGCACCGTCGCCTGCCGCGCCGTCTCGAACACCAAATCGTACATCAGTCGGTGCTCGAGCATGATGACCGGCCCCGCGTGATGGGCGATCGCGTGGGCATAGGACGAGACGATCGCTTCGGGCGTCGACGGCATCAGCACGACCAGACCCGGAATATGGGCGAACAACGACTGCAGGCTCTGGGAATGCTGCGCGCCCTGGCCCCAACTGCGGCCGATCACCATGCGCACCATCATTGGCACGTTGAACAGTCCGCCGAACATGTATTTGTACTTGGCGGCGAGATTGATGAGCTGATTGGCGGCCAGCAGGCCGAAATCCGCGCGGATGTGGATATTGATCGGATAGACGCCGTTCAATGCCGCGCCGATGCAGATGCCGGTCACCGAGTCCTCGGCGAGCGGCGTCTCGATCACTCGGCTGGGATGGGTTTCAGCCAAACCCAGCACGGTGCCGAAGATGCCTTTGAAATCGGTCACACCCTGGCCGATGATGATCGTGTTGTCGTGCTGGTCGAGCGCGCTGTGCATCGCGTGCGCCAGCGCCTCCCGATAGCTCATCTGTGCGGGAAGGCCGTTGTGGATCATGGTCATGGCGGTCTCGGCTCTCACAGGACATCCTTCAGCAACGCGCTTCGATCGGGCAAGGGTCCGGCTTCGGCAAAGGCGACCGCCTCGTCGATCTCCTTCATGATCGCCGGGGTCAGGTCGGCTACCAGGTCCGCGTCCGCGATCAGCGGGTCCTTGGCCATCCACGACTCGATCTCGGCCCGAGAGCGATAACCCGCGGCAAAATCCTCGCCCGGACCGACATGCTCCTTGTAACGGCGGGTCAGGATCTCGATGAAGCGTGGCCGGCCATCCCGCCGCATGGCCTCGACCGTAGCGCCAACCACATCGCCGACACGTAGGAAGTCATAGCCTTCCTCAATGCGGAGTGCCTCGATCCCATAAGTGCCGACATGGTCGATGATCCGGTAGGCTTGCCGTGCGTCGGGCCTCGTGTGGACCGCGAGTTCATTGTTTTCGCAGATGAAAAGCACCGGCAACTGATGGAGCGCAGCGAAATTGAGCGACTCGTGGTGGACCCCCTGCTCGGTCGCTCCATCGCCATATACCACGACGCTCAACTGTCCGGTCTTGCGCAGCCGCGCCGCAAGCGCTGAGCCCACGGCATGCGGAATGGTCGAGGCCACCACCGCCGACGCCCCCATCATGCCGACCTCTGGTGCCGCCAGATGCATGGAACCCGCCTTGCCGCCCGAGATGCCGTTGGCCCGCCCATAGAGTTCCGCCATCAGTTCCGGCAGCCGCCCGCCTTTGGCGATATAGAAGGCATGCCCACGGTAGGTCGTCGACAGCAGATCCTCGCGCGTCAGGCTCTCGCACACGCCGACGGCAACCGCTTCCTGGCCGATCGACAGATGTACGGGGCTTTGGATCTTATCGAACGGATAGAGCTCGATGAGCCGCTCCTCAAAGAGCCGGATGCGCAGCGCCTGCGCAAACAATGCCTCGTACCTACTCGTGCGGACCATCTTCTGAACCCTTGATGCAGTCTCGACGCTCAATGCTGTCCCACCAAACCCGGCGCTACACCCGACGCACCGCATCGCCCACCAACGTGCGGAATCGCTCGATGTCCACCGGGGAGAATTGATGCCGGCTGCCGTCCTTAAGGTTACGCTCGGACATCCGGCGCAACAGATCGCGACCCGTGATCAGCCGTCGGAGTGCAGCCTTGAAGGCAGCATAGAACTCGGCATCGCTCGGATGATCCACCGCGCCATAAAGTGCGCGCCAGTCGCTGCGAAAGCCGCCGCCCGAGACGACGTCCGCCAGTCGTTTTCGCCCCTCAACCACAAGGCCGTTAACCTCGTGGGAAACGAACTCAGCCGCGTAATGGCCATCCGAAACGACCGGAACCAGCCCGCGCTCCATTGCCTGGATCAGACCGTTGCGAAATGTCGCAATCGCCGGCGAAACAAAGATGTCGTTCTCCGCCAGCATCTCCTCGTATTCGGCTTGTGGGATGTACTCGCGCCGCCAGGTGATCGCCGGATGATGCTCGACCAGATCGGCAAGACGCGCAGACAGGCTGCGCGGCAACTGTCCGCACAGTATTAGCCGCAGGTGTGGGAACTCCTCGTAAAGCTCGGCGAAAGCATTGATCGCGTCGACACCGCCGCGCATGTAAAAGCCGTCCTCCGATGGCGCGAAGCTCGCAGCGAAAAGCAACGTTACGGTTGGCTCCTCGCCACGTGGGCGCAAGCGAGTGCTGATCTCAACATCGGGCTCGACGCTGGATAGGAAATTGATGAAATGCGCCTTCTGCCCGAGGCGAGGGTTGTCGAAGACCGCCGAGAGCAGGGACTTTTGGGTCTCGGTGTAGACCTGGAAGCCCAGGCAGGCCGGTGAATCGAGCTCATGGCCGATGATACGGAACAGCTCTTCGTCGTCCTCCGGGAAGCTCATGTGCTCGGTCGGACTGAACGGGTAAAACAGCATCGGCATGAAATCGAAAATGACAAAATACGGCAGTTCGCCAAGCGTCATGGTTTGCTGCAGGGCGAGCTCGATTGCGCACCCCTGATGATTGACGAGCAGGGTCGGAAAGCGGGAGGCGACATAGCGCGCAGCGGCACGACGGCCGACACCGATCCCGGCCGCCATCAGCCGCTCGACCGCAAAGGCTGCGCGAGGCAGCGCGTCAATCGCCGCCGCCAGCAACCCCGCGCCGTAGCTCTCTGGCCGATAGCGCGGGATCGGATCCAAATATTCGCAGAAACGAAAATAGAGCGGGTGCTCACCCCCAAGCGGCGCGATATGCGGCAGACGATTGGCCAGCAGGACACCGCCTTGTCCGTCAAACGCAGGCGGCAGCACGCGTGGATGTCTAACGATGATCGCAGCCGCTTCGGCACGAAGCCGAAGCTCGAGCCTTGGTTCGGCCAGAACGGCCTCCACGACCGGTATCAAAAGACGCCAGTCTTCCGGCGCTTGGCTTAGGGCGGTCATGCCGACGGCAAAGGCTTCTTCCAAAGCGCCGCTGCGCAGCAGGATCTGTGCCTGCCGGAACCAATCTTCATTCGAGGCTCCGCCACGAGCAAGATGCCGCCGACCGGCAACGACAGCCTCCGGGAAGCGTCCCATGCGAGCCCAGGCGACGCGCTCGAGCGCGTCACGATCGGGATGATCAGCCGGAATGGCGAGAGCCGCTGTCAGCGCGGCATCGTAGTCGCGACGCTGCAACAGATCGAAAACGGTCTTCGCCGCCGAGACTATCTGCTCGCCCGAATGACCGCTAGACATGCACAGCTTCCCCCTTCGCCCACTAACAGGACTGGCTCCGACCCAACAACCAGCCCGATCACCGCAACTACTGTCTGCCCGGTGAGAGAAAACAAATCGTTAAGCATCTATGATCGACGATGTGCCATTCCGGTGCTTACCACGCGGTTGGCCCGCACGCTTTCGCAGCCTGACCGTGGAGTGGGATCGAGATGAAGTCGGAACTCGTCGATTGCATAGTCCTCGCCGGCGGCAAGGGCACGCGCCTTGCGAGCGTATTGAGCGCCGTGCCAAAGCCCTTGGCCCCCGTTGCAGGTCGCCCCTTTCTCGATTACGTGCTGGATCGCCTGGCGGCGAGCGGCGTGATCGGCAGCGCCGTGCTGGCGCTCGGTCATCTCGCGGACCAAATCGTCGATCATTACAGTCGTTGTGCTCCGCCCCTGCCGGTGCGGATGACCGTCGAAAGCGAGCCGCTCGGCACAGGCGGGGCGTTGCGTCATGCCTTGCCACTGGTTACCACCGACACCCTTTTCGCGACCAACGGCGACTCGATCGTCTCGATCGACTGGCAGACCTTGCTCGACCACCATCGTCGAACGGGCGCCGGAGCCACGCTGGCGCTGGTATCAATCGCCGACGCGGCGCGTTTCGGTTCAGTGCGACTGGACGGCGATCGGGTCGTGGAGTTCATCGAGAAAAAGCCCGGCAAAGGCCTTATCAACGCGGGGATCTATGTTCTTTCCCGCGATCTGTTGGCGACGATCGCCCCAGGCCCCTGCTCTTTCGAACGCGATATTTTGCCCCATTGGGTCGAACGTGGCCTGGTCACAGGCGTTGCGGTGAGCGAAGAGCTCCTCGACATCGGCTTACCGGAGACTTACGCGGACGCTAGCCGTTTCCTCGCCAGACAGGGCAATCTGTCCGACGAATGGAAGGTGTAGGATCCGCAAGGATAGAGGACTATGCGCTGCGAGCGTTTTCCATTTCATTAACCCTCACTGCGCTAGTTCAATGAGCTGCCGACGCGCTTGAAATCACCGGACGCAGGACCCCCCATTGCCCTCCACCTCCCCCACCCCAGCCCCCGGCAGCCTGACGCGCGACGAGGCCGTGCGTGCGGCGCTGGCGGCGATTGCGGCGAATGATCTCGAGCGCGGCATCGCGCTGGCCCAGCAGGTGAACGCGCTCGAGCCCAACAGCAATGTCGGGCTGCATCTGGTGGGGCTGCTCTCGCTTCGGCTCAACGAGCCCGGCAAGGCGGTCGAGGCGTTCGAGGCGGCGCACAAGGTGGCGCCCGACGTGCGCGAGCATATCGATGCGCTCGCCATCGTGTTCTCCAAGACCGGCCGGCTCGTCGACGGCCTCTTCTACGGCAAGCTCGCGACCGCGGCGGCCCGGGACACCGGCATCCCAGGCATGCTGCCCGACTGGCTCGGCAGCTTCGACCAGGCCTTCTACAAGATCGCCGACCGGCCGCTCGTCAAGGAGGGGCAGAAGCTGCTCCTGGCCGGAAACTATGACGGCGCCTGCGAGGCGTTCCGGCGCGAGATCGAGGTCGATTCCCGCTCGCTCGAGGGCTGGCGCGGCTTCACGGAAGCGCTCTACCGCGCCCGCCGGCTGGACGACGCCCAGGTCGCGGCGGCGGCGCTCGTGTCGGTCAGCGACGTCTCGGCCAGCGATCGGCGTGCAGAGGATCTTTCGCTCCAGGCGTTGGTGCTCGGCGCCTGCGGCCGGTTCGACGAGGCGCTCGTCGCCGGGCGCGAGGCCGAATCGCTCGCTCCCGACGACGCGACCGTCGCCTGGCGCACGGTCCAGGCACAGGGCCGCAGGCCCGACCCGGACCGGGCAATGCTCGCCGCACTCGCCGAGCGCTGGGGCCAGCGCTTCCTCGCCCATGAGAGCCGGCCGAGTGCCGCGGCCCCGGCGGAGTTCGCGACACGCCGCGTGCGCATCGGCGTGATGTCGGGCCACTGGGGCCATGGCGAGGGGCTCGACCTCGTCATCCCGGCGTTCGAGCAGCTCGACCGCCGTCGGGTCGAGCTCTACGTCTACGCCGACGGCCTCATCGATGCCCCCCTCGCCCGACGGCTCCGTGCCCGCTCGAACGGCTGGCAGGACCTGACCGACCTCGATTTCGACACTGCCGGCCTCATGGTGCGCAACGACGCGCTCGACGTGCTGATCGATCTCGACGATCCGTTCGTCACCAACCATGCCGCGATCATCGCCCAGGCGCCGGCGCCGCATGTGCTGGCGCTCTATGCCGACCCGGCGGTGGCGCTGGCGGCAGGCTTCACCGGCGTCCTCGCCGACCCGGCCGCCCTCGGCACCGACATCGATCCAAGAGCGCTGATCCCGGTCGAAGGCGGGCTCGCGATCCAGCCGACCGACCTGCCGCCGCTCGATCTGGACGCCCTTCCGGTGCCCGCGGCCGCCCCGGGCGGGTTTGGCGGGGGCATTACGCTCGGCACGCTCGCCGAGGGCACGCAGATCGACGGCACGACGCTCGCCGCCTGGCGCGACATCCTGGCCGCCCGTCCAGACGCAACGCTGCTCGTCGATGTCGCCCAGCTGGGTGGCGAAGCATCGGTGCAGCGCATCGCCGGCCAACTGCCGCAGGGCCGGCTCCGGCTGTGCGAACCGGGCCCGATCCAGGCGTATCTGGCGACGGTCGACCTGCTGCTCGATCCGATCGGCAACCAGTTCGCCGACGGGCTGGTCGCCGCCGCGGCACAGGGCATTCTGGGTCTCACGTGCCGCCAGCGGTCGCCGCGCGCCAATCTGGTCGCTTCCTGGTTCGAGCGGATCGGCGCGGACGAGCTTCTCGCCCATGATGCCGAGGATTACCGCCGCAAGGCCATCGCCGCCATCGCCGATCCCGGCCTCAGCCGGCGCTTCGCCGAACGCGTCGCAGCCGACCGCGAACCTGCCGCGGCCCAGCAGGCCGACCGCCTGCTGAACGCCATCGCCCACCTCGTCAATACCCCGTCCCAGCTGTGACTGACCCCGCCATGACCGCCCCCGCCGTGACCAAGAGCGCCATGACCGACAGCCCCGACGACCTGTTCGAGCGCAACATGGCTGCGCTCCGTCGGCGCTATCCTCATCTTTATGTCCGCATGCGCGCGATCTCTGAGCCGAGCGGCCGGCTCGTCGGCAGCGTCGAGACCGGCGACATCAACATCGACCTCGGCCACACCCTGCTCTATCCGGTGGATGCCAAGACCCATGCCGAGCGGCAGCTCGACGAGTTCCGCCGGAGCCCGCACCGCTTCTTCATGAACCCGCCGATGCACCACCAGGCGCCGGTCAAGCCCTATCACCATGACTACGTCACGTCGGCGCTCTACGAGTTCCTGAAGGGCCGCCAGCTCACCAAGATCCCGACCCTGCCGACACCGGACTCGGGCTTCCTCCTGATCTACGGCATCGGGCTCGGTTTCCACATGCCGGCGCTGTTCGAGGAGATGGACGTGCGCCATTTCATCGTGGCGGAGGAATATCCGGAATTCTTCTATCACGCGCTGCACCTGCACGACTGGGCGGCGATCTTCGACAAGATCGAAGAGCGCGGCCAGACGCTGCATTTCACCTTCAGCAACGAGCCGGAAACGCTTGCCGAATATGTCCATTGGACCATGCGCGGCCGCGGCTTCGGGCTCATCGACGGGTCCTATGCGTTCCGCCACTATTCCTCGCTGGCGCTCGACAAGGCCTACGAGGAATTCCGCGAGAAGCTGCCGCTCCTGCCGATCTCGATCGGCTTCGTCGAGGATGAATGGGTCATGCTGCGCAATTGCGGCACGAACCTGATTCGCAATGAGTTCAAGCTGCTCGACGACCGGCCGCGGCTCGAGAAGAACCTGCCGGCCTTCGTCGTCGGCTCCGGCCCCTCGCTCGACCAGGCGATCGACGCCATCAAGCGGCTCCAGGGCCAGGCGATCATCTTCTCCTGCGGCACCGGCATCCTGCCGCTGCTCAGGAACGGCATCCGCCCGGACTTCCATTGCGAGCTCGAGAACGTCTGGTCGTCCTACGACCACCTGAAGCGGACGTCCGACCAGTTCGGCTTCGAGGGCATCACGCTCATCGGCTCGACCACGGTCTGGCCCGAGATGCCGGGCCTGTTCGACAACAAGGTGTTCTATTTCCGCGACTCGGTCTCGTCGACCGGCCTCTGGGCGCCGGACAAGATCGGGCTGTTCGGCACGGCGCCGACCTGCACCAATCTCGCGATCCGCGCGGCCCTCCTCATGTGCTTCCGCGAGATCTACCTGTTCGGCGTCGACCTGGGCTCGCGCGATGCGGTGAAGCACCATTCGCAGGACGCGATCTATTACAAGGCCGAGGACTGGGGCAAAGGCTACACGTCGAGCCAGGAGGCCATGACGATCGAGATGCCGGCCAATTTCGGCGGCAAGGCCTATACCAACGGCACGCTGCACTGGACGCGCATGATGATGGCGGCCGGCATCGAGCATTTCTCGTTCGCCAAGATCTTCAACTGCTCGGACGGGGTGCAGATCCCGGGCACGCTGCCGAAGCTGCCGCGCACGCTCAAGATCGAAGCACCACCGCACCGCAAGCCGCTGGCACTGCAGCGGATCCGCGCCGAGCTCGTCGACAAGCGGCCGGGCGAAATGGTGCCGACCGGCGATCTGGTTGCGATCGAGGCGAGCTTCACGCGCTGGTATGAAGACATGCTGGCGTTCATCGACGAGGCCGCCGCCACGGAGATGCCGTTCCTCGATTTCTACGAGCGCTCTCTGCCGATGATTGCGGAAAAGGGCGAGAATCCGCACCAGCCGGCGCTGCGCGCGGTCAACGTCGGCTTCCTCATGCTGTGCTTCCAGATCGGCTATTACTTCTACCGCCGCGTCGAGCCGGAACTGCAGGTCGCGACGATGGCGACCTTCCTGGACGCCGTCCGCGCGCGCTTCGAGATCATCCGCCGGGACTGCACGGCGCAGTTCGAGATTCTGCACGCGCTCGCCAAGGATGCGCCCGTCGCGGCCGAGGGCGCAGCGCAGCCGGCTGCCTAAGCCTTCCGATCCCGGCGGCGCGCCGCCGTCAGAGGTAGAGCGCCGGCCGGTAGAGCGCCGGATCGGCCAGGATCGGCGCGAAGGCGGTCTCGAGGAAATCGGCGTAGCGCAGCACACCCTCGTCGGTCCCGACCTCGTCCTGGCGCATTTCCAGGAGCACGTTCGGCAGCCCACGCGGATTGACGTGATGACGCAGCGTGAAGCCGTGCGGATCGCGCGCCGAATAGGGCTCGTTGTCGCCGACCGCAAGGCCGTGCAGCCGCGCGAGATTGGCGATGAGCGGCACGGCGAGGCGCGGGTCGCGGTCCCACAGCACGCCGACATGCCACGGGCGCTCGAGGCCGTTCATGCGGGGCGTGAAGCTGTGCATGGAAATGACGGCCGGCGCCACACCGGCGGCGGCGAACCGGTCGAGCGCCGCGGTGACGGCACCGTGATAGGGCCAGTAGCACGCAGTTGCCCGCGCCTCGATTTGATCTGCACTCAACCCTTGATTGCCAGGAACGGTGATGCCGTCGCTGACCGCCGGCATCGAGGTTGCTTCGCCGAGTGTGCGATTGCAGTCAACCACCAGGCGAGAGAACCCCGATAGCACGGCCGGGGCATCCCATCGCCGCGACAGTTCGTGCGTGAGGGCTGCGGCCCCAATGTCCCAGCCGACATGCTTCGCGAGATCGGCGTCGGCGAGCCCCAGATTATCGAGCGCGTTCGGCACCGCACGGCTTGCATGATCGCACAGCAGCAGCACTTTCGCCCGGCCATAAGGATTGATGACAGTGAAGGGCGACGGGTCGCCCATGCGCAGCAGCGACGCCCGCCCGTCGGCGTCGGACACGGTCGTTTTCTCCGGCATGATGCTGCTTCACCCTCTCTCGGCAGAACCTGGTGCGCCCGCCGCGCTGGGCGCTTTTCCTGCAAGTTCAATAAGACTAGATACAATTGCTTGCAATTGGTTAGCGGCCGATTTGCGATTTCGATGGTAAATTTTACCAACCGTTAACGGCTATGGCCGCTAGTTATGCTCGTAATTTAACCATAGCCTCCCGATCTGCGCGCTGCGGTTTCTTGGCGACATAAGGGAAACGAGTCATCAAGATCGTTCCGCTCCGGAGCGTGACCTTCCTAGTCTGGTTTTCACCGCCCCCCATGGAGCGAGCGTGACGATCGTAGAGCCCGAGATATCGCCGATCCGGCCGGAAGCGATGCGTATGAATCGCATCACGCTGCGCTTCGGTGACGGCGCGCTCGAGGATCGTTTTATCCGCGACAATCTGCGATCAGCACTTACCGTGGTGCGCATGTTCCTCGTCAGCGCCGCCTTCCTTTGCGCGCTGTGCGGGCTCATCGATCCGCTGTCGGCGCCCGACGAATACCATCGGATCTGGGCGATCCGTTTCGGCTTCGTCGTCATGTCGCTTCTGTCGACGGTCGCCCTCACCTACACCCGGATGTTCCTTGTCTACGCCCAGCCCATCCTGACGGCGGCGATGCTGACGTCCGGCGGCGGCATCCTGCTGATGATCGCGATCTCGACGGGACCGGCCAAGGAAACTTACTACGCAGGGTTGGTGCTCGTCGTCATCTACGGCTCGAGCCTGCTCAGGCTCCATCACCTGAACGCGCTCGCAGCGGCGCTCACGCTGTTCGCGACCTATCAGCTGATCGCGCTCGAGATCAACCCGCTGCCGCTGCGCGTGCTGTTCAGCAACGATTTCTTCCTGTCCGTTTCGATTCTGGTCGGCACGCTGTCGAGCTATTTGCAGGAACTCTACGTGCGCCGCAGCTTCGTCCAGCAGGAGATGCTGCTCGAAGGCAAGGCCCGCGCCGAGCGGCTCCACGAGGCGGCCGAGGCGGCGAACAAGGCGAAGAGCGAATTCCTCGGCATCATCAGCCACGAGCTCCGGACACCGCTCAACGCCATTATCGGCTTCTCGGACATGATGCGGCAGCAGATGTTCGGCCCGCTCGGCGGCGAGCGCTACCGGACCTACGCCGCGGACATCCACGACAGCGGCAACCACCTGCTCGGCATCATCAATACGATCCTCGACTTGAGCAAAGCGGAAGCCGGGCGCCTCGGCATCGACGAGGCGGAAATCGACCCGGTCGAGGCGGTGCACAACTGCCTGCCGATGTTCCGCGACGAGGCGGAGCAGGCGGAGATCAGGATCCGCGTGCTGCCGCCGGCGCGGCCCTTCTGCATCGCCGCCGACGAGCGCCTGTGCCGCCAGATCGTCATCAACCTCGTGTCCAACGCGGTCAAGTTCACGCCGCGCGGCGGCAGCGTCACGATCAGCTTCCCGTCCGACGATCTTGGCCGCCGCGGCATCGAGGTGCGCGACACCGGCATCGGCATCGCCGAGAAGGACCTGGAACGGGTGATCCTGCCGTTCGTCCAGGTCGAAAGCTCCCTGAACCGCAATCACGGCGGCACCGGCCTCGGCCTGCCGTTGGTCAAGAAGATCACCGAACTGCACGAGGGCGCCCTCCTGATCGACAGCCGCTTGGGCGTCGGCACGGTGGTGACCGTCTGGTTCCCGAGCCGCCGCATCCTGCCGCCCATCGAGCGGCCGACGATCGAGCGTCAGGTTCCCGGACGCCAGGCCACCGAGCGGCCCCTGATGCGGATCGCCGTCTGATTCCGGTCCCATCGCCCGTTTCGAGCGATGGGACCGGCGCCTCATAAGCCCCGCTTCAGCGGGGCTTGCGCACATAGAGCGTGCAGACCCGGCCGGATGCATCGTCGCGCACGTCGACCTCCGCAGCACCCAGCCCTTTGGCCAACGCTCGCATGTCGTCGTGGCTGCGATAGACCACGGTCCAATCGCAGATGAACTCCATCGGCCAGAAGCAGCTGATGTCGCTGTCCTTGAGGTTGCCGATCATCAGCAGGCCGCCCGGCGCCAGGTGCTCGTAGAGGGCGGCGATGAAGGTCTTGGCCCGCCGCGCCTGGAAATAGTCGACCAGGCCCACGCTGTAGATCAGGTCCTGCGGCGGCAGCTTGCCGAACAGCTCGCCGGTGCGCAGCAGCTGGATGAACGAGGCGTTCAGGCACTGCAGGTTGGCCGTCCCGCCGTGGCGGATCACCGATGGGTAGGTCCGCTCGTAGGCGTAGCTGAGCGCGCCCTGGTCCTGGTCGACCAGCGTGAAGTTCGCCCGGCCCGGCATCATGTCGCGGTCGAGATAGCCGATGACCTCGCGGGCCGAGCCGCAGCCGAGGCTCGCGATATGCGTCACCCGCTCCGGCGCGCGGCGGATCTCCTGGTCGATCGCCTCGCGGACCATGTCGGCTCGCGTTGCGACGCAGGCGGCATTCTCGAGGCCCAGGCGATGCTGCAGCTTCTCGTAGAGCGTGCTGCCGACGCGCTGCCAGTCGTAGACCTGGTTCATGATCTGATAGTCGCCGGGGTAGCCCAGCGGCTTCTCGTAGGACCGGCGCCAGATGGCGCCTGCCATGACCTCGGGCGTCAGCACCCGCTCGGTATAGCGCTTGGTCGCGGCGAGCGCGTCCGGGTCCTGCCGGAGCGGCTCGACCAGCGCGTTGGCGCGCTTCCAGAACGCGTTCCAGGCCGGCACCAGGCGCGCCTCGCACCGATCGAGGAATTCCTGCGCCTCCGGCCCCTCCACATCGCCACCGTTGGCGCGGATACGCGCCTCCGCCCGGTCGGCGATCGTCCGGAACTCGCGGAACATGAACAGGATATCGGACAGGTGGCGCCGGTATTCGCCCGGCACCAGATCGTTCTCGGGCAGGGCTGCCCGGTCGAGTTCGCGCTCCAGCAGCACTTCCTGGTGCCGGGCGACCAGGCGCCGGACGTCGAGGAAGCCGGAGTTGAGCTGTATCGCCATGCGCGCGCCGGCCGACGTCGGCTCGACGCGCCGGACCTCGGCCTCACCCTCGTGCAGGAGCTCGTCGCCGACGCGCAGCCGAACGACCACGCTTGAGCCGAGTGCGGGCGGCTCGCTGTCGTTGGCGCCCACGACCGAGATCCCGGACATGCTGAGATCGTTCAGGACGTGCGACCGGTTGTTGATTTCGACGGTCGGCAACACACGGCCGAACGCCTCCCGGGCTGAAAAGCGCTCGGGGCGATAGAAGATCCGACGTCCTTTGGCACCGGGAAGTTCTTCGTAGGCTCGCATCATGACCTCTGGTTCGGATGTATCGGCTGTCCGACACTCCTTAGCGAGGCCCGTGCCAACGAAGTATGCAGGCGCAACTATCTGATTTATCTAAGATATTCTGGAAGCACGCCCGCTGGGGCCGGCAGTCCCCGCCGCGCGCGAATGGCCGCCCGGCAAATTCTGCCGGCAAAAAAGACTTAAGGAATCAGGCGTTTATCCGACGGGTTGCCGGCCCGCGCCGAGTGCTGCGCCGATCTCGGCCGCCGCGGTCGCGACCAGACGGCCGAGCGGCGCCAGGCGCTCGGTCGTGACCCGCGCGGTCGGGCCCGAGCAGGAAATGGCCGCAACCGGCTCGCCATATTCGTCGAGGATTGATGCCGCGACGCAACGCAGGCCGAGTGCGAACTCCTCGTCGTCGATCGCAAAGCCCTGCGCCGCGATCGGCCGGAGTGCCGCTTCGAGTGCCTCGGCATCGGTCAGCGTGTGCTCAGTATAGCCCGTGAAGTCGATACGCGCGTAGAGCGGCGGCCGCTCCGCCGCATCGAGGGACGCGAGCAGCGCCTTGCCGACACCCGAACAATGCAGCGGTGCCCGGCCGCCCGGACGGGCGAGTGCCCGCATCATCGCGCGGCATTCGATCTGCGCCAGGTAGACGGCATCGGCGCCGTCGAGCACGGCGAGGCTGACCGATTCGCCGGAATCCTCCATCAGCTGCCGCATGACCGGCCGCGCGGCGGCCACGACATTGCGGGTCCTGAGGAATGCGGCGCCGACCGTGAAGGCCTGGACGCCGACGAACCACAGCCCGCGCTCGGCATCGTGGCTGACGTAGCGGCGCTGCTGCAGCGTCTTCAGCAGGCGGTGGGCGGTCGACGGCGCGAGGCCGGTCGCCTTGGCGAGCTCGGTCAAGCCCGCGCCCTGCTCCGCGATCGCGACGGATTCCATGAGGTCGAGCGCGCGTCCGAGCGACTGGACCGCTCCCGAGGCGCCGGCAGCGCCCGCCTGGGGCGGACGGCCGCGCTTGCGCTGCGGCCCGGCGGCGGTCGAGGGCTTGACGATCGGTTGGGGCACATACTTGGCGTCGGGCATGTTTTGGGCTTATTTTCCGTTGCTCGAAAATTTTTCCTTTTTCGCGTGGTTTTGTCGACCTTCATCGACGGCAAATCAGACAAATCAAGAGGCATCGATCGTGAAGGGCGCCCTCGATCCACGAGCTTTCCTTGAAGGATTGTTCCACACGGCCTGCGCGGCCGCCGACCCGATGCAGGTCCTGCCGCGCCATCTGCCCGCCCCGCCGAAAGGCCGCACGATCGTGGTCGGTGCCGGCAAGGCGGCAAGCCGGATGGCGCTCGCCGTCGAGGCCCATTGGCCGGGGCCGCTCGGCGGTCTCGTCGTCACGCGCCATGGCCAGCGCCTGCCGCTCGACCGGATCGAGATCGTCGAGTCGGCCCATCCCGTGCCCGACCAGCATGCGGTCGAGGGGGCGGAGCGCGTGCTGGCCGCGGTCCAGGGCCTGACGCCCGACGACCTGGTGCTGTGCCTCATCTCCGGCGGCGGCTCCGCGCTCATGACGCTGCCGGCGGACGGGCTCAGCCTCGACGACAAGCAGGCGGTGACGCGCGCGCTCCTCAAATCGGGCGCCACGATCGGTGAGATGAATACGGTGCGCAAGCACCTGTCGCGCATCAAGGGCGGCCGGCTTGCGGCCGCGGCCGCCCCGGCGCAGGTCTTGACGCTCGCGATCTCCGACGTGCCGGGCGACGATCCTGCCATCATCGCCTCAGGCCCGACCGTCGCGGATCCCACGACCTTCCTCCATGCGCGCCACGTGATCGAGCGGTACGGCATCGCGCTGCCGCCGGCCGTTGCCCGTCATTTCGAGCGGGCGGAAGACGAATCACCGAAGCCCGGCGACCCGCGGCTCGCCAGCAACCGCTTCACCATGATCGCGACACCGCAGATGGCGCTCGAGGCCGCCGCCGCCGCCGTCAAAAAGGCGCAACGCAATGCCGTTATCCTCGGCGACGCGCTCGAGGGCGAGGCGCGCGAGGTTGCGAAGGTGCATGCGGCCATTGCCAAGTCGATCGCGCACCATGGCCATCCGGCCCAGCCGCCGGCCGTCCTCCTGTCGGGCGGCGAGACGACCGTGACGGTGCGCGGCCAGGGCCGCGGCGGACGCAACGCGGAATTCATGCTGGCGCTCGCCATCGCGCTCGAGGATCACCCCGGGATCTTCGCCATCGCCGGCGATACGGACGGCATCGACGGCACGGAGGACAATGCGGGCGCGATCATCGATCCGACCACGCTCAGCCGCGCCCGGGCGATCGGGCTCGACCCGCAGGCGATGCTCGACAATAACGACGCTTATGGTTTCTTCAAGGCGCTCGGCGATCTGGTCGTCACCGGGCCGACCTATACCAACGTCAACGATTTCCGGGCGATCCTGATCCATTGACCTGATCCGTCCAGCGAAGCCCATTCCCAGAGGATCCGCCTATCGTGAAGCTTACCGTTCGCCGGCAGCGCAGCGCCAAGATCGTTGCGACCCTTGGTCCTGCAAGCTCGACCGACGCCATGATCGAACGCCTGTTCCTGGCCGGCGTCGACGTGTTCCGCCTGAACTTCAGCCACGGCAGCCACGACGACCACCGGGCGAACGTCGACCGCATCCGGCATATCGAGAAGCGCTATTCCCACCCGTTGGGCGTGATGATCGACCTGCAGGGGCCGAAGCTCCGGCTCGGCACGTTCGACCAGGGCCGCGTCAACCTGCCGACCGGCGCCAAGTTCCGCCTCGATCTCGAGCCGACGATCGGCGGCGACAAGCGCTGCACCCTGCCCCATCCCGAGATTTTCCAGGCGATCACTGAGGGCACGGACCTGTTGGTCGACGACGGCAAGGTGCGGCTGCGCGTCGAGCGTTGCGGCGCGGACTTCGCCGAGCTTACCGCCGTGGTGGGCGGCGTGCTGTCGAACCGCAAGGGCGTCAACGTGCCGAACGCCGTGCTGCCGATCTCGGCGCTCACCGAGAAGGACCGCGCCGACCTCGCCTTCGCTCTCGACCAGAGCATCGACTGGGTCGCAATGTCGTTCGTGCAGCGCCCCGAAGACGTAGCCGAGGGCCGCAAGCTGATCGCCGGCCGCGCCGCATTGCTGGCCAAGCTCGAGAAGCCAAGCGCGCTCGAGCACCTGGAGGCGATCGTCGAGCAGTCCGACGGCATCATGGTCGCGCGCGGCGACCTGGGCGTCGAAACCCCGCCCGAGGACGTGCCGATTGCCCAGCGCCGCATCGTCCATGCCTGCCGGCAGGCGGGCAAGCCGGTGATCGTCGCGACCCAGATGCTGGAGAGCATGATCAAGGCGCCGACGCCGACCCGGGCCGAGGCGTCCGACGTCGCGACCGCCGTCTATGAGGGCGCCGACGCGGTCATGCTGTCGGCCGAGACCGCCGCCGGCGACTACCCGGTCGAGGCGGTCGACATGATGAACCGCATCATCACGCGGGTGCACCAGGACCCGCTGTTCCTGGCCCGGCTCGACACGGACCATCCCGCCCTGCAGGAAACCACGTCGGACGCGATCACCGCGGCCGCGCGCCAGGTTGCGAGCACGGTCAAGGCCGCGGCGATCGTGACCTACACCACCTCGGGCTCAACCACGCTGCGCGCCGCGCGCGAGCGGCCGCCCGTGCCGATCCTGTGCCTGACCGCCAGCCCGCAGATCGCCCGGCGCGTCGCCATGGTCTGGGGCGTCCATCCGGTCGTGACCAAGGACGTCTCGACCTTCTCGGACATGGTGCACAAGGCGAGCCGGATCGCCTATGCCCACGGCTTCGCCCAGGAAGGCGCCCGTATCGTCATCACCGCGGGCGTGCCGTTCGGCACCCCCGGCGCCACGAACATCCTGCGCATCGCATGGGTCCAGGCGCCGAACTGAGGCCTGGATCCCGCGGCTTATCGGGATCTCGCCGCTTGATTGAGTGGCGAGCTTTCGCGACGATCGGGCGTCGCGACAGGTTGATGGGCGACGGGGGGATGGCGGTGCGCGCATTCGGCTTTGCCTGCTGGGCGCTCGTGCTGATGCTCTGGTCGATCACGGCCACGGCAGCGGGCGAGCGCGTACTGCACCTGCCGGTGCCGAACGAGATCGAGACGCTCGACCCGCAGCTGCGCACGTGGGCCGCCGAACGGGTCGTCACGACCATGATGCTCGAAGGCCTCACGCGCGAGGACTCGAATGGCGATGCCGTGCCCGGCGCCGCCGCTTCCTGGGACATTTCCGCCGACGGCCGAACCTATCTCTTTCACCTGCGGCCCGAGGCACGCTTCAGCGACGGCCAACCGGTCACGGCGGCCGACTTCGTCTATGCCTTCCGCCGCTACGTCGACCCCAAGACCGGCGGCCGGTCGACAAGCGCCATCGAATCCGTGCTACATGCCCGCGACTGCCTGAGCGGCAAGCTGCCGCCGGAAGCGCTCGGCGTCGCCGTGGTCGACGAGCACACGCTGTCGGTCACCCTGTCGCACCCGCTGCCGTTCTTCCTCAACTGGGCGACGCTCCTGACCCCGCTCGAACGCCAGGTCGTCGAGCGCTGGGGCTCCGCCTGGACGGAGCCCGGCCACATGGTCTCGAACGGGCCGTTCGTGCTGGCCGCCTTCCGCCGCGGCGACGGCATCACGCTGGTCAAGAACCCGGCCTATTGGAACGCCGACCAGATCCGGCTCGACCGCATCGAGCTCATCGTCCAGCCGAGCCGCCAGGCGGCGAAGGAGATGTTCGCCCACGGCGATCTCGACGTGCTGGGCCTGACCGACGAAGAGGTGCGGGACCAGCGAACCCTGATGGGCGACCAGATCAGGATCCAGCCGCTGAACCGTATCGCCTATTACTTCTTCAACATGCGGTCGGGCCCGCTCGCGGAAAGCCACAGCCTGCGCCGCGCGCTTGCGCTGACGTTCGAGCCGGAGGCGATTGCGCGCAAGCTCGCAGCACAGACCGCTGAGCCCGCGAACTCGCTGGTGCCGCGCAGCTTCCCTGCCTATGCCCATCCGCGCCTCGATTTCGCCGCCCGCCCCATGGCGGACCGCCTGATCGAGGCGCGGCGTCTTTATGCCGAGGCCCAGTACGGGCCACAGCACCCGCTCGTCGCGACCCTGCTCGAAGGCAGCTTTGACCGCTGCGCCGCCGTGGCGGGCCTTTGGAAGGCCGCCCTCGGTGCCGAAATCCGCTGTAAAATCATCGACGACGAAGTCGCCCGCTTCACGGCCTACCGCCGGGACGAGTTCGACATTGGTTTCGTCACCGAAAACGCGGCGGCGCCCGATCCGCTCGAACTGCTCGCCGCCTTCCGGGGCACGCCGCTCAACGCAGGCAATCTCGGTCATTACCGAAACGCCGTATTCGACGACCTGCTGCGCCAGGCCGACAATAGCCCCGACTTCCTCGCCCGCGCCGAGAAACTCGCCCGCGCCGAGCGGATCCTGCTCAACGACCTGCCGGCGATCCCGCTCTCCTATGGCCGCGTCGCCTATATCGTCGCACCGCGCGTCAAGGGCTTCCGCATGCTGCCGTCGCGCAGCTTCTACGTCGACGGCGCCAGCGTTGAGTAGGGGATTGGGCGAGTAGCACCCAGTCCCTTACTCAACGCTGGCGCCGGCCGCTGATCCTGCTTGTTCTCGACAGGCGCCGGCAAACCGGCTTTCCTGCCGGCCATGGATTTAGAACTTCCCCAGGACGAGACCTGCCCGCGCTGCCTCAAGGCGACGGCGCTCTGCGTCTGCACCACGATCGAGCCCCTCGCCAACCGGGTGTTCGTGCTGATCCTGCAGCACCCACAGGAGCAGGATCGCGATCTCGGCACGGCGCGGCTTGCCGCCCTGCATTTCCAGAACGCCGCGCTCAAGATCGGCCTCAGCTGGCCGAACCTGTCGAAGGCGCTCGGCCGACCCGTGGCCGACCCCAAACGCTGGGGCGTGCTCTACCTCGGCCCCGCCGCCTTGCCACCCGAGGCGCGCGAGCGCGAACTGGCGGTGCTCGATCGCAAGGGCGCGCTCGGCCCGGCCCAGGGCGAAGCGCTAGCGCAGCTCGACGGCATCGTCCTGCTCGACGGCACCTGGAGCCAGGCCAAGGCGCTCTGGTGGCGCAATGCGTGGCTGCTCAAGCTGCGCCGCCTCGTGATCGAGCCCAAGACGCCGTCGCGCTACGGCAAGCTCAGGAAGGAGCCACGGCGCGAGAGTGTGTCGACGCTGGAAGCGGCCGCCATCGTCATGAGCCGGCTCGAGCATCGGCCGGACCTGCATAGCCGCATGATCCGCAGCTTCGATGCTCTGCTGTCGGCCTATCGGCAGAGTCGCAAGGGGCCGCCGCCCGCCGCTTGACCGTCAGATCGCGCCCGGCACAGCGGACGCCGCGCGGAGGAAGCGCGCCGACAAGGCCTGCCGGGCCGCTGCGAGCGCCGGCCTGAGCTCGGCGATTTCGCGCATCAGGACGTCGTGCTTGGCGGCATCGGGCGTGCCGCACGCCGCCTCGACACGATGCGCCGCGGCCGCCAGCTGCAGTGCGCCGACATTGGACGCGGCCCCCGCGAGGCTATGCGCCTCGCGTTCGAGGCTTGCCTGGTCGCCGGTCGCATGGGATTCCGCGATGCGCTCCAACCGCTGATCCGCGTTGTCGATGAACGCGCGCACCATCGCCGCGAATTTCGGCCCGGCGATCCTCGCTTCGAGGCCGGTCAGCCGGCTTTCGTCCAGGATCGGCACGGCCACGACATCGCCAGATGCATGGGGCGCTTCCGGCACGCCAGACCCATTGTCGATCCATCGGGCGAGGACCATCCGCACCATGGCGAGATCGAACGGCTTCGCCAGGCAATCGTTCATGCCGGCGGCGAGGTAGCGCTCGCGGTCGCCCGGCCTCGTATTTGCCGTCAACGCGAGAATCGGCGTCGTGCGATTCGGCCCTTCTTCGGCGCGCAACCGAAGGGTCGTCCCGATCCCGTCGAGCTGCGGCATCACGACATCCATCAGGATCGCATCGAAGCGATGGAGGGCCGCTTTCTCGAGCGCCTCGAGCCCATCATTCGCGATGGTGACGCGGTAGCCGTCGCTCTCGAGAAGCGCCGAAGCGATCATCTGATTGATCCGGTCTTCCTCGACCAGCAGCAAGGCCGAGCCCGTCTGTACGTCCCTCGCCGTCTCCACCGCCCGCAGCTGCGCCGTCGCCATCCCGACCCGCCCTCTCGTCGCCTCGTCACACGACAGAGGCCAGATACCGCATGATTACCGGAAAATTAACGCCGTGTCCGCTCTTTCGAGAGAAGGCCGAGCACTTTGCAACCTGTTGATTTTACGAGAAGAGTTTGTCCAACGGACGGCTGCACAACCTCTAGGCTCTGACGAGGCCACCCAGCGGTTTCACTGCTGCGCTGTCGGGGAAGACCGCCGTGTCGAGATGGGCCTGCGCCACGCCCAGATGATCACGCAGCACGCCCTTGGCAACCGCACGCAGGTCGGTCGCCATGCGCAGGTCGCGATTCTCCTCGAGCTGGCTCAGGCCCGGCCAGTCGCCGGCGACGCGCCCGCCCCTGACGGCGCCGCCCAAAAGCAGCGCCACCGACGCGGTGCCATGGTCGGTGCCGTTGGTGCCGTTCGGCGCCACCGTCCGGCCGAATTCGGTCATGATCAGCACGACGGTCCGGCCCCAGGCCGGGCCCAGGCTGGTCTTGAGCTGCGCCAACCCGTCGGCGAGGCCCCGCAGGTTGTCGGCGAGCCGGCCCTTGACCGTGCCCTGTCCGACATGGGTGTCCCAGCCGCCCATGTCGATCACCGCCACCCGCGGGCCGTCCGCCGCCGCGAGCAGGCCGCCTGCCGCCTCAGCCATCGGCTTGAAGGCGCCGGGGCCGTAGCCGCCGGCCTTGGCGAAGCGCGGCTTGCCGTCGGCATCCATCATGCCGGAGCCCAACACCTCGTCCGACAGGTTCTGTGCCTTGATGCCGTCGGCAAGCGCCGGGCCCAGGAGCTTGTCGCCGGCATACATCTGAGCGAGGGCGGCGAGCAGCGTCGGGTCGGCCGGCTTGAGGTTCGGCGGTTCCCAGGACGCGACCGCGACGCTGCCGCGCAGCATCAGCGGCACCGCGGGGCCGACCGCGAGCCCCAACCGCCGCTGCCGGTCGCCGCCCTGGATATCGACGAGCGCCCGGTTGAGCCAGCCGCTGGGCGTGCCGTGCCGCTCGACCAGTCCCATTTCCAACAGGTCCTGGGCGTCGAAATGGGACCGCGTATGATAGCCGCCCGCCGTCGCCGGCACGATCAGCAGCTCGCCCGCCGACCACATCGGCTGGATCGACGCGAGCGCCGCGTTGAGCGCGAACGTGCGGTCGAGCGGCAGCATGCCGTCCGGCTGACCCGGCATCGGCAGGGCCAGGTTCGCCCGCCGTTCGGGGTAGCGCGAATCGCCGTAGGGCGGCACGGCGGCGAGCCCGTCGAGCGCACCGCGCAACATGACGACGACCAACCGGTTCTCGGTCGGTGCCGCGGCAAAGGCGATCCGCGGCAAGCCGAGTGCCGCCAAGCCGGCGCTGGCACCGAGCGTGCCGATGAGCCGGCGGCGGCTGATGAGAGTATCGAGCGAGGTCATGGCGGTCACCGACGTTGGAAGGCGGGGCTCGCCAGCAGCATGGCGAGCGCGATCGGACGGCTTTCGGCGCGGGCGATGGCCTGGTGCTGGTCGGCGGCAATCGTGTCGCCCAGCACCGCCTCGGTCAGCACCGCCGGATCGACGTCGTCGCCGACCTGTCCGGCATAGGCCTGGGCCCATTCGACGCGACGCAGCACTGCCTCCGGTCCGACCCACGATGCGGCGTCATCGGGCCAGCCGGCCGGCGACGGCGCCATGTGCAGGCCCTGCCCTAGCCGGTTGAGCCCGTTGATCGCCTGTTCCGGTGTCAGCGGCTTGCCTGTTGCACGGATTGCCGAGGCGACGAAGTCGAACGGCGTCTTGATCTTCTGCAGGTAGCTGCTCCAGGCCTCCGGCTGATCGACAAGCGCCAGGCTCACGGCGCGGAGGTCGCCGCCGGTCTGCATGAACACCTGGGCGAGCCGGTCGACCGCGGCCGGCGGCGGCTGGTCGGTGATGAAATGCTGGGCCAGCTGCCGCGCCACATGCCGGGCGGTCGACGGATGGTTGGCGATGACCCGGATCGCCGCCAGCCCCTCGCCCATGCCCGCTTCCGGATAGCGCCGGCCGAGGAAGATCTTGTCGCCAGGCTCGTGGATCGCCGGCACGAAGCGGAAGCGGCCCGGCTCGTCGACCCGCGGCCCGCCGATCGACCAGCCGGTCAGGATGCGGGCGAGCGCGCGGACGTCCTCCTCGCTGTAACCGCCGTCGACGCCGAGCGTGTGCAGCTCCAGAAGCTCGCGGCCCAGATTCTCGTTCAGCCCGCGCGTGCTGCGCTGGCCGACGCGGGAATCCGGCCCCACCGAAACCCAATTGTCGAGATAGAGGCCCATGGCCGGGTGCTGCACGGCGGCCAGCACCAGATCCTCGAACCGGCCGGCGACATGGGGCCGGATCGCCTCGCGCTCGAAACTGCCGGCGAGCGGCCGCACGATCGGCCGGACGCCCGACACGGTGAAATGGTTGGACCAGAAGCTGACCAGCCGCTCGACAAAGGGCTTGGCGCTGGTCGTAACCGCGTCGAGCTTGGCCGCCGTCTCCTGCAGCACAGCCTGGCGCAGGACGCGCTGTTCCGGCAGCATCTGGTGCCCTTGGGGCTCGCCCGCGGCCGATGGCCGCGGCGACGCCTCGGCCTCGGCCTTGGCCTGCCGACGCTCCTGCCGCAGCTGCTGCAGGGTCACGACCAGCTCGGCCGAGCCCGGCAGCCCGGCGAAACGGGGCAACAGCGGCGCCTGCGGCGCCAATTGCGCCTTGAGCCAGCCGCGCGGATCGGCCGCGAACGCGTGCGTCCCGTCCGGTCCGGCGCCATAGCCGAACCGCGACGCGGCAATGATCGCCTCGTTCATTACAGAACCTCGAAAAGATACGCGCGGCCGATAGTTGTCGAACGGGGCCGCAACTGCGTGATCGGAAGTAATACGCGCGGCCAGACCCCGGCATCCCCTCGGCGCTCACCAGGATTGTCCGGTGGTCCGGCGGAAGTCGGTTGGTATGACCCGGCAAAACGTGGTACATGCCGCCGCTTCCAACCCCAACTAACGATCAGCACAGGACCGGCACCGCCTTGGATCTCTCCGTCGTCATTCCCGTCAAGAACGAGGCCGAGAACCTGGCGCCGCTGATTGCCGAGATCCATGCGGCGCTCGACGGCCTCGTCCAGTACGAGATCGTCTATGTCGACGATGGCTCGACCGACGACAGCGCTGAGCGGCTCGCCCGGATCCAGCGGGACGACCCGGTGCTGCGCCTGGTGCGCCACGCCAAGAGCTGCGGCCAGAGCACGGCGGTCCGCACCGGCGTCAAGGCCGCGCGCGGCCGCTGGGTCGCCACCCTCGACGGCGACGGGCAGAACGATCCGGCCGACATCCCCAGTCTCTGGCGCCTGGCACTCACCGCCGAACCCGGCCGCCCGGCGATCTTCTGCGGCCACCGCGCGAAGCGCCGCGACACGCTCGTAAAGCGGCTCTCCTCGCGCTTCGCCAACGGGTTGCGCTCGCGCCTGCTCGGCGACGCGACGCCCGATACCGGCTGCGGCCTCAAGCTGTTCGCGCGCGCGACCTTCCTCGAGCTGCCCTATTTCGACCACATGCACCGCTACCTGCCGGCACTCGTGCTGCGCGCCGGCGGCACGGTCGTCTCGGTCAAGGTCA
The DNA here is from genome assembly GCF_014643535.1 of Aliidongia dinghuensis. Classification (NCBI taxonomy): domain Bacteria; kingdom Pseudomonadati; phylum Pseudomonadota; class Alphaproteobacteria; order Rhodospirillales; family Dongiaceae; genus Aliidongia; species Aliidongia dinghuensis. The sequence goes on along the minus strand of NZ_BMJQ01000008.1, from coordinate 101,181 downwards.
ACCACCGGCCGCGCGAGCGCGGCAAGTCGAACTACGGCACGCTCGACCGGGCGCTGGTCGGCATCGTCGACTTGTTCGGCTTGATGTGGCTGCAGCGTCGCGCCAAGGTGCCGGTGCTGCTGGACCCGGCGGACCCGCAGGCCTGATGCCGAAGCTCGGGAGCACCCTGCTGCGGATCGCCCTCGTGGCCCTGATCGTCGTGGCCTTCGCGCTGGTCTGGCGCGAGCGCGGTGAGTTCCAGCCGGCGCACCTCAAGGAGCTCATCGCCGGCAATCCTTACGCGCCGCTGATCTTCATCGCGATCCATATCGCAGCGAGCCTGCTGTTCGTGCCGCGCACGCCGCTGTCGATCGCGGCCGGCCTGATGTTCGGGCTGTGGTACGGCACGCTCTGGGCCGTGCTCGGCGCCATGGCCGGCTCGCTCGCGGGCTTCGCGCTCGCGCGCTACGTCAATGCCGGCTGGATCCGGCCCGACCGCCTGCCGAAGCTCGGCGAGCTCCTGGCACGGGTCGAGCGCGGCGGCTGGCGCGCGGTGGCACTCATCCGCCTCGTGCCGATCATGCCGCATACGCCGGTCAACTACGCCTTCGGCCTGTCGCGCATCTCGCTCGGCAATTATCTCGCGGGCTCGCTCGTCGGCCAGCTGCCGATCACGGTGTTCTGCGTCGATGTCGGCTCGGCCGGCGGCCAGGTGCTGACCGGCTCGCTCAACTGGATCGAGCCCACGCTCGTCGGCGTCGGCGCGCTGGCCCTGTCGCTTGTCCTGCCGAAACTCGCGGCCTCACGCCGGGATCAGCCGTGACCGAGGCCAGTCGCTTCGTCTGACGCTGCTATTGGCTGAGCGCCGCCGGCTTCGGCCCGCCGGTCGCCCAGTCCAGGAGCTCGACCGTGTGGACGATCGGCAGGGTCGTGCCGCTCGCGATCTGGGTGATGCAGCCGATGTTGCCGGCGGCGATCAGGTCTGGCGCGGTCGACAGGATGTTCTCGATCTTGCGCGCCTTCAGCCGCTCGGCGATCTCCGGCTGCATCAGGTTGTAGGTGCCGGCCGAGCCGCAGCAGAGATGGCCCTCCGGCACTTCCTTGACCGTGAAGCCGGCCGCCTTGAGCAGCGCCTTGGGCTCGTCGCGGATCTGCTGGCCGTGCTGCAGCGAGCAGGCCGCGTGATAGGCGACGGTAAGGCCGGGCGCGTGCTGCGTCGGAACCTCGAGCCCGAGTTCCGTCATCAGCTCGCTCACGTCCCGGGCCAGCGCCGAGACGGCCGCCGCCTTCTTGGCGTAGACCGGATCGTTGCGCAGCATGAAGCCATAATCCTTGAGCGTCGTGCCGCAGCCGGACGTGTTGACGACGATCGCGTCGAGCCCGTCCTCCTCGATCTCCAGCATCCAGGCGTCGATATTGGCCTTGGCCGCCGCGTGGGACTCTTCGGTGCGGCCCATGTGATGCACGAGCGCGCCGCAGCAGCCGGCACCCGACGCCACCACCACTTCGCAGCCGTGCCGGGTCAAGAGCCGGATCGTCGCCTCGTTGATGCCGGGCGCCAGCACCTGCTGGGCGCACCCGTTCAGGAGCGCCACCCGCTTGCGCCGGAGCCCCTCCGCCGGGAAGACCTGCGGCAGGTCGACGGGCGACGAGGTCGGCAGCGAGCGCGGCGCCAGGCGCAGCATCGCTTTCAACCGTGGCGGCAGCAACGGCGCCAGCGGCCGGGCGAGGCCGGCGCCCAGCAGCGCCAGGCGGAACAGCCATGGCCGCGGCAGCACCAGGGCCAGCACGCGCCGGATCTGCCGGTCGAGCCAGGGCCGCCGGTAGGTCTTCTCGATCCAGGCGCGACCGTGATCGACCAGATGCATGTAGTTCACGCCCGACGGGCAGGTCGTCATGCAGGACAGGCACGAGAGGCAGCGGTCGACATGGCGCACGACCTCCTCGGTCGCGGGCTTGTTCTGCTCCAGCATCCCCTTGATCAGGTAGATGCGGCCGCGCGGGCTGTCGAGCTCGTCGCCCAGCAGCACGTAGGTCGGGCAGGTCGCCGTGCAGAAGCCGCAATGGACGCAGGTGCGCAGGATCTTCTCGGATTCCCGCACGTCCGGGTCGGCGAGCTGGACCAGGGAGAAATTCGTCTGCATCGCGGCTAGCGCCCCTCAACCATGCGGCCGGGATTGAGCAGGCCAAGCGGATCGAAGCTCGCCTTGATGCGCCGGCTGAGCGCCGTCAGCGCCGGCGGCTCCGGCTCGAAGACCTGCGTCCGCGCCCGGGCCTCGGCACCCGCCCGAACCAAGGTCGCGTGGCCGGCCTGGCCCTTGGCCTGCCGTACCCGCGCGGCACCGCCGTCGGTCGAGGCCGGCAGCGCCAGCCAGACGAGCCCGCCCGCCCAGTCGAGATAGGCCTCGGCCTCCGGCAGGGCTGCGATCAGCCGGGCACCGTCGAGCGGCGCCACCGAGACGCGCCAGAGATCGCGCGCCGGGTCGGATGCCGGCGGATCGGATGCCAGCGGGTCGGATGCCAGCGGGTCGGCGTTGCCGACGGCGCGCCAGAACGCGTCCGACGCCACCCCCTCGAGCCGAGCCGCGGCGCCGGGAATGAGCGAGCCCAGCGCCGCCACGCGGTATGCCACCGATTCGGCCAGGCCCTCGAAGCGCAGCGCCGTCACCGCCGCTCCCTCGCCGATGCCGAGCCGCCCAGCGAGCGTCGCGGGCAGCCAGGCCGCACCCGAGACCTCGTTCGAGCTGCCGAGTGCGGCTGCCATCGAGCCGACCGCGGTCGCAGCATCCTGGCCCAGCAGCAGCAGGGTCGCCGCCGTCTCCGGCCGGGGCAGCACCTTGAGCGTCACCTCGGTCATGACGGCGAGCGTGCCGAACGAGCCCGCCATCAGCTTCGACAGGTCGAAGCCGGTGACGTTCTTGACCACCCGCCCGCCGCTCTTGAACGGTTCGCCCCGGCCGCTCACGGCGTGGAAGCCCAGGAGGTGGTCGCGCGCCGCCCCGGCAGTGAGCCGCCGCGGCCCCGCGAGGTTGCAGGCGATGATGCCGCCGATGGTCTGCGTACCGGGTGCCGCCCCGTAGAGCCCCGCCCAGTCCGGCGGCTCGAATGCCAGCTGCTGGCCCTTCTGCGCCAGCGACAGCTCGATCTCGGCGAGCGTCGTGCCGGCGCGGGCCGAGAGCACCAGCTCTTCCGCCTCGTAGAGCGTGATGCCGCGCAGGCCGGCAAGCGACAGCCCTTGAGCCGCCTCGACCGGCCGCCCCCATCCGCGCTTGGTGCCGGCGCCCGTGATCTCGAGCGGGGTCCGCTCCGCGGCGGCGGTCGCAATCGCCTCCTCGACCGCGGCGGCACTGTCGGGTCTCAGCACATTCATCGATCGGCTTCTCTTATGAGACGCGCTAGAAGCGCTCCAGGTCCGGGAACGGCAGCTCGCCGTGGTGCACATGCATGCGGCCGAGTTCGGCGCAGCGGCGCAGCTGCGGGAATACCTTGCCCGGATTGAGCAGATGGTCCGGGTCGAAGGCGCATTTGAGCCGCATCTGATGATCGAGGTCGTGTTCGTCGAACATCGCCGGCATCAGGTCGCGCTTCTCGACGCCGACGCCGTGCTCGCCGGTCAGCACGCCGCCGACCTCGACGCAGAGCTTGAGGATCTCGGCGCCGAACTCTTCGCAACGCTCGAGCTCGCCGGGCTGGTTCGCGTCATAGAGGATGAGCGGGTGCAGATTGCCGTCGCCGGCATGGAACACGTTCGCGACCTTGAGGCCATATTGCGCCGACAGCGCCTCCATCCGCGCCAGCACCTCGGCAAGCCGGCGGCGTGGGATCGTGCCGTCCATGCAGTAATAGTCGGGCGAAATACGACCGACCGCCGGGAAGGCTGCCTTGCGGCCGGCCCAGAATCCCAGCCGCTCCGCCTCGCTCCGGCTGACGCGGCACGAGACGGCGCTGCACTCGCCGGCGATCGCCTCGATCCGCACCATATAGGCGTCGATCTCGCATTCCGGCCCGTCGAGCTCGATGATCAGGAGTGCGCCGACGTCGAGCGGATAGCCCACGTGGACGAACGCCTCGGCCGCATGGATCGCGGGTTTGTCCATCATCTCCATGCCGGCCGGGATGATGCCGCCGGCGATGACGCGCGCGACGCATTCGCCGGCCTGCTCGCTTGTGGGGAAGCCGATCATCATGGCCTTCAAGTGCGACGGCTTTGGCAACACCCGCACCGTGACCTCGGTCACGACGCCCAGCAGGCCCTCGGACCCGGTCAGCACGCCCATGAGATCGTAGCCGCCGGCATCGAGGTGCTTGCCGCCGAGCCGCACGACCTCGCCGTTCATCAGCACGAATTCGAGGCCGAGCACGTTGTTGGTCGTGAGCCCGTATTTGAGGCAGTGCACGCCGCCCGAATTCTCGGCGATATTGCCGCCGATCGTGCAGGCGATCTGGCTCGACGGATCGGGCGCGTAATAGAAGCCGGCATGCTCGACCGCGCGGGTGATGCCGAGGTTGGTGACGCCCGGCTGCACCGTCACCGTCCGGTTCGGGAGATCGATCTCCAGCACCCGGTTGAGCTTGCCCAGGCCCAGCGTGATGGCGTCGGCGAGCGGCAGTGCCCCGCCTGAGAGCGACGTGCCGGCGCCACGCGGCACGATCTTGATACCTTCCACCTGGCAATAGGCCAGCACCGCCGAGACCTCGGCCGTCGAGCTCGGCAGCACTGCGATGAGCGGCGGCTGGCGATAGGCGGTGAGCCCGTCGCTCTCATAGACGCGGCGCTCCTCGTCGGACGCGATCACCGATTCGGGCGCAAGCAAGCGCTGCAGATGATCGGCGATCTCGCGCCGGCGCGCGACGATGGCGGCGTCCGGAGTCGGCATCTTCATCGGCGAATTCCGTCCCAATCCCATGGCCGGCGGCCGGATGGATGGCCGGCCCCCAGCCCAATATGTTGGGACTCATGATCTCAGCCCGGCGGCGAGGCTGGCAAGGCCGGAGTTTCGACGGCGGACGGATGCACCGAAATGACGAAAGGCCGACGAATCCTCGATTCGTCAGCCTTTCGCCTGTAACGCGATCCTATGTAACGCGGTCTTGAAGGCGCGAGGTCGCTTGGGACCTCGCCCGGCTCAGCCCTGGCGGGCCTTGAAGCGCGGGTTGGCCTTGTTGATCACGTAGACGCGGCCCTTGCGGCGCACAACGCGGCAGTTCTTGTCGCGCTTCTTCAGCGTCTTCAGCGAATTCACGATCTTCATGACGAGCCCTGGCGATGCGGCATGGATAAACTTGGAAGCCGCGGAACCTATGGTAATGCCCTGCCCCTGTCAATCCACCGCAGCCACCTTTCGACGCAACGCGCGCCTGCAGGGGCTGCGGGGCGCCGGAGCGGGATGGCCGGGGGACGGCCAGGGGGAATCAGCTGACACTGCCGTAGGTCGACACCGCGTAGAAACGATAGACCTGCAGCACGCCGCTCTGGATCGCGGCAATCCGCGTCATCCAGAGCTCGGCCTCCTCGGCCACGGCGCGCTGGGTCGCCCGCGTCATCAGCTTCACGTCATAGGTCTGCACGAACTGCGCCCAGCCGAGTGCCACGTGGCGGATATAGTGCTCGGTATGGTTCTCGGCGATGCGCACGTCGAAGCCGGCGGCGTTGAGGCAGTCGGTATATTGCTTCACCCGCCAGGGCATGGGGGTGAAGCGCTCGAGCCTGCGCAGCGCGTCGAGCCGCGGATCCTCGAGCTCGCCCTCGGCCAGCACGAAATCGACGAAGCTGAACTGCCCGCGTGCCTTGAGGCTGCGCATCACCTCGCGGAAGAACCGGTCCTTGGCCGCGACCGACGCGGTCAAATATTCGCCATAGGCGCAATCGAAGGCGTGCGGCTTGAGCTCGACCGTCTCCGGATCATAGGCGGTGATCGGCACCTTGCGGCCGAGACCCGCATCGACCGACATGCCGTGGCCGCGCTTGGCGATCTCGGGTGCCCGCTCCATCGCCGTGATGTAGACGTCGAAGAATTGCGAGACGTGGCGCGACGGTCCGCCGAGGCCGGCGCTCAAATCCAGCATGCTCATGGCGGGATTGACGCCGAACAGCTTCACCATCGTCATGACATAGTCGGCGCCGCCCGGCACCAGGAAGCCCGATCCCCAGATCTTCTGCGCCAGCGCCAGGCGGTCAACCGGCTCCTCCGCGACGTCACGCACGTCCTCGACGGGTTCCGGCTCGGGCGTCGCCTCGATCGGGATGACGCGCGGATCGAACCCGTACCACCAGACGCGCAGGCGGCTGAACAGGAGGCCATCGAGACCGTTCAGCGCCGTCCCGGCGCCCGATGCAGCCCCCTGCCGCAGCGACGTCCCGAGAGCCGAGCCCAACTCCAGTACCGCATCCAAACGCAAGACCGCGATCCCCTCCCTAGGGAAGCTCTCCATCCACCATACCGCGGAAGGCTTAAGCGTTGGCTGAGATTCCGGGGGCGGCGACTCCGGAAGCCGAGACTCCAGGCCTGGCCGCCGTCCGGTCAAGCACACGCGTCGCCGGGAACCACAGGGTCACCGTCGTGCCTTCGCCGAGCTCGCTCTCGATATCGAGCAGCCCGGCATGAAGCCGCATCTGCGCATCGGTGATGGCGAGGCCCAGGCCCGAGCCCTCGTATTTGCGCGACAGGTGATTCTCGACCTGACGGAACGGGTCGCGCACATAGGCGAGATCCTCCGCCGCGATGCCGATGCCCGTGTCGGCGACCCAGATCTTGAGCCAGCCCGCGCGCTCGCCGCCCGGCGGCTCGATCTCGGCGCCGACCGTGATCGCCCCGCCCTCGGACGTGAATTTGACCGCGTTCGACAGCAGGTTGAGCACCATCTGCCGGACCTTGAGTGTATCGATCCAGCACGGCGGCAGGTCGGGCTGGCACATCGCCCGAATCGTGAGGCCGCCCTGCGCCGCACGCGGGCGCATGATCGCCACCTGCCCGTCGATCAGCTCGACGAGATCCGCCGCGTCCTCGCGCAGCTCCGCATGGCCGGCCTCGATCTTCGAGAGATCGAGCACGTCGTTGATGACCTCGAGCAGATGCGCGCCCGAGCCGCGGATATCCTCGACATATTCGCGCTGCTTGTCGTTGAGCGGCCCGAACACCTCGAGCTTCAGAAGTTCGGCAAAGCCGATGACCGCGTTCAAAGGCGTGCGCAGCTCGTGGCTCATGTTCGCCAGGAACTGGCTCTTCGCCCGGTTCGCGACCTCGGCCTTGTCGCGCGCCGCGGCGAGGTCGCCCGCGAGCTTCGCGAGGTCGTCGGCCTGGCGTTGCGCCTGGACGCGCGCCTCCTCGAGCGCCTTGATGGTCTGCGTCAGCTGATCCTCGTTCAGCCTGAGCTGCGTCTCGTGCTCCTTGATGCCGGTAATGTCGGTGCAGACGCCGACCGTGCCGCCGTCCGAGGTCCGCTGCTCGGAGATCTGCAGCCAGCGCCCGTCGGCCAGCTGACGGTCGACCGTGCTGCCGCAGACGCGGCGATGCTCGGCCAAGGTGCCGGCCGTCCAGCCGTCGATCTCGCCGGGCGGCACGTCCAGATATTCGCCATGCTCGGCGCCATAGCGGATGATCTGCTCGCGACCGGCGCCCGGCGCGATCGCCGGCGCGCTCCGGGCAAAGATCTGGCGGAACCGGCTGTTGCACATGACCAGCCGCTCCTGCCGGTCGAACAGCACGAAGCCCTCGCTCAGGTGCTCGAGCGCGTCCTGCAGCAGCCCCTGGGCGCGCCGCTGCCGGTGGAGCAGCATGACGAGCAGCAGCGCGAAGGCGGCACAGCCGGCCGTGCCCAAAAGGAAAACCACGGCCAGCACGCGCGCCTCCTCGTCCCAGGCGCCGAGCGCGTCGGACAAGTCGATGCCGGCCTCGACCGCGAGTGGCCGGACGGGGATCGCCTTGGAGGAGACAATGGTGCGGGTGCCGTCGGGCGCGTCCGACGCGACCGTCGTCGTGACCACATCGGACTGGGGCTTGGCCAGACGATCCGGACCAACGATGCGCTGGCCAATCCTGTCGTCGGCCGACGGATCGGTCGCAAGCAGCGTCCCGTCGCTTGCATAGAGGCAGATCTTCGTCGCCTTGCCGGCGTCGAGCTTCTTATAGAAGTCGCTGAACGTCTCGACCGGAACCTCCGCCGCGATCCGGCCGACGAACCGGCCACCCTGCAGGACGATCGGGCGGCTCAGGTAGATCGACCAGCTCTCGGTCACGGCCGACCGGATCGGCCGGCCGATGAACAGCGTCTGTGCGTCGGCCCCCTCGCCGTGCGGCAGCGCGAAATCCCGGTCGGCGAGCGAGCGCCGCTTGCGCAGGACAGACGCGGAATCGTTGACCTGGAACCCCTGGTCGTCGATCAGCAGGATGTCCCTGACCGAAAAATTCTGATCGTCGAAGATGCGCAGCAGGTCATGGACCTGCGGCCCGTCGATCGGCACCTCGCGCGGCAGGTTGTCGAGCGCTTCCGCCACGGCCGACAGCATCGCGTCGATCGAGAGCACGGTCCGCGCAGTCGCCGTCTCGGCCGCGACCACGAGGCTGCCCGTTGTCGCCCTGGCACTTTCGATCGCGCTGTTCCGGCTGCGGTCCAGCATGAAGGCAAGCACGGTGCCGAACGCCAGCACGGCGAGGATGCTGAAGCCGATGATGCCGGCCTCGAGATCGAGCCACCGATGGATACCCAGCCAGGTGCGCTGCAATCGGAACGGCGTGCTCACGACGGCGCGCCCCCTGCGGTCGGCCCCCGATACGGCGCCGCCATCAGCATTCGAACACGTCCGCCGCGTGATCGCATCGCCGCCGCCCATTAAGGACCCGCACCTGTGAAGTTGAAAGAAGAGCGACGAATCTGCGCCATTACAAGCACTAAACGAACAAAGTCACCATTGCGCTGCAACTGAGCGCCCCGCAAGCTGTCGGACGAGCCGGAACCGGGCGTTCAGGGGGCGATCCGGATGACGAAGGGGGAAACCATGGATCTGCGGGCGATGATGCCGTCCGCTTTGCTGCTGCTCGCGCTGATGGCGCTTCCAGGCACGGCGACCGGCGCCGATGCGCCGCCGGCGGTCACGAATGTCGAAGCACCGTCCGCGGTCAAGATCGGCATCCTGACCGACGAGAGCGGCATCTATGCCGAGGCCGGCGGCCCCGGCAATGTCGTGGCGGCGCGGCTTGCGATCGCCGATGCCGGCGGCACGGTCCTCAGCCGCCCGATCGAGCTGCTCGACGCCGACCACAAGAACGACCCCGCCGTCGGCACCCAGATCCTGACGGGCTGGTTCTACGATGGCGTCGACGCAGTCGCCGGCCTCTCGACCTCGAGCGTGGCGCTCGCCGCCCAGCAGATCGGGCGCGCCCGCGACAAGACCCTGCTGATCGCCGGCGCGCCGGATTCCGACCTCATCGGCACGGCCTGCGCCGCGACCTCGACCCATTGGGCCGAGGATACCTATGCGCTCGCCCGCAGCACGGCAGAGGCGGTCGTGCCGAGCGGCGGCGACAGCTGGTTCTTCGTCACGGTCGATCACGCGTTCGGCCTGGCCATGGAGCGTGACGCGAACGAGGCCGCACGCGCCTTGGGCGCGCTCGTGCTGGGCCGCGTGCGGCATCCGCTGGGCACGGCCGACTTCTCGGCGGTTATCAATGCGGCCAAGGCATCGCATGCCAAGATCGTGGCGCTGGCCGACGCGGGTGCCGACCTCGAGCACATGATCCAGCAGGCCGGTGCGGCCCATCTCGATGCCGGCGGACAGACGCTGGCGGGGCTGCTCGTCTACCTGACCGACATCCATGCCGTCGGCCTCGCGGCGGCACAGCGGCTCTATGTGACCGAGGGCTTCTATTGGGACCAGAACGACGCGGCGCGCGCCTTCGCCAAACGCTTCGAGACCGAGATGCACCGGATGCCGACGAAGCAGCAGGCGGCGACCTATGCCTCGGTCCGCCACTACCTGGCAGCGGTGGCGGCAGCCGGCACGACCGAGGCGCGCGCCGTCAACGCCGAGATGCGTAGCCTTCCCATCGATTTCTTCGGCCGCCCGGCGACGATCCGGCCCGACGGCCAGGTCGCCTATGACCTGACGCTCTACCAGGTCAAGAGCCCGGCGGAATCGCAGTACCCGTGGGACTATCTGAAGAAGGTGCGCGACATCCCGGCGGCGCGCGCGTTCCGGCCGGTCGCGGAAGGCGGCTGCCCGCTCGTGAAATAGCGCCGAAGCGGAACCCTCGTGCAGGCCCCTCGCCGGCACGCGTCGCCTTCGAAAATTCCCGTCAAACTATTTCAGAGTGACCTTGCTCACAAGAATTCGGCCGCCCGCGACGTAGCATTCTACCGCGGGCGGAGAAATTCACGACGACGGGATATCACGCGGCCAATATGCCGCAAATGATTCCGGCGAGATCTGATTTGCGCTCCGCGGGTCGCTTTATTTTCGCGTTTTGGGTAGGCGGCGAAAATCGCCGCTGAATTGGCTCTGCTCCCTAAACGCACGCATAGGAGCAGGGTCATGGCAAAATCAAAGCGTGTTGCCGGCAGTGCCATTAGCACGACGCCGGACAAGGTCAAGCTGACCGGGCTCCAGGCACAGCGCCTGGCGCAACTCACCGGCACGGAAGCATCGAAAATCGAAGGCCGCGATATCGCCGAGCTTTCGGAAGCACTGAAATGGCAGATCGATCCGATCAACTTCCTGTTCCAGCGCGTCTGCGGGCAGGTCGTCCGCTGGGATCCGGCGAGCGGGCTCTATCAGCCGGTGCCTTTCGCCACCGTCCATGTCATGGACACGGACTGCGACTTCCTCGGCTATTTCCCCGAGGGCGTGAAGCTCGGCTGGCTCTACCCGATCTTCTGCCATGAAGAGCAGATCGCGGAAGTCGTCACCGACGAATGCGGCAAGTTCTGCGTCTGGGTCCCGCGGTTCGACATCGATTGGGTCGTCCGCTGGCGGCTCGAGCGCTATTGCTTCCCGGAAGTCCTGGTCAGACCGAACCTCGGCGACCTGCTGCAGCAGGCCGGCGTGCTGCCGACGCCGATCCCGGGACCGGATCCGGGCCCGATCGAATTGCGCAATGCCGGGCTGTCGCTCGACCGGCTCGCCGCCATCACCGGGCGCGAGACGGCGAGCCGGCTGCTGCTGGCGGAGCAGGCCGCGACGCTCGGCGGCAATCGGTCGGTCCTGCAAGGGCTGCTCGACCAGCCGGCCTATCAGACGCGCGTGCCGCCGCCGACCTCGCCCAAGCTCGCCGAGCTGCAGCAGCACCTGCAGAAGCATGGGGTCAAGGGGCTCCGCGACTTCGTGCGGGGTGCCACCGGCCGTGACTACAAGTTCGATCCGAACCGCTATATCGGGCCCTTCCCGCTCTGGAAATGCGAGTGGATCCTCACGGAAGAGCTGGTGCCGATCCTCGAGGTGCCGGACATCACCTTCTGGGTGACCCAGGACACGGACGGCGACGGCGCCCAGGAGACGATCTATTCGGATGGCTGGTTCCAGATCGGCTGGCAGTCCGGCCCGCTCTCCGACGTGATCCTGCACGCCGCACCGAACGCGCGCATCAACGGCAATTGCCAGGTGCCGCCGGTCGGCGACTGCACGCAGCCCGAGATCCTGTTCGCCGGACTGATGCCGGTGACGTCGGCCTATCTCGACACGTCTGCCGGGCCGACCCGCGGCTACGCGGTGCGCCCGAACCCGCCGCACGCCGACGGCGTCGTCCGCGCGTCGGTCTTTCCGCCGGCCGTGACCCCGGACACGCCGGCCAACGCGCCCTTCATGGGCACGGTGCAGCTCTATGGCTGCAACCAGTTCAAGGGCGGCAGCTACTACCGGCTGCTCTACTCGTTCAATGGCGCCCCGGCGGTGCCCTTCACCAATCTCGACTGGTACGTCGACCCGTGGCCGGGCCCCGGCGCACCGCTGCATGTCGTGCCGGACGCCCAGGGCTGGTACCCGATCCTGGCAACGCCGGACGCCTGGTTCCCGCAGAACGAACTCCTGGACTGGCCGACCAGCGCCTTCCCGGACGGTCTCTACGACGTGACGCTGCAGATCGGCGACGCCGGCAAGAACCCGATCTTCACCACGCCCGCCGCCGTGCCGTTCCGGCTCGACAATTCGGCCCCGAAGCCGCTCATCACCAGCCTCGCCTGGCGCGTGCTGCCGTTCGGGACCTGGCACGTCTTCCCGAACCTCATCTGCCCGATCGTCGAGCGGCCGACCGGATCGGACATCGAGTTCAGCGTCACCTACCAGGTGTCGGCAGAGCACCTGTTGAAGACGTCGCTCATCGACTCGGGCTGCGGCGGCGGCACGATGCTGCCGTCGCCGGAACCGTCGAGCCTGCCCTACATGCATTGGCACACGAGCAGCGCCGACAATTTCGTGTCGCAGACCGCGACCTTCACGCTGCCCGGCTCGGCATTGCCCGGCTGCTACGGCTTCAGCCTCAACGGCTACAGCCGGGCGTTCAACCCCGCGGGCGGCGATCCGTCCGACCCGCAGGCCCATGACTGGTACATCGACGCCGCCTGGCTGAACTGGAGCCAGTACAACGTCTCGGTGGCCGTCGTGAACGTCTAGATGATCGAACCGGCCCGCTCCGTCCTCGATGTCGGGGCGGGCCGGACGACGCCCCGGATGGATCCCACCATGGCCACGCCCTTCTACCCCCTGGTCCTCGGCATCCTTGCCGTCTGGCGCCTGACCCATCTCCTCCATGCTGAGGATGGGCCGGGCAATGTGCTGGCGTCGCTGCGGCGGGCCGCGGGCCAAGGCTTTTGGGCGAGCCTGCTCGATTGCTTCTATTGCCTGAGCCTGTGGCTGGCGCTGCCGCTCGCCCTGCTGCTCGGCCAGGGCCTCGCGGGGCGGCTGCTGCTGTGGCCGGCGCTCTCGGCCGGCGCCATCCTGCTCGAACGGCTGACCCGGAAGGGCGAACCGCTTCCCGCTGTTTTCTATAGCGAAGACGAGGAGAACGACCATGTGCTGCGGCAGGAACAGGACGCAACAGCGGACGGCATCCCGGGCACCGACCCAGTCGCCGGGCGCTAGCCCCTACGTCGAACACGCGCGGCGGGAGCGCGCCGTGGCGTTCGTCTATATCGGCAATACCGCCCTCAGCGTCCAAGGCCCCGTCTCGGGCAAGGCCTATCGCTTCGATCGTCCGGGTGCCCGGCTCGAAGTCGATCCGCGCGACCGGATCCTGCTCGCCTCGCTCCGTCAGCTGCGCCAGGTCCTCTGACATACCAGGTCCTTCGGCATACCAGGTCCTTTGGCGCATACGCGCCCCTCGTCGGCTGCTTGGCTGCGGACGGACGGAGAATGCTAGGGTCTGTCCCCTCGTACAATTTGTCGCAGTCTGGTTGTGCCATGACCGAGAGCGCCGTCCCGATCGCCAAGGCCGGTCCTGCCGCATCGATATCGCCCACAGCATCGATATCGATGGAGCGCACGGCGGAGCGCCAGTCGGACGATCCGGTCCGCGGCATCATGCTGATCGTCGCCGCCATGGTGTTCTTCTCCATGTCCGACGCCACGGCCAAGTTCCTGGGCCAGCGCATCCCGCCGATCGAGGTGGTATGGCTGCGCTATGCCGGCTTCACGATCCTGATGGTGCCGGCCCTGATCCGGCACCCGTCCCGCCTCCGCTCCGCCGCCCCGTTGCTGCAGATCGGCCGCGGCCTCGGCCTCTTGGGCTCGGCGCTGTTCTTCACTTCGGGCCTGCGCTATCTCGCCATGGCCGACGCCACCGCCATGAGCTTCGTCTCGCCGCTGTTCATCACGGCGCTCTCGATCCCGGTGCTGAAGGAAAAGGTCGGCATCCGGCGCTGGAGTGCCATCGTGGTCGGCCTCGTCGGCGTGCTGATCGTGGTCAGGCCCGGCACCAGCACCTTCAACCCGGCCTCGGTCCTGCCGCTCTTGTCCTCGGTCAGCTGGGCTTTCGGCATCGTGCTCACCCGCAAGATGACCCAGGGCAGCGACCACACGGTGACGACGCTCGCCTATGCCGCGATCACCGGCTTGGTCGTGACGAGCCTGATCCTGCCGTTCATCTGGGAACCGCCCAGCTGGCAAGTGGTGGCACTCGGCGGCTTCATCGCCTGCGTCTCGACCACGGCGCAATGGCTGGTCGTGCTGGGCTACCGCCGGGCCAGCGCCTCGGTGCTGGCGCCGTTCTCCTATACCCAGCTCGTCTGGTCGAGCCTCGCGGGCTTCCTCCTGTTCGACATGATCCCGGACAGCCTGACGCTCGTCGGCGCCAGTATCATCATCGCAAGCGGCCTCTACACCGCCCATCGCGAGCGCATCGTCGCGCGCCAGCGACTGGCCGGCAGCGCCTGATCCAAAGCTCCTGGCGGCCGAAACGAAACGGGGCGGCCTTTCGGCCGCCCCTCGCCCGTGCCCCATCGGCAGCGGTCAGCGGATCGGGAAAGTCAAGGTGATGCCCGGCGGCGGGGCCGGCGGCGCGTAATAGACCGGCGGCGGCGGCGGTGCGTAGTAGTAGCCGCGGTCATGCCACCCATGGTCCCGGTCCCGATAGTCCCGGTCCCGATACTCCCGGTGTTCCCAGCGCTGGTGCTCGCGCCCGCGGTCCCCGCGCTCGTCTTCAGCACGGGCCGGTCCGCCGGCCAGCATGAGTGCCAGCGGTGCCAGGGCGAAAAGCAGGGCCAGCCGAGCCGGCCACCCGAGCTTGCTCGTGCTCATGATGCCATTCCTTTCAAAGGAAAGGGACGGAGCCGGGACGTCGGGCCCCGGCTCCGTCAACTGCGTCAGGACTTCTTTTTGGCGGGCTCGTGCTCCGTCCGGCCGTGCCGCCGCTGCTCGAAGATCGTGTCGGCGTTCTTCTTCTGCTCCGGCGACAGGCTGTCGTAGAGCGGCTGGAACGCGGCCGCGAGCTTCTGCACCCCGTCGGCGTGGGTCTGCGCGATCTTGGCGTAGGACTGCAGGTCCTGCACGGCGCTGATGCCCTTGCTCGCGTCACGCTCCTGCAAGGCCGTCTCCATGGCGGTACCGTTGTCGCGCATCACCTGAGCGAAATCGTCCCACTGCTTGCTCTCAGCGTCCGTGATCTTGAGCCGCTTCTTGAGGTCGGCGATATGGGCCTCGACGCGGGCCGAATGCTTGGTGGCCTGGGCGGTCGGCGCGGCCGCGGCCGGTGCTGCGGCGGTCGTGGGCGACGTGGTGGGCGGCACAGCGGCAGGCGCGGGGGTCGCCGGAGCGGCAGCCGGCACCGGCGCAGCAGGCGACGTCTGGGCCAGCGCCGACCCTACGACGGCGATGCCGCTCAACAGAGCCGCAGCGGCGACCGCCCGGGTCGCTGGACGAAATGCTCGGAACATCTTTGAACCCACTTTTCGTTGTGATTTCGGCGGCATCTTGGGAAAGCCGTCCTCTCGACAACGTTCGACGGCGCAAAATCATCCCATCGCCGCCGCGGCTTGGAAAACCATAGGTTAAAAGAGACCGAGAAACGGCCCGTAAAGCCGCACAACCCAGATTGCAACGGCGAGCGCCGGCCCGAACGGCAGCTCGACCGGACCTGGCGCTGCATCCGCCGCAAGATTCTCCGTCGCGGTATTCGCCGGCCGGGCGATGAAGTACCAGAGCAGCCCGGCGAGCGCACCGCCCAGCACCACGTCGCCGAGCGCCTGCCAGCCGAGCCAGGCGCCGGCGACCGCGAGCAGCTTCGCATCGCCGGCACCGAGACCTTCGCGCCCGCGGATCTGCCGATAAGCAAGCGCCACCAGCCGGAAGACGACGTAGCCGACCGACGCCCCTGCGGCGGCATCGACGATCGGCGGCCATTCGAGCACCCAGGCGGCCCCCAGGCCGGCCAGGATCAACGGCAGGGTCAGAACGTCGGGCAGCAGCAGATGCTCGGCGTCGATCCAGGCGAGCGTCACCAGCGTCCAGCCGAGCAGGCAGTCGAGCCAGAGTGCCGCCCCCACGTCGATCGTGCCGGCCCAGAGCGCCACGCCCAGCGCCGCGAGTTCGACCAGCGGATAGAATTCCCCGATCGGCTTGCCGCAATGCCGGCAGCGCCCCCGGTTCGCGAGCCAGCTCAGCAGCGGCACAAGGTCGCGGACGCCGAGCCGGGTCCCGCAATGGTCACAGCGCGAGCGCGCGTTGCCGATCGGCAGGTCGGCCGGCAGCCGGCGGATCAGCACGCCCATGAAGCTGCCGATGAAGGGCGCCAGCACATAGGCCAGCCAATCCGGAACCAATGCATCCTCCGCGGGTGGCACTGTCATAAGCTTTCCACTTGCCTCAGGTACGGTCCTCTACACAGTGTGTGATCCATTCGACAATCTTTCTGGCATTCAAGGCCGATGACTGACTTGGCTGCGACCTCCCCAAGCTCCAATGCGCCCGGTTCCGCTGCCCCCGGTGCCGACGACCGGCTCGAGGCGTTGAGCGGCGTGCTGCTCGAGCGTGGCCTGGTCGACGACAAGACGCTGGAGCGCGCGCGCCGGGTCGCGGCCGAGACCGGGCAGCGGCTCGACGCGGTGCTGACCCAGCTGGGCCTGGTCTCCGAGCGCGGGCTCGCGGAATCGCTCTCGGCCTATCTCGCCCTGCCGCTCGTCGGCGCCGATCGCTATCCGGATGCGCCGCTGCTGCAGGACCGGCTGAAGCCGCGCTTCCTGCGCAAGGTCCACGCGCTGCCGATCGCGGTCGAGCCCGACCGGCTGGTGCTCGCCATGGCCGACCCGCTCGATCCGTTCACGCGCAACGCCGTCGCGGCTGCGACCGGCCGCGCCGTTGCGGTCGAGATCGCGCTGCCGATCGAACTCGAGGCGGCCCTGAACCGGCTCTATCCGGAATCGGGCGACGCCGTCGCGGCCGATGCCTCCGCCGACAGCACGGACGAGCCGCTCGAAGAGGATGCCGAGCGCCTCAAGGACCTGGCGAGCGAGGCGCCGGTCATTCGCCTCGTCAACCAGATGATCGCCCGCGCGGTCGAGACCCAGGCGTCCGACATCCATATCGAGCCGTTCGAGGACCGGCTGCGCGTGCGCTATCGCTACGACGGCGTGCTGCACGAGGCGGAGGCACCGCCGACACGCCTCACCGCCGCCATCACGTCGCGCATCAAGATCATGTCGCGGCTCGACATTGCGGAGCGCCGCCTGCCGCAGGACGGGCGCCTGAAGCTTGCCGTGCGCGGCCAGGAGGTCGATTTCCGCGTCTCGACCATCCCGTCGCTCTACGGCGAGACGGTCGTGCTGCGCGTGCTCGACCGCACCGCCGTCGAGTTCGACTATGCGAAGCTCGGCCTGCCGCCCGTGGTCATGGGCAACCTGCAGCGGCTCTTGGACCTGCCGAACGGCATGGTGCTCGTCACCGGGCCGACCGGCAGCGGCAAGACGACCACGCTCTATACCGGCCTGCTGAACCTGAATTCCGTCGCGCGCAAGATCGTCACGGTCGAGGACCCGATCGAATACCAGCTGAGCGGCATCAACCAGATCCAGGTGAAGCCGCAGATCGGCCTCAACTTCGCGCATCTCCTGCGCTCGATCCTGCGCCAGGATCCGGACGTCATCATGATCGGCGAGATCCGCGACCTCGAGACCGCGCAGATCGCCGTGCAGGCGTCCTTGACCGGCCATCTGGTGCTGTCGACCCTGCACACGAACTCGGCCGCGGCCACGGTGACACGCCTGCGCGACATGGGGCTCGAGGATTATCTCATCACCGCCGTGGTCAAGGGCGTGCTGGCCCAGCGCCTGGTGCGCCGGCTCTGTCCGCAGTGCAAGCGGCCGACTGAAGCGCCGCCCGAGCTGGTCGAGCGCTTCAGCCTCGACCGCCGCACCACGGCCCGGCCGATCGTGCTGCATCACCCGGTCGGCTGCCCGCATTGCCGCGACACCGGCTATCGCGGCCGCCAGGCGATCGCCGAGCTGCTGATCCCGAACGACGAGATCGAGCGCCTGATCTTCGCCCGCGCCGACCATGCCGCGATCGAGCGCGCGGCCATCGCGGGCGGCATGACGTCCATGTTCGACGCCGGGCTCGACGCGGCGCTTGCCGGCATCACGACGGTCGAAGAAGTCGTCCGCTCGATCCGCGCGGAGGGCTAACCCCATGCCGGCCTTCCGCTTCACCGCCATCGACCCGCAAGGACAGGTCCAGCGCGGCGTCATGGAGGCGCCGGACCAGGCGGCGGTGATCGACCGGCTGCAGCGCCAAGGCCATATGCCGATGCGCGCGGAGCCGGCGACGGGCGGCGGCTGGAGCGCCTTGTTCACGGCCGAGCTCGGCCGCCGGCGCGGCCTGAGCCGGCAGGAAATGACCGACGTCACCCGCGAGCTCTCGACCATGCTCGCCGCCGGCCAGGACCTCGACCGCGCGCTGCGCTTCATTGTCGAGACCGCACCCAACCCGCGCGTCGCCAAGATCATGGACCGGGTGCGCGAGCGGGTGCGCGGCGGCAACGCGCTGGCCGCGGCGCTTGCCCAGGAGCCGCAGAGCTTCCCCAAGCTTCATGTCGGCCTCGTCCGGGCTGGCGAGGCCGGCGGCGCGCTCGCCGAGACGCTCGACCGGCTCGCCGGGCTGCTCGAGCGCGAGCGCACCCTGGCCGCAACGGTGCAGTCGGCGCTGATCTATCCGGCGCTGCTGCTGACCGCGGCGATCGGCTCGATTGCCGTGCTCATCGGCTATGTGCTGCCGCAGTTCGTGCCGTTGTTCGCGGAATCGGGCGCCGAGCTGCCGCTCATGACCAAGCTGCTCATCGATTTCGGCGACACGATGCAGGTGGCCGGCCCCTGGCTGCTGATCCTTCTATTGATCCTGGGCGTGGCGCTGCGCCACGCGCTCAAGAACGACAATTTCCGGCGGCCGTTCGACCGCTTCCTGCTGCGCGTGCCCGTGCTGGGCGGGCTCATGCGCGAAAGCCTGGCGGCGCGCTTCACGCGCACGCTCGGCACACTCCTCAAGAACGGCGTGCCGCTGATCGGCGCCCTCGGCATCGTCAACGAGACGATCGGCAATCTTGCGGCCGTGGATGCGATCGGCCGGGCGACCGACAGCGCCAAGGGCGGTGCCGGCCTGTCGCGGCCGCTCGGCGAGGCGCACATCTTCCCAGAGCGCACGATCCATCTCCTGCGGCTCGGCGAAGAGACGGCCCAGCTCGCCGCCATGGCGCTCAAGGCGGCCGATATCCATGAGGAAAAGACGCGGATTGCGGTGCAGCGGCTGGTGGCGCTGCTCGTGCCGACCATTACCATCGCCATGGGCATCGCCGTCGCGACAATCGTGGGCTCGCTGCTGATGGCGATGCTGGGCCTCAATGACCTGGCGCTCTGAGATCTGTTGCTCCGGCCGGCCGTCGCGGCGCCGAGCGGGCGGCTTCACCCTCATCGAGATGGTCGTCGTGCTGGCGATCATGGGGCTCGTGCTCGCCATGGTCGCGGCGCGCGGGCCCTTGGGCATGCGCACGCTGACGGCGCGCGCGGCGGGGAACGAGCTCGCCTCCGGCTTCCGGCAGGCGCGCGCCCGCGCCATCGCAGACAATCGGCCGGTCGAGGTCAGTATCGACCTTGCGGCGCATAATTGGCGCATCGGCAACGATCGCCCGACCGCCTTTCCGCGTGGGCTCGAGATCGCCGTCCTGACCGTCGCCGGCCAGACCCGGGGCGACCAGCTCGCCCAATTCCGCTTCCTGCCGGACGGCAGCTCGACCGGCGGTCGCGTCGAGCTCAAGGACGGCCGGCGCCGGCTGCGCGTCGGCATCGACTGGCTCAATGGCCGGGTCAGCGTCGGCGATGCGAACTGAGCGCGGCTTCACCCTGCTCGAGGTGCTGATCGCGTTTGCGATCGCGGCACTGGCGCTCACACTCCTGTTCAAGGCGGCGTCCAGCGGCCTCCTGTCGGTCCGCACGGCCGGCCGCTACGAGGAGGCGGTCGCCCGGGCGCGCTCGCACCTGGCCGCGATCGGGCGGGATTCCGCCCTCCTCGCCGGCTCCAGCGACGGCGATGACGGCAGCGGTTTTCACTGGCATCTCGACGTGACGCCGCTTGCCACCGCCAAACCCGCGACGAACGGCCCGCTGTCGATCGCCGGCCCTCCGCCGGCGGAGCTCTATGCCGTCGCCGTCGCGATCTCCTGGCACGAAGCCGGCAAGGACCGGCAGGTCGTGCTGCGCACCGAGCGCGTGGGCCAGGGCAGCAACGATGACCGCTGATCGCCGCTCATCGGGCCGAAACCGCGCGGCCGGCTTCACCCTGATGGAAATCCTGGTGGCCCTCGTCGTGCTCGGCATCCTGATGGCGGCGATCGGCCAGGGCATGCGGCTCGGCATGGCCGCCTGGACCCGGCAAGCGGCGCTCGTCGGCGAGACCGCCGACCTCGATGCGGTCGACCGGACGATCCGCGGCCTGCTGACCAGTGCCACGACCGGCGCCATCCATGGCCGCAACGACTTCACCGGCGAGGCGGACAACATCGCCTTCGACGGCATCCTGCCGCAGGCGGTCTCGATCAGCGGGAACCACGCCCGGATCTCGCTGGCGGTCGACGACCAGCACCGCCTGATGCTGCGCTGGGAGAGCATGCTGATCGACCCCAACACGGGACATCCTTCGACCGGCGAGGCAGTCGTCCTCGACCATGTCGACCATGTCACCTTCGCTTATTGGCAGAGCGGGCTCGACTCGCCGGGCTGGCAGGAGCGCTGGACCGCGACCACGCCGCCGGCGCTCATCCGCCTGCACATCGATTTCGTCGAAGGCGACCGGCGCCATTGGCCCAACCTGGTCGTGGCACCGCTCATCGAAGAAGGCGGCGGCTGAGATGAATGCACCCTTTCCCTTTTATATCTTTGAGGAGACGGCTATTAATCTCGCCGCCTACCGGGCGCGGCATAAGCGCATTGTTGGACTGGCCTCCTCCGCCCGGCGCCGTCGGACGGAACGCGGCCATTCGACCGACCGGACAGAGGGGAGCGTGCGCGGCCTATCGTGACCATCGGCACTTTCTTTTCCTGGTGGGGCGAACAGCTCCGCTCCCTGCTGCCGGCCAATCTTGCGGCCGCGATGCCGCTCGACCATGACGCGGTGCTGCTGACGCTCGATGCGAACGGCGAGCCGGCAGCCGTCGAGGTGGCGCTGCGCAAGCGCGGCCAGACGAGCCGGCTCGGCCGCTTCACGCTCGACGGACCGGGTCTTCGCGCGCTCAAGCAGGCTGCGGCCCTGCCCGGCCGTCCCCCGACCATCGCCCTGGGCCTCGACCCTGCGTTCCTGCTGGAGAAGCAGCTGACGCTGCCGCTCGCAGCCGAGCGCGAGCTCGTGCGCGTCCTGGGCTTCGAGATGGACCGCGAGACCCCGTTCTCGGTCGACGAGGTCTATTGGGACGCGGCCGTGCTGGAGCGCGACCGCCGGCAGAACCGGCTTGCGGTCCGCCTGTCGCTGGTGCCGCGCGCACCGCTCGCCGACCTCATGCGTGATCTGGCAGCGGCCGAGATCGCGCCGACGATGCTGGCGCCGCGGCTGCCCGACGGCACGGTCCGATGGATCGCGCTTGATCACAGCGGCGTCGGGAATCGCGGCTGGCGCGGCCGGGCCGTCCCGGCGATGGCCGTCGCGGCGGCCGTCCTGGCGCTCGTCGCGATCGGCGTGCCGTTCACCCGTCAGATCCTGGTGCTCCGCGAGGTGGACGCCCGGATCGCGACCCTGCAGCCCGCGGTCGACGAGGCCGCCAAGCTGCGCCGGCAGATCACCGGCGGCGGCGGCGAGGCGATCGCGGCCGAGCGGGCGAAGTTCGCGAACCCGATCAAGGTGCTCGCCGCCGCCACGGAAGCGCTGCCGGACGACACGCACCTGACCGATCTCTCACTGAAGAACCGGAAGCTGTCGCTGATCGGCCAGTCGGCCGCCGCGGCGCGGCTCCTGGGCCAGCTCGCCGCCGATCCCGGCTTCAAGGACCCTGCCTTCGCCGCGCCGGTGACCAAGCTCGAAGCGAACCGGCAGGAGATCTTCTCGATCACGACGGAGGTACGGCCCTAAATGGGCACTTCCCTACCGACCGGACGCCAAGGCCGCCTGCTGGCGGTGGGCCTCGTCTTCCTGGTGGCTCTCGTGCTCTGGCTCGGGATCGCGGCGCCGCTCGCCGATCTCTATGCGAGCCAGCAGACGAAGCTTGCACAGCGGACGGCGCTCGCCGAGCGCATGGCGCAGCTCGCCGGCCAAGTGCCGGCGCTGCAGGCGCGTGCCGCCTCAGTGCCGGCGAACAACGGGGCGGCGACCTTCGAAGGCGCCACCGACGCGCTTGCCGGCGCCAGCCTGCAGTCGCTGCTGCAGACACTCGCTACGACGTCAGGTGCCACCCTGTCGAGCATGGAGACGCTGACCGCCGAACAGGCGGGGCCGTACCGGCGCATCGGCGTCAAGCTCAGCATCAGTGCGCCGCTGACCGTGCTGGTCAACCTGATGGCCGAGATCGAACGGGCCCATCCGCCGATGCTGATCGACGACCTGCAGATCCACGGCTCGCCGATCGTGCTGCCCGGCAATACGACGGCAGCGCTCGACTGCGGCTTCACGGTCTATGGCTTTCGCAGCGGGAACGCGCCATGACGCCGCGTGACCTGGCCCTCGGCGGCCTCGGCATCGCCTCGGCGATACTTGTCGTCGTGATCGCGCTCGAGCTCGCCGCACCTGCGGCCGCCCCGCCGCGGAGCGCGCCGCCGGCCGGGCTTGGCGATCTGCCCGAAGCCACGACCGAGGATGTCTCGGGCCTGGTGCCGACCATTCTCGCGCGTCCGCTGTTCGCCGCCGACCGGCGGCCGAAGGCGAGCCCGGCCGCCGCCTCCGGCGGTCCGGGGGATCAGATGCCGCGCCTCGCCGGCATCCTCATTGACCGGACCCAGCGCCGCGCGATCTTCCAGCCGGCCGGCGACGGCAAGCCGATGGTGCTGGCCGAGGGCGACCAGATCGCCGGCTGGCAGATCCAGCAGATCGCGGCCAGCAGCGTCACGCTCACCGGGCCCGGCGGCAACCAGACGCTGGAGCCGAAGCCGGACCCGGCGCTTGCCGCGGCCCCGCCGGTGCCCCCTCCGCCCCCCGGCGTACCCGCGCCGCAGAACCCGCGCCAATACCTACCCGGCGGCCTGCAGCTGCCGCCCGGCGTGCCGAACCCCTTCGCCGGACAGGCGACCGCAACCCCAGGGCGGCCTCAGGTCGCACCGCCACCCGCCAGCCGCCAGCCAGGGAGCGCGCCTAACGCGCAGAAACGTCGATGAAGCTACGCCTGACCGCTCCCGTCGTCCTCCTGGCGCTCGCCGCCTGTCACGCGCCGCCGCCGCCCGAACCGCTGACGCCCCTGCCGGGCGACGTCTCCGGCGACCGCGGTGTGGCGAGCCCGCGGGTCAGCGGCGGGCTCGCCGCCGACTTGGCGTCGACACCGCAGCCGCAGGTGGCGCTCGGCTCGAATGCCGAGGCCGCGGCCGGCCGCAAGCCCGCGGCACCCGGCCCGGGCGACGTCGTGCTGAATTTCGTCGATACCGATATCCGCGAAATCGCCAAGTCGATCCTGGGCGGCACGCTCAAGGTCAACTACACGATCGACCCGGCAGTGCGCGGCACCGCCACGATCGAGACCGCGCAGCCGGTGGCGCGCGACCAGCTGCTCGGCATCCTCGAGACCCTGCTCGCCCAGAACGGCGCCACGCTCAACGAGCAGAACGGACTCTATCGCGTGCTGCCGGCGAATGGGCCGGGCGCCAACGCCGGCCTGCTCGGCGCCGACGGCTTCGGGTCGGGCACCCAGTTCGTGCCGCTGCGCTATGCCTCGGCCAAGGACCTGGCCAAAGTGCTGGAGCCGTTCGTGTCGGAGGGCGGCAAGGTGAGTGCCGACCCGAACCACAACGCGCTCGTCGTCAGCGGCGATCCGACGGCGCGCGAGAGCCTGGTCGGGCTCATCCGCGCCTTCGACATCGACCTCTTGGCCGGCCAGTCCTATGCGGTGTTCCCGGTCAGCACGGGCGACCCGGCCAAGGCCGCGGGCGAGCTGTCCAAGGCGTTCGGCAGCGAGCAGGACGGGCCGACGTCGGGCCTGGTCAAGGTCATCCCGATGGAACGCGTCAACGCCGTGCTCGTCGTCGCGTCCCAGGGACGCTACATCGACGACGCGCGCCGGCTGTTCGGCCTGATCGACCGGGCGAAGAAGGCGACGGCGCGCAACTGGCATGTCTATTACGTCCAGAACGGCGACAGCCGCGACCTCGAAAACCTGCTGCAGCGCGCCTTCACGCCCGGTCACGTCTCGAGCACCAGCGGCGGCACCGGCTCGACCACGCCCAGCCTCGACCAGATCTCGCTCAACCAGGGCTCGTCGACGGGCGGGTACGGCGGCGCGGGAACAACCGGCGGCTTCGGCACATCCGGGACGACGGGCGGCCTGCCGGGTGCTACGGGCGGCCTGCCCGGCTCGAGCGGGAGCACGGGTACCGGCGGGTCGCAGAGCCAGTTCGGCGCCGGCACCCCGCAGGACAATAACGCGCCCGCCCAGGAGGCGCTCTCGACCCCGTCGGGTGAGAAGGAGGGCGACGAGAACCGGATGCGCATCATCGCCAACCGGCGTAACAACGCGCTGCTCATCTATGCGACGCCCGAGGAGCAGAGCGTGATGGAGTCGATGCTGCGCAAGATCGACATCCTGCCCCTGCAGGTACGGATCGATGCAACCATCGCCGAGGTGACGCTGAACGATCAGCTGCAGTATGGCACGCAGTTCTTCTTCAAGGACGGCGGCCTGCAGAGCGTCCTGTCGACCGGCACGAGCAGCACGATCAACGGCGCCTTCCCCGGCTTCGTACTGGCCAAGACCTCGAGCGTGGTGCACGCGACCCTGAGCGCGCTCCAGGCCGTGACCACCGTGCGGGTGCTCTCGTCGCCGCAGGTCATGGTGCTCGACAACGAGAAGGCGACGCTGCAGGTCGGCGACGACGTGCCGATCCTGACCCAGAGTGCGACGTCCCAGGTTACCTCGACGCCGCAGACGGTCAACAGCATCTCGTACGTCAACACCGGCGTGATCCTGCAGGTCATCCCGCGCGTCAACACCGGCGGGCTCGTGACACTCGACATCTCGCAAGAGGTGAGCACGCCCTCCAACACCACGACCTCGACCATCGGCTCGCCGACTATTTCCGAGCGCAAGGTCACGAGCCGGGTCGTCATCCAGGATGGCCAGACCGTCGGCCTCGCCGGCCTGATCCGCGACGACACCAGCGAAGGCAACTCGGGCATCCCCTGGTTGAAGGACATCCCGATCCTCGGCAGCCTGCTGTCGACCCAGGACAATAACCGGCAGAGAACCGAGCTTCTGGTGCTGATCACGCCGCATGTCATCCACGACCAGCGCGACGCCCGCGCGCTCACCGACGATCTGCGCGCGAACCTCAGCCACGCCGGCCTGGTGCCGCAGGAGCTGAACAGTCTGCCCCTGTCCGGCTCGCCCAACCCGAACGCCGCCCTCACCAAGTAGCCATGCGGCGCGCGGCCTTCCAGAGACGCGCGCAGAGGCTCGGTGAGCGCCGGAGCCACAGCCGCGGCTTCGCCCTGCTGATCGTGCTCTGGGCGCTCGTGTTCCTGGCGCTGATCGTGACGGAGCTCGGCAGCAGCGGCCGCGTCGAGGCGAAGATCGCACGCAACCTGATGGCCAATGCCGTGGCCGAGGCGGCGGCCGACGGCGCGATCCATCAGGCGATCTTCAGCCTGTCCGACAGCGGCGGCCAGGGCTGGCAGATCGACGGCACCGTGCATCGCGTGACGGTCGGCTCGATCCCTGTCGAGGTGCGGCTTGAGGATGAGGCCGGCAAGATCAACCCGAACGTCGCCCAGCCGGAAGTGCTGCATGCACTCCTGACCGTGCTCGGCGCCCAGCCTCAGGTCGCAGACACGGTCACCCGCTCGATCATCGAATGGCGTGGCGCCATGTCACCGGACCAGCAGGCACCGATCATCACTCGCTACCAGGCGGCCGGCCTCAAGTACCAGCCGAGCTTCGCGCCGTTCGAATCGGTTCAGGACGTGGGCCTCGTGCTGGGCCTGCAGAAGCCGCTCGCCGACCTGCTGCTGCCGCATCTCTCGACCTACCAGATCGGCATCACCGACCCGACGCATGCCGATCCTATTGTCGCTCGGGCGCTCGGCCAGCTGCCGGGGGCGACGGCACCCCCACCACCCAATCTGCCGACGGCCTATCGCAGCGTCACGATCCGGGCGCTCGCCCACGGCCCTGGCGGTGCGCTGTTCACGCGCCGGGCCATCGTCCGGATCGGCCCCGGCCTGCCGCACGGCTATGCCATGCTGACCTGGGACGCGCCCGGTATCGATTAGGTCTTTTACTGGTTGCAGATCGTCGCGTTCTCGCCGCTGCCGCCCGGCTGGCCGGACGCTCCATAACTGCAGATGTCGTAGGGCAAGCCGGTGCGGCTGCTGGGGCTGCGGTACTGGAACGGCCGGCCCCAGGGATCGACCGGCGCCTTGCCGTCCTTGAGATAGGGTCCGTGCCAATTGTCGACGCCGGACGGCTGGGTCACCAGCGCCTGAAGCCCCTGGTCCGACGTCGGATAGGCGCCGACGTCGAGCCGGTAGAACTCGAGCACGTCGTTCAGCTGCCCGATCGACTGCTGGGCGATCTTCTGCTTGGCGTTGCCGAACAGCGTCATGACACGCGGCGCCACGAGTGCCGCCAAGAGGCCCAGGATGGCGATGACGACGAGCAGTTCGAGCAGGGTGAAGCCACGCTCGCGGCGGCGCTTCCGCATCTCAGGAGCGGGCGGGGTCTCGACAATGACGGCAGGCATGAGTGAGGGTATCCAGGTTCCGGAACGACCGCGCCGGAGTGTGGCGATATTCGCCGGCCGAGACAACCCGGCTGGGTGTCGCGCGCATGAGGATCGGGCGGCCGGTCACAATCTCTTCATCGAACCCTCACTGTCCTGGAGCAATTTTGAGCGCCGCGACCGATTCCACCGCCGCTTCCCCTTGGCGTCACCGCTGGTTCTTCGTCTGCCCGGTCGACCGGCTGGCCGAAGATGAATGCCATGTCACGGTCGACCTGCCCGACCTGTCGATCACCCTGCAGAACGACCGCGGCACGCTCGTGGGATTCCGCAACGTCTGCTCGCACCTGGCGCTGGCACTCCGGCCGGCCGGCTATGGCCAGGGACCGCTGCGCTGTCAGCACCACGACTGGACCTACAACGGCGAGGGCATCCCAGTCGGCATTCCCGACGGCGACGAGGAAGCGAGCCTCGACCTGGCCGGGCGCCGCAGCCTGGCGCTCCGTCCGATCGGCGTCGCCCAGATCGAAGGGGCGATCTTCGCCCGCGCCGATGACGATGGCAGCCTGCCGGACGCGCAATGGCTCGAGAACGCCGAGCTCGCGGGCGCCACCCAGCGCCTGGCGATCGAGCGGGAATTGCCGGCCGGCGCCCCGCCGCCGGCCGACGGCCCCACGCTCGGCAACCTGTCGATCGACCTCATGGGCGACTTCGCGCTCCTGGGCTGGGTCGTGCCGCACGGCCCCGACAGGATCCGCGCGACCGTCGCGCTCTATGCGCTCGCCGGGGCGCCCGATGAGATTCCGGCCGAGACCCGCGCCCGCTACGACCGGGCGGCGCAAGGACTGGCCCAGGCTGCGGGCTGACCCGCCCGGCAGGGTCCATTAACAGGCGCCTGCCCGGCCGCCCGTTAATGGACCCTGCACCGTCAAAGTGTCATGATCGAGCGTATGAAACCCGCGGGAGACGGGTCCCGGAGCCGCATGAACCACGACGCCACAAAGCACGAATCGGGCGAGATCATTGGCACCCATTGGCCCGTGTTGGCCGACCTGCCGCCGCTCGAGATGCTCGCCCCCCGGACCCTGGCCGCGCTCACCCCGGAACTGCCCTGGTTCAATCTGCCCGGCGGCCGGGCCCTGTTCGATCAGGGCGAGCCGGCCGACGCGCTCTATATCGTCGTGTCGGGCACGCTGGGCGTGGTCGTCTCGACGCCGGACGGCGGCCAGCAGCTGATCGCGACGATCCGCTCCGGAGAGACGATCGGCGAGATGGCGCTGATTACGGGTGCGCCCCACAGCGCCACGATCGTGGCGCTGCGCGACAGCGAGCTCGTGATCATGCCGCGCGAGATCTTCGACCGGCTGATCGCGGAAGAGCCGAAGTTCCTCACCTGGCTCAACCGGCTGCTCGTCGACCGCCTGCACCGCACGACGCTCCGGACCGCGTCAGCCGCACCCAACGCCGCCGTGGCGGTCGTGCCGATCGACCGTTCCGTGCCGATGGAAGAGCTGATGGGGGCGCTCATCGATCGGCTGCGCCGGACCGGCAAACGGGTCCATCGCTTCGGGGACGACATGTCGGGCCAGCCGATCGAATGGTACGACGAGATCGAGCGCTGCCACGACCTCGTGCTCTACGAGGCGAGGCCCGCCGAGCCCGAGCTCGACGGCTGGAGCCGGTTCTGCCTGCGCCAGGCCGACCGCATCATGCTGGTTGGCCGGCCCTTGAGCCGCATTCCCGATCCGCTGCCGATGGCGCCGATCGACAAGGGCGGCCGCATCCTGCCGATCGAACTGGTGCTGATCGAGCCGGACCGCGCCGGGCGGCGCGCCCATCCGCCGCGTGAGCCGGAGCGCTTCACCGCGATCCATCACATCCGCCTGCATGAGGACGGCGACATCCGGCGCCTGGCGCGGCACATGGCCGGCCTCGCGGTCGGACTGGTGCTGGCCGGCGGTGCCGCACGCGGCTTCGCCCATATCGGCGCCATCCGGGCGCTGCGCGAAGTCGGCGTGCCGATCGACCGCATCGGCGGCGCCAGCATGGGTGCCATCGTCGGTGCCTGCGTCGCGGCCGACTGGGACGATGACGAGATCGCCGACCGCATGCACACCGCGTTCGTCAGGAGCAACCCGCTCGATGATTACAACGTGCCCTGGGTCTCGCTCTTCCGCGGCAAGTCGGTCGACCGCCTGCTCCAGGCTGCGTTCGGCGACACGGTCATCGAAGGCCTGTGGCGGCCGTTCTACGCCGTCTCGACCAACCTCACCCGCGGCGGCATGTGCGTGCATCGTGCGGGCCCCTTGTGGGAAGCACTCCGCGCCAGCGTCGCGATCCCGGGCGTGCTGCCGCCCGTGCTGCACGACGGCGAGGTGCTCGTCGACGGCGGCGTCATCGACAATTTCCCGGTCGACATCATGGCGGCGGAGCGCAAGGGACCGATCGTCGGCATCGACGTGGCCGGCGACCGGGCGCTCATGCCGGGTAGCGAGGTGCCGCTCAACCGGCATGGCGTCATCGGCTGGTTCCGGCCCGACACGAGCCCGCTGCCCGGCATCGTCAGCATCCTGATGCGCGCCGGCACGGTGAGCTCGCAGCTGCAGACGAGCATCGCCAAGACGCAGACGGCGCTCCTGATCGAGCCCGAGCTGACCGAGGTGCCGCTGCTAGATTGGCAATCTTTCGACCGCGCCGTCGAAGCGGGCTATCGGCAGACGCGGAAAGTGCTGGAGCAGGCAAACCTGTCGGCGCTCGGGCTCGCCTGAGCCATCGCGGATTTAAATCCTCTGGTACTCGGGCACGCACTTGCCCATATTCCTCTCGCGGCCAAGGGGTGGCGCGACACGCCCCTTCGTTCAACCGCTCAGCCGCCGTCCGGATCGCCCGTCAGGGGTGCCGCGGCGGATCTCTCGGAGAGAGCCCGACATGTCGTTTCTTCGCAGATTTATCGCTTCGGCGCTGGCGCTGGCGCTCGCCGTTGCCCCTGTCGTCGCCGACGCGCGCGCCGGCGCCTCGTCGATGGGCGGCAGGTCCAGCTATTCGAGCATGGGCAGCCGCGGCACCCGGACCTATGCCCCGATACCGGGTGCCCAGTCCATGCAGCGCAGCCTGACCCCGCAAGACGGCCCATCCGGTCTCACCGGACCGGCAGCACCCCTCGGCCCGAGTGCCACAACTGGCTATGGCGGCTACGGCTCCAGCTATGGCTATGCCCAGCCGAGCTTCGCCCAGCGCCACCCGTTCGTGACCGGTGTCTTGGGCGGCCTCGCCGGCTCCTGGCTCGGCGGCCTGTTCTTCGGCCATCCGGGCTATGGCTACGGCTACGGCGGCATGGGCCATGCCGGCGGCGCCGTCGGCTCGTTCCTCATGCTGCTGGTACTGATGGGTGTCGGCTGGGCGGTGTTCCGGGCGCTTCGCCACGGCATCGCCGATTTCGCGCTGATGGGCCGGCCCAGCGCCTACGCGGCTGGCGGCTTCGCCCCGGCTGGCGGCGGCCGCCCGCCGCAGACCGGCCTCATGTTGACCGATGGCGACTTCCAGATCTTCGGCGATGCGCTCAACCAGGTGCAGGCGGCCTGGAGCAACGGCGATCTCGCCCACCTGCAGCGCTACGTGACGCCGGAGATGCTGAGCTACTTCTCCGAGCAGCTCGCCAACAACCAGAGCCAATGCCTGCAGAACCGCGTCCACCATGTGGTGTTGCTGCGCGGCGAGCCGCGCGAGGCCTGGGCCGAAGGCGTCATCGAATATGCCACGGTCTCTCTGCGCTGGAGCGCCGTCGACTATACCGTCCGGACCGACCGGCGGCCGACCGATCCCGACTTCGTGGCTGAGGGCGATCCGCGCCGGCCGGTCGAGGCCGACGAGATCTGGACGTTCCGCCGTACGCAGGGCGGCCGCTGGCTGCTCTCGGCGATCCAGCAGGTCTGACGGCCCGCGCCCCAACCTCGCCGCCGCAATCCCGGCGCCCGACGACACTCATGCTGCGCCGTCGGGCGCCTCTTCCGCCTTGAGCCCGGCAAGCACGATGGCACCCGCCCGTGCCAGATGCTCGTGCAGTACAAGGCGCGCCATCTCGGCATCGCGCGCGCGGCATGCGGCCACGATGCGGCGATGGTCGTCGAGCCATGCCTCCGTATGGGCGGGCAGCGCCTCGTAGGCCGTCCAGTAGCGGTCGACCGTGCCGCGGAGTGCTGCGATCATGGCCGATTGCCGGGGATGACCGGCCGGCTCGTATAGAGCGGCATGGAATGCGCCGTCGAGCTCCGCCCAGTCCGGGTCGCCCCTGTCCGAATCGATGGCCCCCCGTTCGGCCCGATCCATCGTCAGCTCGATACGCTTCAGGTCGGCATCGGTCATCCGCCGCACGGCGCGCGCGAGTGCGTCACCCTCCAGCAGACGGCGCAGGTGATAGATCTCGCGCACCTCGTCGGCCGTGAAGCGCGTCACCACGGCGCCGCGGTTGGGATAGACCGCGACCAGCCCCTCGCCCTCCAGGCGCAGCAGCGCCTCGCGCACCGGAATCCGGCTGACGCCGAAGCGGTTGGCGAGTTCCTCCTGCGGCAGCGGCTGGCCGCCGGCCAGCACGCCGCGACGGATTTCCTCGCGCAGCTCGTCGGCAATGAGGTCCGGCGTGGTGCGATAGCGCTGCACCCGGTGACGGGTAGATTCGAGCTTGGCCTGTTTCATGAATGCATGATAGCATGTATACAATATTGGTCAAGCAGTTGAAGGAACGAGATAAATGGCGGGAAAGACCCATCGCTACAGCTTGGCTGTCACCTGGACCGGCAATCGCGGCGTCGGCACGGCCGACTATCGCGCCTACGAGCGCAGCCACGAGATCTCGGCGCCCGGCAAGCCCACGATCCCCGGCTCGTCCGACCCCGCGTTCCGCGGCGACCCGGCGCGCTGGAACCCGGAGGAGATGCTGGTCGCCGCCGTCTCGACCTGCCATCAGCTGTGGTATCTGCACCTCGCATCCGCCGCCGGCATCCGGGTCGTCGGCTACGAGGACCAGCCGGTCGGCGAGATGGCGGAGACGACGGACGGCGGCGGCCATTTCACCGGCGTCACCCTGCATCCGCGCGTCACCATCGCCCCCGGCGCCGACATTGCCCGTGCCGAGGCGCTGCACCATGACGCCCATGCGCTGTGCTTCATCGCCAACTCGGTCAAGTTCGAGATCGGCTGCATCCCGGAGACACGCGTCGAGGGCTGAACCGGCCGCGCAACGCTGCTTCGATCCACGATCGACCCAACGAGAAGATTCCATTAGGAACCTCGGCCCTATCCTCGTCTTCCAAGCATTCTTCGGAAAGCGAGTGCCGGCCCATGCGTGCCTGGTTCGTCCTCTTAATCCTCGTCTGCGGCCTGTTCCACGGGTCTGCCGCCCGGGCGGCGGATCCGTCTTGGACCGCCGACGAGCAGGCGGTCGCTGCCGCGGACGAAGCCTTCTTCGCCGCCGCTGAAGCCCGGCATGGCCAAGCCTGGGCCGAGTTCGCCGACGAGACGGCCACGGTCCAGGGCGGCCACGGCAAGGCCGAGATCGGCCAGAAGCTCGACAAGCTCTATGCGCGGCCGGGCTTCAGCCTGACCTGGCACCCGAACTACGCCAAGGTCGTGGGCGACATCGGCGTGACGAGCGGGCCGTACGAAATGCACCGGCAGAACGCCGACGGTCACGACCAGCGGTCGACCGGCCGATACGTCACGGTGTGGCAGCGGCAATCGGACGGGCAATGGCGCTTCGTCTGGGACGGCGGGACAGAGGACAGATGATCCCTTCCACCGACCCAGGGTTCCCCGGGCTCGAGACCGAGCCCAGCCGCGTGCTGCTCGATCACTGGCTGACCGTCCGCGGCGACGCGCCCATGCCCAAGCGCGCCGCCATCGATCCGGGCGCGCTTAAGCGGGTTCTGCCGCATATCTTCATGCTGAACATGATCGACGCCGAGACGGCGACCTACCGCCTGGTCGGCACCGCCCATCGGGCCCGCTGGGGCGTCGAAATGACCGGCCTCGTCTGGGGCCAGTTCCTGGATCCAGCCCTGCGCGTAACACGCACTCGCCGGCTATGGCGCGCTGTCGACCAGCCGTGCGGCTTCGTCGCGCGCTACGACATGGTCTTCACCTCCGGCGCCCATGACCCGGTCGAAACCCTGCTGCTGCCGCTCCGGCCCAATGATCCATCGGCCTGCCCGATCATGATCGGCGCCAACCACTCGCGCCGTCAGGCAGAATGGATCAGTCAGGCGGGCTTCATCGCCGCGCGCACGGCCGAGCAGGTCCGCTTCCTCGATCTCGGATGGGGCGCACCCTCGATGTAGGGACCCTCGATCTTAAGACTGGGCTATCAGTGCGTCTCGGTGCGGTCGAAGCAGGCGCCGATACTGCCGAGCCCGACCAGGAACGCGCCGATGGCACCGCCGATCCCCGCGTAATAACCGGCACCGCCCTCCGCCCGCGCCGCCACGAACAGGCAGGCGATGCCGAACAGGCCGAGCAGCGGCAGTCCGACCCAGAGCGTGTTGAAATCATCGATCAGCAGGTCGCCGAGGCCGAGCGGCGGCAAGCCGTCGAAATGCCGCTTGATCTCCAGGAACAGGAGGAGGCAGCCGACGATGAAGACGCCGATTCCGCAGGCATAGGCCGCGGCATCCGTCGACGCCGCCGCGCCATAGAGGCCAAGGATGCCGACCACGGCGATGACCGCCCGCCTGATCGCCACGCGCACGCCCTGCCAGAACGCCTGATTGATCGCCGGTTCCGTGGCCCCATCCACCATGCCGCCCTCCGCCTTTCGACGCTTGTTTGGCACCAACTATAGCATGCCGATCAGGGACTTGCGCCGGTTCGCACAAGATGCCAGGTGCGGGGTTACGTTGCACGCCGCGCAACCATCCCCGCGGCGATTGCAAAATAAATCCTGGAGATTTCGGGGATGAACCTCCCCCGTGACCTCGTTTCATCAAGGAGAGGCCGGCCTGTCAAGGCGGGTCTCCCGGAAACTGGAGGTTAAACTATGCCCGCCGTCCCATCCCGTCGCAACCGAAACTGGAGTCGGTGGATCGCCAACTTCGTGATCTTTGGAGCGATCGCCGGTGTTCTCTCGGCCTGCTATGTCTATCCGGCGCCGCCGCCGCGTCCGCATTACTATTATTACGGCGGGTATTACTACCGCTGACGCGCATTTGCCGCGCGACAGGTTCGGGTTTAGACTCGAACCTGTCACTCCCGCCCTGAGCGTGGCCCCAAGAGCGCGGCCCCATGATCCCATTTCGGAATTTCACGACATTCCTCGTCGGCGGCCTCGCCCTATCGGTGCCGGCGATCGCCTGTGCAGACCCGCTCGATGCGGCGGACGCGGCCTTCCGCGCCGCGGCCTATGGCCGGGCCTGGGCGGCGCCGCTGGGCGAGACGCAACGCTGGACAAATCCCGCCACCGGCCATGCGGGCTCGGTTCAGCCGCTCAAGGAACGGGTCGATCCCGCATCCCGGCAACCGTGCCGCGAAGTGGCGGAGACGCTGGTGAGCGGTGGCCCGGCTGCGGTCGGCTATGCCGTGGGCTGCCGGGCGCAAGACGGCAATTGGCGGATCGTCCAGTCGAGCACGACAGATGCGGCCGCACGGCCGCAAGCCGACGACCCGGCCGCACCGGCCCCGGCCGACGTCACACCCTATGTCGCACCGGCCGATATCGCGGCCGACGGCAGCGGCACCGGCAGCAACGGAACGGGCGACCTCGGCGGCCTGCCGGCCGAAGTCCGCATCCTGGCGCCTTGGCGCGGCGCACCCGGCACGCTACCGCCCCCGCCGCGTTGAGCGGCGGCCCCGGTACGCGTTAGTTCCTGCGATGAAGTCTTAAGACGGTCAGACGACGAGATTGACGACCTGGCCGCGGCCCGTTGCATTGAGCGGCTGCGCACCAGTCTGCTTGGATGCGTTGTTCGACAGGGTATTGGCGTTGTTGTCCGCCGGCTTGAATTGCTGCTTGTTGCCCTGGACCTGGTTGTTTGTGGTCGAGGGTGTGACCGGCCCCTGGCCGACGTTCGAGATGCTCATGCTGACCTCGCCTTCAAGACCGGCCGCGGAAGGCGACTTTGTCGCGGCTGCACCGGTGATCCGGCAGGGATTTATCCCCGAGGAACCGCCGACATATACGCCGACTCGAGGTTAAGAGTCCATGAAGCTCGCGCCCACCGTGCGTCGTCCTATACCGCTCAGAGGCGGCGGCCGGACTGCCGATCGAACAGGTGCAGCCGGTCCGGCGGGAATCCTAACGGCAGGCGCTCGCCGCTCGCGACGGTCGCGATGCCGTTCAACCGCAGCATGAGCGCCGGCCCGCCGGCGCCGAGCGTGCCGTAGACGACCGTGTCGGCACCCAGCAGCTCGACCATCTCGACATGGAGATGGGCCATGGCCTCGCCGTCCGTCGCAAGCACCAGATGCTCCGGCCGGACGCCGAGCGTCACGTCGATGCCAGTCGGAACCGCGACGGGTCCCGTGAGGACAGTGCCGCCGGTGAGCGTGATTCGGCCGCCCTCGCCCACCGTCGCCTCAAGGAAATTCATCGCCGGCGAGCCGATGAAGCCGGCGACGAACAGGCTCGCCGGCCGCTCGTAAAGCTCGATCGGCCGGCCGATCTGCTCAGCAACGCCGGCGTTGAGCACGATCAGCCGGTCAGCGAGCGTCATCGCCTCGACCTGGTCGTGGGTGACATAGATCGAGGTCGTGCCGAGCCGCTGCTGCAGACGCTTGATCTCGACGCGCATCTGCACCCGGAGCTTGGCGTCGAGGTTGGAGAGCGGCTCGTCGAACAGGAAGACCTGCGGCTCGCGCACGATGGCGCGGCCCATGGCAACGCGCTGACGCTGGCCACCGGACAATTGCCGCGGCGTCCGTTCCAGGAGCTGGCCCAGCTGCAGGATCTCGGCCGTCCGGTCGACCCGCGTGCGGATCTCGTGTTTCGAGAGGCCGCGGATCCGGAGCCCATAGGCCATGTTCTCGAACACGGTCATGTGCGGATAGAGCGCGTAGTTCTGGAACACCATGGCGATGTCCCGGTCCTTGGGCTCGACCCTGTTCACGACCCGGTCGCCGATCGCGATCGTACCGCCGGTGATGGCTTCGAGGCCCGCCACCATGCGCAAGAGCGTGGACTTGCCGCAGCCGGACGGGCCGACGATGACGATGAACTCGCCGTCGGCAATGGCGCAGTCGATGCCATGGATCACCGGGTTGCCGGCGTAGGATTTGGTGACGGCGGAAAGGGTGACGGTCGCCATGCTCGCTCTCGCTATTTCTCGCTGTCGACCAGGCCCTTGACGAACCAGCGCTGCATCAGCAGCACGACCGCCGCGGGCGGCACCATGGCGAGGATCGCCATCGCCATCACCAGATGCCAGGGCGTGTTGGCATCCACCGTCAGCATGCTTTTGATGCCGACGACGAGGGTGGTCATCGAGGCCGTGTTCGTCACCAGGAGCGGCCAGAGATACTGGTTCCAGCCATAGACGAACAGGATCACGAACAGGGCGGCAAGGTTTGTCGAGCTGAGCGGCAGCAGCACGTCCTTGAGGAAGCGGAGCGGCCCTGCACCGTCAAGCCGCGCCGCCTCGATGAGCTCGTCGGGTACGGTCAGGAAGAATTGGCGGAACAGCAGCGTCGCCGTCGCCGACGCGATGAGCGGGATCGCGAGGCCGCCGTAGCTGTCGATCAGCCCCAGGTTCGCCGTCACCTGGAAGGTCGGCACGATGCGCACCTCGACCGGCAGCATGAGCGTGAGGAAGATCATCCAGAAGCAGACCATGCGGCCGGGGAAGCGGAAGAACACGATCGCGTAGGCCGACAGGAACGAGATCACCATCTTGCCGAGCGCGATCGTGAGCGCCATGACCAGGCTGTTCAGGAGCAGCCGGCCGACCGGCACGCCCGAGAGCTGCGGCATGCCCTGCGTCAGGGCCTCCAGGTAATTCTCGACGAGATGGCCGCCTGGCAGCAGCGACATGTGGCCGGACAGGATCTCCGGCGTCGTGAGCGTCGAGCCGACGAAGGTGACGTAGATCGGAAATCCCACCAGCAGCAGCCCTGCAATGAGGATGAGGTGCGGCAGCCAGGCGAGATGGCCGGAGCGGCTTTCCATCAGTAATGGACCTTGCGCTCGACGTAGCGGAACTGGATCGCGGTCAGGGCGATCACGATCACCATCAGGATGACCGACTGGGCCGACGAGCCGCCCAGGTCGAGCCCGACCATGCCATCGTAATAGACCTTGTAGATCAGGATCTCGGTCGCCTTCGACGGGCCGCCGCCCGTGACCGCGTGGATGACGCCGAAGGTCTCGAAGAAGGCGTAGACCACATCGACCACGAACAGGAAAAAGGTGGTCGGCGACAGGAGCGGCAGCACGACGGTGCGGAAGCGATGGAAGCCACCGGCGCCGTCGATCGATGCCGCTTCCAAGAGCGATTTCGGGATCGCCTGCAGGCCGGCGAGGAAGAACAGGAAATTGTAGCTGAGCTGCTTCCACGCCGCGGCGACGATGACCAGCAGCAGCGCCTGGTCGCCGTTCAGCACATAGTTCCAGTCGATGCCGAGCCAGCGGAGCATGTTCGCGACGATGCCGATGCCCGGCGCGAACAGGAACAGCCAGAGCACGCCTGCGATCGCCGGTGCGACCGCATAGGGCAGCATGAGCGCCGTCTTGTAGACGGCGGCGAAGCGCACGACCCGGTCGGCCATGACCGCGAGCAGCAGCGCCGGCAGCATGGCCAGCAGCGTCACCGAGACCGAGAAGACCGCGGTGACGCCCAGGCTGTGCAGATAGGCCGGATCGGCGAACACGGCCCGGAAATTGTCGAGCCCGACGAACTCGGTCGAGAGCCCGAACGCGTCCTGGGCTTGCGTCGAGAAATAGACCGCCTCGGCCGCCGGCCAGAAGAAGAAGACGAGCGTCACGGCAAGCTGCGGCGCCACCAGGAGCATGGGTAGCAGCTTGCCGTCGAACACCACGCGACGCTGCATGGTTGACGCTTTTACCGGCGAAGAATGCTTAGGACGCGGTCTTCTGGAACTGGCGCAGCAGCACGTCGCCGCGGCTGACGGCGCTATCGAGCGCTTCCTTCGGCGTCTTGGTGCCGTTCAAGGCCGCCTCGACCTCCTCGGCGACGATGTCGCGGATCTGCGGCAGGTTGCCGAGGCGCAAGCCCTTCGAATTCTCGGTCGGCGCCTTGTTGGTCAGCTCCTTGATCGCGACGTCGAAGCCCGGCGTCTTGTCGTAGAAGCCTTCCTTCCCGGTCTCCTCGAACGCGGCCTTGGTGATCGGCAGGTAGCCGGTCTGCTCGTGCCAGCGCACCTGGATCGGCGTCTGGCTCAAGAACGAGAGGAACTTGGCGACGCCCTTGTATTCCGCGGGCTTCTTGCCGCCCATCACCCAGAGGCTGGCACCGCCGATGATCGTGTTCTGCGGCGCGCCGGCGACGTCCGGGTAATAGGGCAGCGGCGCCACGCCGAAGTCGAACTTGGCGTTGGCCTTGAACACGCCATAGCCGCCCGACGAGGTTTGGATCATGGCACACTCGCCGGAGACGAACTTCGCCTCGGGCTCCGTCGTGCGGCCGGCGTAGTCGAAACTCTTGTCCTTGGCAGCATTGACCAGGTCCTGCAGGTGCTTCACCTGCAGCGGCCCGTTGATCTCGAGCTTGGTATCGGTGCCGCCGATACCGTTCTCGTCGGTCGCGATCGGCTTGTTGTGCCAGGCGCTGAACACCTCGAGCTGGGTCCAGGCCATCCAGCCGATGGTGAAGCCGCAGGCGCTGCCGCCGGCCTTGAGCTTCTTCGCATCGTCGAAGAATTCCGGCCAGGTCTTGGGCGGCGCGTTCGGGTCGAGGCCCGCCTTCTTGAAGGCGTCCTTGTTGATGTACATGACCGGGGTCGAGCTGTTGAACGGGAAGGACAGCATCTTGCCGTCCTTCGTCGAGTAATAGCCCGTTATCGCCGGCAGGTAGGACTGCGGGTCGAACTTCTCGCCCGCGTCGGCCATCACCTGATAGACCGGCTTCACGGCACCCTTGGCCGCCATCATC
The DNA here is from genome assembly GCF_014643535.1 of Aliidongia dinghuensis. Classification (NCBI taxonomy): domain Bacteria; kingdom Pseudomonadati; phylum Pseudomonadota; class Alphaproteobacteria; order Rhodospirillales; family Dongiaceae; genus Aliidongia; species Aliidongia dinghuensis. The sequence goes on along the minus strand of NZ_BMJQ01000008.1, from coordinate 62,308 downwards.
GTCGCGGTGCCGACCTCGAACACCTGGAGGATGGCCGGCGCCTGGCCGGCGCGGAACGCGGCGATGCCGGCATTGAGCGCGTCTGCATAGCCGCCCTTGAACACGGGGACGACCTTGTAGTCGGGCTGGCTCTTGTTGAACTCGTCGGCGAACTGGTTGACGAGCTCGCCATTCTTGCCGGCCATGGCGTGCCACCACTGGATCTCGACCGGATCGGCATGGGCCGGCACGGCGAGTGCCGTCGTCGAGAGTGCCGCGGTGGCGAGCGCGAGCGTGCGAACGGACAGCATGGGTTTCCCCTCCCCCAGGAAAGAACTTCGAAAGCGCTTGGACTACGCTCTTATCGCGCGAGACATTGCCGTTTCATGACGATCTTGTGAAGCATCGAATGTCGCGCGGAGCCCGTCGCACGCTCGCGGATTTTGCGCTATCACGGAAGCGATGTGGCCCTCCCGCCCCCCGCGCGAAATCCCCCCACTCCGCCTGCCGACCGGCCAAACGATCCCGGTGACGGTGCGGGTCAGTCCGCGTGCCCGACGCATGGCGCTCCGGCTGCACCCGGCGGTCGATTCGGTCGAGCTCGTGCTGCCGGCCGGCGCCTCGCTCGCGGTGGCGCTGGGATTCCTCGACGGCAAGCGCGGTTGGATCGCGGCCCAGGTCGCGCGCATGCCGCCGCGCCTGCCCTTCGTCGATGGCGCCACCATTCCGGTGCTGGGCCAGGGCCGCGAACTGGTGCTGCATGAGCTCGACCGCGGCCGCCGGCCGGTGTTCCGGCTGACCCAGACGCAGATCGAGGTGACGGGCGATACCGGCAGCCTCGCCCGCCGTACGCGCACCGGCCTCGCCGAGCTCGCGCGCGGCATGCTGGCCGACAAGACCCGCACGCTCGCCCGGCGGCTCGACAAGACCGTCGCGCGCGTCAGCGTCGGCGATCCGCACAGCCGCTGGGGCAGCTGTGCCTCCAGCGGCAACATCCGCTATTCCTGGCGCCTCATCCTGGCACCCGAGCCGATCATGGACTATGTGGTCGCGCACGAGGTGGCGCATCTGGCGGAGATGAACCATAGCCAGCACTTCTGGCGCCTCGTGGCCGACCTCGATCCCGGCCATGACCAGGCGCGCGCCTGGCTGAAGCGCAACGGCCCGCAGCTGCTGCGCTACGGGTGATTGTGCGCCGCACAATTCTGGCGTCTTTAGCGCGAAATCTTTCCTATTATTAACTCAAATCAGCGAGACGCACGTCGCTGCTTGATTTGACCGTTACATTTCAATTGTCGAAAACGCGACGAATTTACTCACCTGCGCGGCGTTGCGCTGGTCAAATTTTTACAATCGGGAAATGACTCGATCGGTAGAGTTGTGCTATTGAATTAAACCCTCTTATAGGTGGCGTCATGTCGTCACAGCACCTTTGTTTCTGCGGAAAAATCGAAGATTCCCAGTCGCACGCACCGGTTGAGTGGCAGGCGTCCGATCGCAGCCTGTCGATTGAGGTCTCGGCGATTGGGGGGCGGCCATGAGCGCCGTGACGAATATCGCCGAAATGGAGTGCCTGGCGGATCTGATCCGTCGGGATCACCCGTCGCTGAAGGCGCTCTCGCTCAGGCCGGACGGCAAGTATCAGTCCCGCCAGATGGCGGCCGATCAGGTGACCGACGCGGTCCGAGCCTGCCTCAGCGCCGCCTTCCGCGATCGGGCGCCCGAGGATTTTCCCCGGCTCTACTGCGCCTGGGGCAAGGCACGCGTGGGTTCGACGGCACTCAACAATCTCTTCGGGCTGAGCGGCCTGCCGTCCTACTACCAGCCGACCAAGGCGATCCTGCGCTGCGCGCTGGCACAAGCCCCGCTCGTCGCCTGGCAGCCGCCGTCCGCGAGCGAGCATCCGGCGCTGTTCAGCAAGGAGACGGCCGGGCCCTATCTCGTGGCCGAGTGCCTCTACAACCCGATCCAGCTGCTGATCGAGGCCGGCTATCCGGCGGACCGGCTGCACCTGATCCTGCTCGATCGGGAGCCGACCGCCTCGCTCAGCTCGTGGTTCGCGAAATGGTCCGACCGGGTGCCCGCGCCGACGCTCGCCACCCATTACGTGCTGGCGACGCTCAACATCTGGCGCATCCGCAATTTCGCCCGCCGCCACGGTGTGCCGGTCACCCACTATGTCTATGAGGCGAGCCGGGATCCCGCGACGAGCGTCGCGGCGCTGTTCCGGCGCCTCGGCCTCGCCGACCGCTTCGATCCCGGCATCCTGACCGACTGGCAGGGCATCGACCGGCTCGACGCGGCGGAGAGCCGCATCCTGTTTCCGGGCGAACCCGCCGTCTTCGAAGTGCCGGGCCTGCATGCGTCCACCGCCGCCTATCGCTATCGGCCGCGGCCGGCCTCGACCGAGGTCGACGCCTATGCCGAGCTGCTGCACCGCACCGGTGTCCACGACACGTACCTTCATTCGGTTGAGCGCTGTGCGGCGGATCTGGCCCTTGCGCCGGACACCGCGGCCCGCCTGTTTGGTCACGGCCTTCCCTGGTTCAGCGCGGCGGCCTGACCGCCGCGCCGGCGCCCCAAGAGGACGAAGACGATGCTGCAACGATTCGCCATCTCCTACCGGCTGATGTTGTTCATCCCGGTCCTGCTGTTGGCCATGGGCGCCAGCATGTACCTGAGCCTGACCGAGCTCCGGGGCAGCCTCGTCGATGACCGCAAGGAGGCGCTGAAACACCTGGTCGAGGTGGCGCAGCATGTCATCGCCGGCTGGCACGCCAAGGAGCAGGCGGGCGGGCTCACGCGCGAGCAAGCCGAAAAAGGCGCGGCCGAGGAGCTGTTCCAGCTGCGCTATGGCGACGACACGTATTTCTTCGCCCAGCGCTTCGACGGCACCACCATGGTGCATATCAATCGCGAGTTCCTCGGCAAGAACCGGCTCGACGCGACCGACGTCGACGGCAACCAGACGGTGCGCAGCCAGATCGAGGCGGCGAAGCACGGCGGCGACTTTGTCTATTACCGCACGTCGCGCACCGGCACGCTCAACGACGCGAGCCGGCTGCAGAAACTCTCCTATTGTTCCGCGTTCGAACCCTGGCAATGGTCGGTCTGCACCGGCATCTATATCGACGACGTCGACGCGATCTATAACCGGATCGCGCTTTTGAGCGGCGGCCTCAGCCTGATCGTGCTCGCGCTGGCCAGCGGCTTCGCCTATCTCATCTCCCGCAGCATCAACACCCAGCTTTCGCGCGTGACCGCCGGGATGAGCCGTCTCGCCGACGGCGACCTCTCGGTCGAGGTGCCGTATCTCGACGACAAGCACGAGATCGGCCGGCTGGCCCATGCGCTCGACGTCTTCAAGCTCAACCGCCGGCGCGCGGACGAGCTGACTGCGGCGCAGGAGCGAGAGGAGAGCGCCAAACGACGGCGCCAGGAGGTCATCGAGGAACTGAGCGCCGACTTCGGCCGCCGCGCCGGCCAGGCGATCGGCCTCGTTGTCGACGCGGCGGAGCAGGTCCAGACCCACGCGGCCCAACTCGCCGCCGCCGCGACGCAATGTCTGGCCCAGGTCGAAACGCTCAATCATGCAGCCAACGAGACCTCGGGCAACGTGCAGACGATCGCCGGCGCGGCGGAGGAGCTGTCGGCGGCCGTTTCGGAGGTCAACCAGCAGATCTTCCGCTCGACCGACGTGTCGGATCGGGCGGTCGCCGAAGCCGGTCAGACGAACAGCACGATGCAGAGCCTCGCCGAAGCGGCGCAGCGGATCGACGTCATCGTCCAGGTCATCCACAACATCGCCTCCCAGACCAACCTGCTGGCGCTAAACGCCACGATCGAGGCTGCGCGGGCGGGCGATGCCGGCAAGGGCTTCGCCGTGGTCGCAAGCGAGGTGAAGGCGCTCGCCAGCCAGACGACCAAGGCGACCGAGGAGATCCAGACCCAGGTCGCCGGCATCCAGACTGAGACCGCCCGGGCGGTCGAGGCGATTTCGAGCATCGGCCGGACGATTTCGGACATCAGCGCGATCTCGACCGGCATCGCCTCCGCGATGGACGAGCAAGGGGCAACGACTCAGGAGATCGCCCGCAGCATCAGCCAGGCGGCGGAGGGCACCAATGCCGTGTCGTCGAACATCGTCGGCGTCGCCGAGGCGGCGAAGACGACCGACACCGCCGCAGCCGCACTCCATCGGGCGTCGGCAAACCTGCGGCAGGAAGCGCGCGGCCTGCATGACGACATGCAGCGCTATTTCGACAAGATCCGTGCCGCCTGAGACACAAAAGACATCCGAGACGCCAAAAACATCCGAGACGCCAAAAAAACCGAGACGACGGAGAAAATTCATGACCGACGCCCCCGCGCCGCCCACCCGGGGCGACGTCTTTTTCTCGGCCGCCATGCACCTGCGCCTGCTGTTGCGCGTCGATCGCATGCAGGCGATCCGGCTCGCCATGCGCCGGGCGATCCGGCCGGGCATGCGTGTGCTCGATGCCGGCTGCGGCTCGGGCATCCTGTCTTTCCTGGCGCTTGAGGCCGGCGCCCGCCACGTGGTCGCGATCGATCGGGACAATGTCGAGCTGGCGCAGGCACTCGCCCGCGAAAACGGCTTCGACGGCCGGATTGATTTCCTTGAGGCCGATCTCACGACGCTCGCCCCGGCCGCGGTGCCCGAGCCGGTCGATGCCCTGATGGCGTTCGTCTACACCAATCACATCGTAACCGACGAGGCACGCTCGGCATTGGTGTTCGACTTGCGCCGGCGCTTCGGGACGGCCGACTGCGTCACCATGCCGAACCGGGTCAGCTATCGGGCTATTCCTTGCGACTGGCCCGAAGCCGATGCCGCGACCGAGCTCGCCGACCTCAGCGCGGCCGTCGGCGACATGGAGCATCGCTACGGGCTCAAATTCGGCGCGCTGCTCGATGCGGCAGGTGCCGAGGCCATGTTCGAGCGCGCCCGGCCGCGGGTCTATGGCGAACGGAAATGGCAGCCCGGCGCCTCGAACGGCGGCTATCGTCACGGCCGCGCGGGTGTCCGCTACCTCGGCGAGCGAACGCCGGTCGCCACATTCCGCTACGATACCGGCGGCGGCTTCGAACCGCTGCCCGGCCAGGTCACGGTGCCGATTGCGGCGCCGGGAACCGTCACCGCCGTGCTCTGGGTCCAGGAGCTGTGGTTCGACGACATGCTGCTCTGGTCGTCCGAATCCGTGAGCCCGGCGGCGACGCCCCTCCCGGTCCGGGCCGGCGACCGGCTCACGCTGGCGCTCGACGAGCGGTGGCGGGCGACCAACCTGATCGCGCTCGAGGCGGGAGCCTGAGCCCGATCGACCGGTACAGCTGTACTGCTGCCTGGCGTTCAGTCGGTCTCGATGCTGAAATGCGCGCGAATGATCCGTTCCGCGCTGCCGTCCTGGCGCAGCATCGCGACCGCTTCGTTCAATTGGCGAGCCGCGTCGGTCTGAGCGAACGCCTTGTTGAGCTGCAGCGCGAGCTCGACGTGTGCCAGCACGAAATCCTGGTCGAAGCGATCGGCGCTGGCGTGGCGCTGCATGATCCGATGCAGGGTCAGGAACGAACCGACGACACCGTCGGCGTGGCCGCCCTCGACCATGGTCATGGCCTGCTCGTAACCGTAGACCGGCACCTTGCGCAGGTCCGGATCGTGGTCGAACGGATCGCCGATCAAGAGACCGCGCGGCAGCGCGATCGTCAGGCCATGCAGCTGGTCATAGTCAGCGAGCTTCAAGCCCTTGCGGAGCGCAACGCCATAGTCGAGCGCAGCCATGGCCTCGCCGCGGACGATGCGATCCGACCGCCCGGCAGCCCACGAAGTGATGGTGAAGCTGCAATTGCCCGACGCGACGTCGTCCAGCGTCCGGGCCAGCGGGGTCGGCGTATAGTCGATTGCAAGTCCGGTATACGCCGCGATCCGCCCGAAGATATCCGGATAGATGCCCCGGTGCGGGTCCGCGGCGGCGCCCCACGGCGGCTCGTCGATCATGCAGGCATCGAGATGCGCCGCCAACTCGGCGGCGATGCCTGACCGGCCCACGCCCAACAGCAGAAGCACGCCGAGGCCAGCCCAGGCAAGCCGCCATCCCTTCCCGAAACACACGCTCAATGATCCACCCCTGCCGGCCACTCCGTCGCCGGCAGCATATCGCCATCCTTGCGACGGAGGCAGTCGGCTTATCGCCCGCCGCCGTTGACGGGCGGCATCCAGCCCGGCCGCTCTTCGCCGGCCGTGGCGGGCGCGCGGGCCGGCGTCACGGTCGCCGGTGCCATGGTCGCCGGCGCCACCTTCGTCGCCTCCTCGAGCACGCGCATGAAGCCGGCGTGGTCTTGCCCCTCGTTGGCCGCGACCGGCGTGTCCGTCTCGTCGGCCGGGCCGGTCGGCAGCGGCCGCGCCGGCATGCCCTTCAGCGCCTCGGTCATGAAATCGTGCCAGGCGCGCGCCGGCAGCGAGCCGCCGGTGACCTTCACCATCGGCGAATTGTCGTCGTTGCCGAACCAGATGCCGGCGACCAGGTCGGCGGTGTAGCCCATGAACCAGGCGTCACGGAAATCGGACGTGGTACCGGTCTTGCCGGCGGCCGGCCGGCCGATGGCAGCGGCCTTGCCGGTGCCGTGCTGGATCACGCCCTGCAGCATGCGGTCCATGTCGCTCACGTACTGCGCCTGGATGATGCGGCCGTTCGTGTTCGGCTGGCGCTGGTAGAACACCTTGCCCGACGCGTCGCGGATCGAGGAGATGCCGTAGGGCCACACCGCGTAGCCGCCGTTGGCGAAGGTCGAATAGGCGGTCGTGAGCTCCATCAGCGAGACCTCGCCGGTGCCGAGCGCCAGGCTCGCATCCTCATTCAAATCGCTCGTGATGCCGAGCCGATGGGCCGTCGCGATCACGTTGTGCACGCCGACCTTCTGCATAACCTGGGCCGCGACCGTATTGATCGATTCGGCAACCGCCTCGGCCATGGTCACGTCGCCCATGTAGCGGGGTTCAAAATCATGAGGCTGCCAATTGCCGATGCGCGTCGGCCCATCGACGAAATGGTCGTCCGGCCGCATGCCGCGCTCGAGTGCCGTCAGATAGACGAACGGCTTGAAGGACGAGCCCGGCTGGCGCACCGCCTGGACCGCGCGGTTGAACTGGCTCGCCTGGTAGTCGCGACCGCCGACCATGGCGCGGACGGCGCCGTCCGGCGACATGGCAACGAGGGCCGCCTGGCTCGCCGCCGCCTTGGCGCCGTCCTTGGCCAGCACCGCTTCGAGCGCGTTCTCGGCTGCCATCTGCATCTTGGGGTCGAGCGTCGTCACGACCGTGATGTCGCCCGAGAGCCCGAAGGTTGCGGCCTGGTCCTCGACCCAGTCGGCGAAATAGCGCATGCCCGGCCGGGTGATCGGCACCTTGCCCAGCACGATGCTCTGCTTCTGGATCGCGTTCGCCTCGTCGGCGCTCAGGTACCCGGCCGCGACCATGTTCGCCAGCACCTGGGCCGTACGCGTCGCAGCGCGCACCTGGTCGCGCGCCGGGCTGAAGCGCGTCGGCGCCTTCACCAGGCCGGCGAGCACCGCGCATTCGTATGGCGTGAGCTGGCGGGCCGACTTGCCGAAATAACGGCGCGAGGCGGCGTCGACGCCCCAGGTGCCGGCACCGAAATAGACGCGGTTCAGATAGATCTCGAGCAGCTGGTCCTTGGTGAAATGCCGTTCGAGCCAGATCGCCAGCACCGCCTCCTGCACCTTGCGCAGCAGCGTCTTGTCAGGCGTCAGGAACAGGTTCTTCGCCACCTGCTGGGTGATCGTGCTGCCGCCCTGCACCATCTGGCCGGCCCGCAGGTCGACGAAGAGGGCGCGCGCCAGGCCCACCGGATCGATGCCGAAGTGATGGTAGAACCGGCGGTCCTCGGTCGCGATCACTGCCTCGGGCAGCGCTTTCGGCAGATCGGAGAGCTTCAGCTCCTCACCGTAGAGATCGCCGTAGGTCGCGATCAGCGAATCGTCGGCGGCCCTGAGCGTGATGCTCGGGTGCCGGCTGGGCTCGGCCAGTTGTGAGGTGTCCGGCAAGGTCGAGGCCGCCCAGGCGATGAGCAGGCCGACGCCGACAGCGCCCCAGACGAAACCCAAGAGGACGAAACGCAGTGCGAATCGCCTGAGTGCCACGCGCCAGGCAGGGCGAGGCTTGGGCGCGCGCCGTTGCTGCTTCGGCGCCTCTCCCTTCGGTGTCCGCCCCCTGGGCCCGCCTGCGGAGAGCGGCGGCCGATCATTCGGCGTCACGCGCACGAGATGCGCCCCCCTTTCACTTCAGATGTCATCCCCCAAATTCCTTGCCCGGCATAGCATGAACGAACGGACGGCCACATGCTCTCGAACCTGATGCCCAGAATTTTGGTAACAGAGTTTGGCAGGATTGCGGTCGTTCTTGCTGCGGCGCGGCCGGAGCGGTAGGGAGAGCGGCGCCCACGGGCGCGTATCGAGTGTCATGGACCAGGACGTGCCGGAGAGCGAGACCATCGAGCGGGACGCAGGCGAGCGAGACGAGGGCGCAGCGTCGGCGGCAGCGAATATCGCCGCCCACGACCGGATCGAACCGCATATCGATCCCGTCCCGCATTTCGAGCCGAATCCGGAAGACCTGGTCGAGACCCATGCACCGGTCTCGCCGGTCGACCTCCATTGGGTCCGCCGCGCGCTCATCTTCGCGGCAGTTTTCCATTTGGTCCTCGTCCTGCTGCTGCTGTTCGGCGCGGGCCGCAGCGGCAGCCGGGTGCCACCGCAGCCAATCCCGGTCCAGCTCGTGCTGACGCCGCCTCAGGACCTGCCGCCGGCGCCACCACCACCGCCACCGCCACCACCCCCGCCGAAGCAGCAGGCGAAGTCGCCGCCGCCCCCACCACCCCCGCCGCCGCCCCCGCCGGGCAGGCTCGCCTCGGCCGACATGGGGCAGCTCAAGGGCGACGATCAGGCGAAGACCAAGTCCGACGACCAGGCCGCCGGCGAGAAGCAGCAGAAGCTGGGCGCGGCTGGGCCGGAAGCGGGCCAGACCGAGCCCGACAAGCAGCAGAGCGAGGCCGGCCCGACCAAGCCCGCCGACGCCGAAGACAAGCAGAGCGAGGCGCCCGAGCAGGATGCGCCGAAGGATACGCGGCAGCAGACCGCCGCGGCCGGCGCCATGCCGCCGCCGCCGCCGAAGCCGGCGCCGCCGACCAATAGCCTGAAAGGGCCGGAGCCGAAACCGTCGCCCCATCCGCACCTGACGTTCGGCGGCAACATTGCCCCGACGCCGCGGCCGCAGGCGCCGGCGCATCAGGAGTCGAAGGCCGCCAAGGTGCCGGGGCCGGATGCGACCCAGGACGAATACATCAGCTATCTCAACGACGTCATGAACCAGCACGTCTACGCCCTGCCAATCGCAGCGCAAGGGCATGGGCAGATGGTGGTCGACGTCACCATTCGACGGAACGGCGTCATCGTCTGGGCCACGATCAAGCTATCCTCGGGCAGTCCGACGCTCGACGCCCAGGTGCGCGCCGCGATCGAGAACATCGGCCGCTTTGCGCCGCTCCCAAGCTATCTCCAGCAGCGTGACACGGTCTCGGTGACGAAGTCGCTGATCTTCCCAACCCCGCCAGAGTTGCGGTAACGAAGCGCGTTGCGGTAACGAATCGCGTTGCGGTAACGATTGGGATCGACAACCGTTCGTTAGGGCCTGCTCGTTAGGACTTGGGGGCCTACCGTCGCTCGCTCGTCAGCCCAAGGGACGAAGCCATGACCAAGACCGCGTCGTCCGCCGGCACCAACATCACCGGCGTCAGCATTCCCGACCAGATCGCCGCGGTGGCGCGCACGCCCGACGCGGCCGGCGGGCATGATTTCGCGGAGCTTCTGGCCCAGGTCTCGGGCGAGAGCGCCTTCAAGCCGCACGCGGTGAACAAGCACACGGGTGCCGCCGGCCCGTTCCAGTTCGTCAAGAATACCTGGCTCTCGCTCGTCAAGCAGCATGGCGAGGCGATGGGCGTGAAGCCGGAGCTCCTGGCCCAGATCAAGACCGACGCGCACGGCCGGCTCACCATCGCCAACCCGCAAGCGCTCAAGGAAGTGCTCGACCTGCGCCATGACCTCAGCCTGTCGGCCAAGATGGCCGCGAAATATCTCGACGAGAACAAGGCCCATCTCGCCCGCATCCTGCACCGGGAGCCGAGCGAGGCCGAGGTGCAGATTTCTTTCCTCCTGGGGCCGAGCGGTGCTGCGCACCTGATCAATGCCGCCAAGAACACGCCCGAGGCGCCGGTCGACCAGATCATGCCCAAGGCCGTAGCGTCCAACCGCAGCCTGTTCCGCGACCATCAGGGGCACACGATGACAGCCGGCCAGGCGGTCGCCCACCTGGCCGCGCGCTACCGCGCCGACAAGGCCAAGTTCGCCGCCTACACGATACCGCCGGCGAAGCCCGCACCCAGCAAGATCGACGCTTAGGGCCGGCGATCGATCGCCTTCACCACCGCGGCGACAGGCGCAATCCATGGTAAAAGCGCCGAGTATTTGACGAGCATTTTATGTAATCGGCCATTGCTGCCTAAGTCATGACAACGACTTGTAAATAAATGGCACGCTAAGGTTGGGCCAGATCGCCGGTTCCGGGAATTCACGACCGGGAATTGTGCGGACACGTCGGACCAGAATCTTCAGACGCCCATTCTCCGGGATTTCCAGACGCCATGCCCAACATGACCAAAGCGCTCCGCGCATCCCTTCTGTCGCTCGTTTTCGTCTCTGTTGCCGGCACCGCGGTCGCGGCCGTCGAGGCCCCGGCGGACTATGTCGGCAAGGTCAATGAGATGATCCACAAGTCGGTGATATATCCGCGGCTCGCCAAGATGCGCGAGCAGGAAGGCACTGTGGCCCTCGCGGTCAAGATCGACGGCACCGGCGCCGCCGATCCGTCAGTCGAGACCTCGTCGGGCAACACCGCGCTCGACAACGCCGCGATCGACGCCGCCAAGAACGCCGCCCCCTTCCCGGCCCCGCCGGGCGGCGATACGCTCGTCCACCTGAAGATCGCCTTCTCGCTGAAGTAAGCGGGCCAGGCCCACACAACAAACGGCGCGGAGGAGTGATCTTCCGCGCCGTTTTCGTTTGTCAGGTGGCGGGGACAGCCCCGCCCCATCCACCGACCAGCGTCATGCCCGGGCTTGACGGTTGAGAGATAGGGTGACGGGTGAACTCACAATGAAATGGGCCCGGTGCTTGCGCACCGGGCCCTCGAAACGAGCGGAGAGACTTACGCCGCGCGGATCTGGTCGAGGAACCGGGTGATTTCCTGGCGCAGGATTTCCGACTGGCGGCCGAGTTCGCCGGCCGAGTTCAGCACTTCGGCAGCGGCGGCACCGGTTTCGCCGGCGCCGGCGCTGACGCGGCTGATGTTGGCCGAGACGTTGCTCGTCCCGCTCGCCGCCTCAACCGTGTTGCGCTTGATGCCCTGGGTCGTAGCCCCCTGCTGCTCGACCGCGGCCGAGATCATGGTCGAGATGTCGCTGATCTCGGTGATCGTGCCGCCGATATGGCTGATGGCGCCGACCGCCTCCTCAGTCGCCTTCTGGATCTCGCCGATCTGCTGGGCGATGTCGTCCGTGGCGCTCGCCGTCTGGGCGGCGAGGTTGCGCACCTCCGACGCCACGACCGCGAAGCCCTTGCCCGCCTCACCGGCGCGTGCTGCCTCGATTGTCGCGTTCAAGGCCAGAAGCTTCGTCTGGGCCGCGATATGCCCGATCAGCTGCATCACGTCGCCGATCTTCTGCGCCGCGCCGACCAGGCCCTGGATCGTATGGTTCGTCCGGTTGGCCTCGTCGACCGCCTTGCGGGCGATCTGGCTCGAAAGATCGACCTGCCGGCTGATCTCGGTCACCGACGACGCGAGCTCGCCGGTGGCGCTCGCGACACTCTCGACGTTGGCGGACGCCTGCTGGGCCGCCTGGTCGACCGCGTCGGCCTGATGGCTGGTCTCGGTCGCGGTCTGGGACATGGTCTGCGACGCAGTGCGCATGCGCCCGGCGGCGGCAGAGAGTGCCGAGATCTCCCGCTCGATCGCCCGGGCGAACTCGGCGATATGGCCTTCCACGCGCGCCTGGCGCTGTTCCTTCGCCGCCTTCTCCCGGCTCTGCTCCGAGGACAGGACGTCGGCCTTTTCCATATTGTCGCGGAACACGCCGATCGCGCGCACCATCATGCCGATCTCGTCCGCGCGTTCGGCGCCGTCGAGCGTCACGGTCAGGTCATGCTGCGACAGGCGGCCCATGATGCCGACGATCTTGAGAATCGGCTTCAGCACCGTCGCCTCGAAGACATAAGTCCCGACGAGGCAGAGCAGCAGCGCCACGATCACGGCCGTGCCGAGCACCCATTCGGTCGAGGTCGCCGTCCGCTCGGCGGCGGTCGCTCCCTCGTCGCCGCGATGCACGTTGAGGTCGACCAGGCCCGTGAGCGCCGTGCGCACCGCGTCGAACGCCTTGCCGCCGTGATCGCGGTAAGCCGCGACCGTCTTCTCGTCGTCGTTCTTGCGCGAGGCGGCATTCAACTGGTCGCTGGCGGTCAGGTAATCGTCCCACGCCGAGGAAAACTGCTGATAGGCGGCCTTTTCGTCCGCCGTCTTGAGCAGCGGCTCGACCGAGGTGCGCAGCTGCTTCATGTCGCCAAGGGCAGTGGTTTCCGTCGCTTCGATCGCATCCATCTGCTTGGCGTCGACCGCCAGCACGTGCTCCGCCTCGAGAATTCGATGGCGCTGGAACGTGTCGGTCATCTTGCCCAGCAGCTGGGTCGTCGGCAGCACGTTGTCCCGCACGTTCGCCGTCGCCGACGCAATGTCGCCCAAGCGAAGCACGGCCAGGATCGCCATGACCGTCAGGACGACGAACAAAGAGCCAAACACCAACCTTACTTTGTATTTTATGGTTAGGCTGGAAATGACACTGCTCATGCCGTTTTCCTTGAAATTGCTGTATTTTCCGAAAGCCTGTCCGGCCGAACGCTTGAGAATCGGCGCGAAGACATGGCCCATGCCGGCACTATACACACAGCGCAAGATTTCTCTATCAGTTTCGCCTGCAACTAGAAGACCACCCAGCGGTGGTGCCGACTAGGATGTTTCGCGGACACTAACCAATTCGTTACCGGGTTGGGCATACGCCTCTTCCCCGGACGCCTCTTCCCCGGACGCCTCTTCCCCGGACGCCTCTTCCATGAGCGACCGACCTCCGCTAAAGATAGGTGTATAAAACTAACTATCTGTTTACGACCCGATACAGGGTCGAAGCGGGTCGGAGTGGAGTGATGGTCGTCGCCCGGAAACCGATGGAAGCCGCCGAACTGGCCGACGCGCTCGGCCCGGCCCTGTTGCGGCTGGTGCGGCAGTTCCGCGCCGGCATGCCGGCAGCCGGCCTGCCGCCGGCCCAGGTGATGCTGCTGAAGCGGGTGCTGGAACAGCCCGGCATCGGCGTGAGCGCGCTTGCCGAGGCCGAGCGGATCAGCCGCCCGACCGTCAGCAGTCAGATCCGGCAACTGGAAGCAGCCGGCCTCGTCGCCCGCCTGCCGGCACCGGACGAGGATCGCCGGCGAGTCGGCCTTGCCATCACACCGTCGGGCCGCGCGCTGCTCAATGCCGTGAAGGACGGCTGGACCCGGTGGCTCGCTCAGCGGCTCACGGCCTTGCCTGAGTCCGGGCGCGCCACGCTCGCGGACGCCCTGCCCCATCTTCTCGCCATGAGCGCACAACAGGAGCAATCCCGATGAGTGCCGACGCTCCGGATACCGCCCCCGCCGGCACCCGAAAGGGCGGCATCCGCACCGTCCTCGTAGGCATGATGCTGGTGCTGATGCTGGGCGCGCTCGACCAGAACATCGTCGCGACCGCGCTGCCGCGCATCGTCGGCGACCTGGGCGGCGTCTCGCGCCTGTCCTGGGTCATCACCGCCTATGTGCTGACCTCGACCATCGCCATGCCGCTCTACGGCAAGCTCAGCGACCAGTACGGCCGCAAGCCGCTGATCTATGCGGCGATCCTCATCTTTCTCGCGGGCTCGGTGCTGGCGGCGCTGGCGCAGACCATGAACGCGCTCATCCTGTTCCGCGCGATCCAGGGGCTGGGTGCCGGCGGGCTGCTGCCGCTCGTCCAGATCACGATCAGCGACCTCGTGAGCCCGCGCGAGCGTGGGCGCTACCAAGGCCTGTTCGGCGCCGTGTTCGCCGGCTGCAGCGTCGGCGGCCCGGTCCTGGGCGGCGCCATCACCGACGCGCTGTCGTGGCACTGGATCTTCTACGTCAACCTGCCGGTCGGTGCCGCAGCGCTGGGCTTCATCGCGATCGGCCTCGGCCGGCCACCGCGGGCGATCCGCCACCGCATCGACTATGGCGGTGCCGTGCTCATCACCATCGGCACGACCGGCCTCCTGCTGCTGATGAGCCTCGGCGGCAACAGCTATGCCTGGACCTCGCCCGAGATGATCGCGGCGGCGCTCGCGGCCGTGATCAGCGTGCCGCTGTTCATCCGCCAGGAACGGCGTTCGGCCGAGCCGATCCTGCCGCTGCATCTGTTCGCGAACCCGACGGTGGCGCGGTCCTGGATCGTGCTGGCCCTCACCTTCACCGGCATGAGTGCCGCGACCGTGTTCTTCCCGCTGTTCTTCCAGCTCGTGCTGGGCGTGGCGCCGACTCATTCCGGCCTGTTGACCGGCCCGCTGATGCTGGGCGTCGTCGCCGCCTCGATCACCGGCGGCCGGCTGGTGAGCCGCACCGGCCGCTACAAGCCGCTGCCTGTCCTGGGGTTGGGCGCTGCGACTCTCGTCTTCTTCGGCCTCGGCTGGACGGCCGAGGCCGGGGGCGGCATCTGGCTCATCGAGCCGTTGATGATCGTGCTGGGCCTGGGGCTAGGCCTGGTCATGCCGACCATGACGGTGGCGCTGCAGAACGCGGTCGAGCTCAAGGACATGGGCACGGCGACCGCGACCTCCGCGTTCTTTCGCTCGCTGGGCGCGGTCGTCGGTGTCGCGCTTTCCGGCGGCATCCTCAGCATGCGCCTGAAGTCGCTGCTGGCGGCAAGCCCGCTCTCGGGCGCCATCGACCAGGCAACGCTGCTCTCGTCCGGCGTGCAGCAGATCGCGCAGATGCCGCCGGCGCTGCGCGACGGCGTGATCGGCCTCTATCGCCCGGCAATCGCCGCGACGTTCCTCGTCGGCGGCGCCATCGCCGGCCTCGCCTTCCTGGTCGTGCTGTTCCTGCCGGAGCTGCCGCTCCGGGCGACCGCCGCCCGATCTGAATCCCAGGCCGAAACCCGCGCCGCCGAGTAGTAAGATGCCGAGTGATCAGAGCTCTTCGATCGGCTCACCCGGGCCCAGATTGGCGCGCATCTGGCACAGCACGCGCCGGAGGCTGGCGATATCCTCGGCCGCGACACCGGCAAGTGCTGCCTGGTTGATGGCACGCGCCTGCGGCAACATGACCTCGCGCAGCGCCCGGCCCTCGTCCGTCAGGTAGATATTGACCTTGCGCTTGTCGATCGGGTTGCGCACCCGGCGCACGAAGTTGCGTTCCTCCATGTTCCTGAGCGCGGTCGCGGTCGTCGGCTCCATCATCTCGACCCGCTGGCTCAGCTCTCGTTGGGTGAGCCCGTCCTCCTCCCACAAGATCCTGAGGAAGTACCACATGCCGATCGTGACGCCGCGGGGTGATATCTCCTTCTGCACGGCGCGAGCAAAGGAACGGTGCGTCATCCGCAGCAAATAGCCGATGCTTTCTTCGAGCGGGAACGAGTACCGGGGCGTTTTATCGTCCATTACCAGGAGCTTCCCAAGTCGCTAGAGCCGTGCCGGCTTCTCCGGCGGGTTTGTATTTGCCCGATCGATGCGATACCCGAATGTCGACGGCGATACCAGCGCCGTCTATGACCGATGGGTTGCGGTCGCCCAGCAGAAGGGCCACATTTGGCGCTCGGAACGTCGCAACTGCACCGGTTCGTCCAAGAAATGGTCGCCCCCTTCGAAATCCGCCCCTTCACCGAAGTCCTTGGCGCCGAAGTGCTCGGCTTCGACATGCGCGCGCCGCTCGACGATGCTGAGTTCGAGACGATCCGTCAGGCGTTCGACCGCCATTCGGTCCTGGTGTTCCGCGACCAGCAGCAGCTCGACCCGGTCTCGCACATTGCCTTCAGCCGGCGCTTCGGCACGCTCGAGATTCATGTCCAGAAGAAGTTCCTCCTGGAAAATCATCCGGAGATCCTGATCGTCTCGAATGAATTCCGGAATGGCGAGCCGATCGGCCTCGTCGATGCCGGCAAATACTGGCATTCAGACCTGAGCTACAAGCCCGAGCCCAGCATGGGCTCGCTGCTTCATTCGCGCATTCTTCCGGCGGCGGGCGGCGACACGCTGTTCGCAACCCAGCATGCCGCCTACGACACGCTGCCGGCGGCGATGCAGGCGAAGCTCGACCGGCTGACCGCCGAGCACAGCTACCTCGCGCGCAACGAGGCGCAGCGTGCCAAGAGCACACTCCGTCCGGACCTGACCGAGGCGCAGAAACAGACCGTGCTGCCGGCGATCCATCCGGTCGTGCGCGTGCATCCGGGCACGAAGCGCAAGGCGCTGTTCGTGAGCGAGGGCTTCACCACCCGCATCATCGAGCTGCCCGAGGACGAGAGCCGCGACCTTTTGTCCGAGATCTACCGGCACCAGACCCAGGACGCCTTCATCTACCGGCACCACTGGGAAGACGGCGACCTCGTCATGTGGGACAACCGCGCGGTCATGCATCTCGCGACCGGCTGCCCGCCCGACATGGCACGCACGCTCTACCGCACGACGATCAAGGGCGACGTGCCCGTCGGACCCGCACGATGAGCAAGACCGCCCTGGTCGTCATCGACGTGCAGGAAGCGATGTTCCTGCAGCCGAGCCAGCCCGATGACGGCGCCGCGGTGGTTGGCCGCATCGCGGGCCTGCTCGAGCGCGCCCGCGCCGAGGGCGTACCGGTCTATTACGTCCAGCATAACGATGCCGGCGACCCGGATTTCGCGCGCGGCTCCGTCGGCTGGCAGATCCACGCGCCGATCGCGCCCAAGCCGGGCGAGCCGGTCGTGGAGAAAACCCACCCGAGCGCGTTCCACGACACGGACTTCGACGCGATCCTGAAGCGCGCCGGCATCGATCGCCTGGTGATCTGCGGCATGCAGTCGGAATATTGTGTCGATTCGACCTGCCGCGCCGCCTTCGGCCTCCACTACAAGGTTGCGCTCGTGTCGGATGCGCACACGACCTTCGACTCGCCGGTGCTGTCTGGGGCCCAGATCCGCCAGCATCACAACCAGACGCTCGGCGGCAGCTTCGTCCGCTGCGTGCCGGCGGCCGAGGTCGCGTTCTAGCGACTGCTCAGGCCGGAACCGGCACGGCAAACCGCCGTTCCGGCCGCATGGTGAAGGCGAGCATGGCGCCCGCCACCATCAGGACCATGGAGCAGAGGAACGGCAAATCCCAGTTGCCGGTGCGGTCGATGAGCCAGCCGCCGATGACGGGCGAGACGATTGCGGCCAAGGCCGAGCCCGTGTTCATGATGCCGCTCGCCGTGCCGGAAAATTCCGGCGCGATGTCCATCGGGATGGCCCACATCGGCCCGATCGTAAGCTCGGCGAAGAAGAAGCCCGACGCGAGGCAGATGACCGAGACGGTCAGCTCGTGGACGAACAACATCGGCAGCATCGAGGCGAGTGCGCCCAGCATGCCGAGGATCACCATGTCGCGCCGGGCGCGCGTGACGCTGCCGGTCCGGCGCAGCAACCGGTCGCTGAGCCAGCCGCCGAGGCTGTCGCCGAGCACGCCGGCCGCAAAGACGCTGGCCGCAAACAGCGCCGAGCTCGAGAGCTTCATGTTGTAATTGTGCAGGAAGTAGGACGGGATCCAGGAGAGGAACAGCCAGAGCGTCCAGCCGTAGCAGAAATAGACGATCGTGACCGGCGCCATGCGCTTGAAGAGCGGCCCCCAGGGCACCGGCCGCATCTGCCGCTGGGCGCCGTAGGGCGGCAGCCGGTCGAGCTCCTCACGCGTGATCGCCGGATGGCTGCGTGGGTCGTCGCGGAAATAGAACTGCCAGATCACGACCCAGACGAAGCTCGCGATGCCGAGCACGATGAACGAGCCGCGCCAGCTGGTAAACGCGATCAGCGCCGCCACCATCGGCGGCGTCAGCGTGTTGCCGAAGCGCGAGAAAGCATGCGTGATGCCTTGGGCCCAGCCGCGGTCCTCGGGCGCCGTCCAGTTGGCCATGGCACGCGTCGCCGTGGGGAAAGTCGCTCCCTCGCCAAAGCCCAGGAAGAAGCGGGCGATGATCAGGCTCATGAAGCCGCCGGCCAGGCCCGTTGCGATCGTGGCGCCGGCCCAGATAAGCGCGCAGACCGCGAGCGTGCGGCGCGCGCCGAACCGGTCGCTGAGCCAGCCGCCGAAAACCTGGAACAGAAGATAGGGATAGGCGAAGGCGGAGAAGACGAAGCCCACCTGCGTGTTGCTGAGGCCCAGCTCGCCCCTGAACGCATCGGCCGCCGTGCTGACGTTCACCCGGTCGACATAGGTGATGAAATACATGAGGCACAGCAGGGCCAAGACCCCGCGCGTGGCACCGATCCGCGATCCGGCCATTCCCGTTCCTCCCTTGGTATTGTCGATCTTTTGCTGGACTGTCGGGCGCCTGGCGGGCGCCTGGCGGGCGCTTGGCCTCAGCCGTCGACGAGCGTCTCCTTGAGGTAGTTGAGCGCCGTCGCGACGCCGCCGGACTGGTGCGGCACGTGGCCCAAGGCCAGGCCCATCTCGACGCCGGCCAAGGTGCCAGCCAGCATCAGGTCGTTGAAGTGCCCAAGATGGCCGATGCGGAAGATCCGGCCCTTGAGCTTGCCCAGGCCCTGGCCCAGCGACATGTCGAGCTTGTCGAGGATGACCTCGCGCAGCTTGTCGGCATCGTGGCCGTCCGGCATCAGCACGCCGGTCAAGACCGGCGACTGCTCGGCCGCGTTCACCGCCAGCACCTCAAGCCCCCAGGCGCGCACCGCCCGCCGCGTCGCCTCGCCATGGCGGCGATGGCGGGCGAAGACCTGGTCGAGCCCTTCCTCCTGCAGCATCTTCAGGGACTCACGCAGCCCATAGAGCAGCGTCGTCGCCGGTGTATAGGGGAAGAAGCCTTGCGCGTTCGGCGCCAGCATCTCCTCCCACCGCCAATAGGAGCGCGGCATCCGGTTCGCCTTGGATGCGGCGAGCGCCTTGCCTGAGATCGCGTTGAACGACAGGCCCGGCGGCAGCATCAGGCCCTTCTGCGACCCGGACACGGTCACATCGACGCCCCATTCCTCGTGCCGATAATCGATCGAGCCCAAGGACGAGATCGTGTCGACCATGAGGAGCGCCGGATGCGACGCCCGGTCGATCGCCCGGCGCACGGCCGCGATGTCGCTGGTGACGCCGGTCGAAGTCTCGTTATGGACGACCATCACCGCCTTGAAGCGATGCTGCTTGTCCTCCGCAAGCCGAGCCTCGACCTCAGCCGCATCGACGCCGCGGCGCCAGTCGGTCGCGAAGAACTCGACCTCGATGCCGAGCCGCTCGGCCATCGCCTTCCACAACGTCGCGAAATGGCCGGTCTCGACCATTAGCACCGCATCGCCGGGTGTCAGCGTGTTGACGATCGCGGCCTCCCAGGCCCCTGTGCCGGACGCTGGATAGATGATGACGGGCCCCGAGGTCTTGAACACGGCGCGGCAGCCGGCGAGCACCTCGCGGCCCAAGGCCTGGAATTCCGGCCCCCGGTGATCCAGCACCGGCATGTCCATGGCCCGGAGCACGCGGTCCGGCACGGTGCTGGGACCCGGGATCTGGAGAAAATGACGGCCGGTGTGGAGGGTCATGGCGCGCGTCCTCGATTGCATGCAATCCAGGACCGCACTCTTTCATGCCCAGAAAAGCACGGCAAGTGACGAATCCGTTTTGCATGCAATTTTGCGGGAGCGAGAAACGCGTGCTACCATGGCACCCATGAGCGAACTTGAGCCGCCCCTGCCCCCGCCCGGTCACAGCCTGACCCTGCATGACGGGCTGCTCGGCCGCCTGCGCGACATGATCATCGAGGGCGAGTGGGCGCCCGGCACGCGGCTGCGCGAGCGGGAGCTGACGGAGTGGCTGGGCGTGTCGCGCACGCCATTGCGCGAGGCGCTCAAGGTGCTGGCCGCCGAACGGCTGATCGAGCTTACGCCCAATCGCGGGGCGCGCGTGGCGAGCCTTGGCGAGGCGGAGATCCGCCACATGTTCGAGCTCATGGGCGCGCTCGAGGCGCTGGCCGGCCGGCTCGCGGCCGAGCGCGTGTCCGAGGCCGACCTGCTCGAGCTCAACGCCATGCACCTGCAGATGCGGGCGCATTACGTCCGGCGCGACCTGCCGGCCTATTTCCGGCTGAACCAGGCGATCCACCGGCGCATCGTCGCGGCCGCGGGCAACCCGCTCCTGGCCCAGTCCTATGACCAGCTGGCCGGCCGCATCCGCCGGCCGCGCTTTCTCGCCAGCCAATGGAGCCCGGAGCGCTGGGCCCAGGCGGTCGAGGAGCACGAGGCGATCATGGTGGCCTTGACCCGGCGTGACGGCGCGCTCTTGGCCCAGCTGCTCGAGGCGCATCTCGCCCACAAGGCCGAAGCGCTGCTCGCCCATCTGACGCCCGACGCGGTCGAACAGGCGGTCTGAGGGCTGGGCGCTATGCGCCGGCGCCGCGCGAACGATCCCTGATAAAGACCGGCAGATCGGTGACCGGCGCCCGTGCCGGGATTTGCCTGAGGAGATCCGCGACGAAGCCCCGGTGGTAGCTCGTGTGGTTGACCACATGGAGCAGTATCTCGGCCCGGGTCATGCGGCCCGATCCGCCATCAACGAAGGTGAAATCGACCGGCTCGTCCGCCCCATCCGCCGACAGCCTGTCGCCGATCGACACATACCAGTCGTCAAGCGCGCGCTGCCAAGCCGCGAGCTCGCCGAGTTGGGGCGTTTCCGGCGAGACGCGAGCCTCATAGCCATGCGGCCGGCCTTCCAGATGCGCCTGGAAGATCCGGCCGACCACATAGACGTGATCGAGTGTCCGCAGGATGGAGGAGAAGACGGTCTGGCGCGGCTTTTCGGCCTCGCCCTCCGGCAGGGCGGCGACCGCCTCGAAGATCAGGCCGTTCGCCCAGCGATTGTACCGCGTCAGCATGGCGAGGAGATTGTTCGGCATCGGACAGGCCTTTGAAACTGTTCGGCAACGGAAGGCCCGATCCTAGAGGGCGGAGACGCGATCTGCTTTCGGTACCAGGTCGAATTCTGTAGAATCCGGGCCATGCGCGACACGCCGCTCGATCCCTACGAAGACCTGCCGCGGGACGTGGTGGTGACGGCCAATGATTATCCGGCGCGCTTCGTCTATCCCGTCCACGCCCATCGCCGCGGCCAGTTCGCTTTCGCCGCGACGGGCGTCGCCTCGGTGGTGACGGAGAGCGGCAATTGGGTCGTCCCGCCGGGGCGAGGCTTCTGGGTGCCCGCCGGCGTATCTCATTCCATGCGGATGTCCGGCCCAGTCACCATGTTGAATGCTTTCATCCGGCCGGAAGCGGCGGGCGCTGCCCGGTTGCCGACGGAGTGTCAGGTGCTGGGTGTCTCACCGCTGCTGCGCGACCTATTGGTGGAGGCCACCGACGTCGAGCCGGTCTATGCAGAAGATCAGCGCGCGGGGCGGATTATGGCCTTGCTGCTGGATGAGATCGCCGCAATGCGCCCGCTCGGGCTCAATGCGCCGCTGCCGGCCGAGCCGCGCCTCGCCCGGCTCTGCCGCGCCGTGCTCGACGAGCCCAGCCTGGAGGTCGACATCGACGAGATGGCGCGCCGCGCCGGCATGAGCCGCCGCAGCTTCACACGGGCGTTCCGGCGGGAGACCGGCACCAGCTTCGCGCTCTGGCGCCAGCAGGCCTGCCTGCTCTCCGCCATCGTGCGCCTGGGCGAGGGGGAGCAGGTCACCCAGATTGCCCTCGACCTGGGTTATGGCAGCACCAGCGCCTTCTCGGCCGCTTTCCGGCGCGTTCTGGGGGCGTCGCCGAGCCGGTATCTCAAGCGCGTTGCAGATCGCTAGAGCAGGCCGTCTCGCAGGGCCAGCTAACGCGGATCGTCGTGCGGCTGCGGGACCGCGGCCGACTGGGGCGCGGTCTCGGGCGTGCCGCGCAGATCGGCGCCATGGCGCGCCAGGGCGAGGCGGGCATGCATCATGCCGAGCCGCCCCTTGAACACGATCTCGACCGGCACCGGCGGCTCGCCCGGCAGCACGGGCGCCAGCCAGAACTCGGCTTCGTTGCCCGACATGTATCTCGACGTGTCGGTCGGATAGCCGCCAATCCGGTCGAGATCCAGATGGCAATGGTGCGCCGGGCCGGCATAGAAGCCGACACCCTCGGGCGTCACGACCTCCATGCCGCGGTCGCTCGTGCGCAGATCGAAGCGCCGGCGCCCATCGAAGATGTGCATGTCCCGCGTGCAGGCCTCGTTCCGGCCAAGGGCCGCGGCGAAATCCAGGAGAGCCGTCAGGATGTCCCGGGTGCCGGGAATGGAGGCAGGCGGAACCGGCGTCACTTCATCGCCGTCGCTGCCGGGCATGGGCTCTGCGACCCAGTTCGTCGGTCCGTTGGAGCCGTATTGGATGTGCGATTGCCGCTCGCCCTCGTTGCCATCGGAATGGCTGATGAACACCTCCGGCACGGGCGTGCCGTCCGGCCGCAGGCGCCCCTCGCTCGAGGAGGCGACGGAACCGTGGCCGAACAGGCTCATCATGCCGCGCGTCCGGCCGGAGAAATCCATGGCGTAGCGATCGCCGGTCGTCCGCACCTCCAGCTCGAAGCTCATGACGGTAAGGCCACCGAGGCTCAGATCGTAGGCAAGGTCGAACGGCACCGCGTCGCTGGCCAATGCGGGCGTGCCGGCAAATCCAGCCAGCAGGAGGCCGGCCCCGGCCCAACCCGTGGCGCCCCAGTTCGGGACGCTCCAGTTCGGGACGCTCCAGTTCGGGACACTCCAGTTCGGGACGCTCCAGCCCGCGACGCTCCGTGCCATCATTCCCATGCAGCGGCTCCCTCGAGCGATCCGGGTCCCATGCTCCCTTGGACCATGTCCCGCATGCGACGCAGCCCCGCTTCTCCGCCGGCGCCATCGGCGCTTGACAGGAACGGCACCCGCCGCCTAAAACCCGCAACCGTTACGAGGATGGGCGCGTAGCTCAGCGGTAGTAGCACTTGCTTCACACGCAAGGGGTCACAGGTTCAAATCCTGTCGCGCCCACCATCCTCGTCCTCCTCCCCCGTTCGAGTCCTTGCCGGCGCGTCAGGCCCAAGTGCCTGTTCCGGCCGAAGTTTCGTTCCGATACGGCGGCACCCGGCCGAGCAAGCGGCCGGAACCTTAAATTCTAAACGCCTGATCCCCTGTCGAGATCCAGGCCAACCCGCGCCACTTGGTTGTAAAACTGACGCAGCTCCGCGGGGACTCTGCAGCGCACGATCCTGGAGGTTGTCTACTGGCAGACGAGGATCGTGCCATGCCTCTCGATCTACTTTCAGACCCCGTGCGCTTTACCGAAGAGCTACGCGTTCAATACGGCGACAAACGCGAGATCGGCCTCTTTCTACTGCAAGGAGATCGCGCGCTCAGTGAAATGGGGCTGCGGCTCTACATCTCCCATGATTTGCGCAGACTTTACCAGGTCAATCGCCGGCATTTGGACAGCTGGGCGCCCTTGATGCCGGTGTTCCATCCGGACAAGAACGACATTCAACCACAAGGCGCCTTCATGTTCGAGCTGCGTAATGACGCGGGCGAGATCGTCGCGACCCAGGTCTCGCGGCTGCTCGACCTCGCCGGCACGAACCTCAAGACCGAAATGGAGCAGTTGCGGCTGTTTTACCGCGATCCGGCCAGGCAGGCCGGACCGGCGGAGCGAATCGAGGTGACCGCGCCCAAGGCGCCCGAGATCACCGGCCGCGTGGCACTGTCAGGCGGGCTCTGGTACCGGCCTGACTGGCGCGGCAAGGGCATCTCCCGCGTCATGCCGCGCATGACCCGGACCTTCGCCTATACGAGCTGGGACACGGACTATGTGATCTCGTTCGTCGAGCAGGGGCCGGTCGACCACGGCATCCTGAACCAATACGGGCTGCCCGGCTCGGAGCCATGGGTCAAGATCCGCGACAGCTACAAGCCGGAGACCGACCTGCTGCTGACTTGGCGCCACAAGCCGGACATTGCGGCCGACGTGGCCGTTTATCTCGCCGACCTCAACGCCCGGCGCGAGCGGTTGAGGGACGTGCCGGATACCCAGAAGTCGCCCGCCGAGGTGCGCCAGGGCAGCAGCAGGCGCTCATAACGCGACACGAGCGATGGCCCGTTCGGCGGCCGGATGACGGCCTCGATCAGGTCCAGACGGGCGGCGGCGCTGCGGACGACCTCGTAATAGGGCTTCGCCGCCCAATGACCAAAGGTGCTGTCCGGCTGGTCGGACAGGTCGCGGCCGATGAGCTGGGCGCTTTCGCTCGCCGAATAGCACACGATGTTGCTGGGCCAGGACCGGATGATCGCCTGGTCCTTGCCCTCGAGGTTGACCAGCAGGTGACCGCCGTCGAACGCGCCGATGCGCCGCAACGGTTCGAGGTCGGAGGGCAGCTGGCCGCGATGGCGGACCCAGGCAGCGAAGGTCTCGGCCAGGCGCCGGCGCTTGCCGTGGCGCAGGCGCCCGAGGTCGAGCGTCTCGAGGATGTAGCTGTCGCGCGGCCGCTCGCCAGGCGTCGTCCCGCGCAGGAAATCGAGGCGCGCGATGATGTCGTTGATGTTATGCAGCACCTCGGCCGGCTCGCCCTCGGCCTCATGCTCGATCACGAGCCGTTCGATCCGATGCTCGAACACGAGCCGGACCACCCGCTCGAAGCAGGCCGTGGTGAAGAGATCGGCCCGGAGCTTGAGCCGCGCCCCGTTTGTCTCCAGCTTGAACCAGACGAAGCCCAGATTTCGGATCGCGTAGGCCGACAGATCAAAATCGGCCCGCGGATAGTCCAGGTGCCAGCGCAGCTCCCCCGGACGCGCGTCCAGAATCTGCCCGGTATCGGAGACAAACACGCCCGATTTCAACATTGCAGAAGCATCCGCCGCAAAAAGGTTCTGTTCCATTTCTATCGCACGAATCGGCAGCCGTACGGAACAAGATTTGCCGGTCGGCCGCGCAGGCTTCGCACTGGACAACGGGCCACCGGCGGGTCGAAGATTGCATAAAATGGGCGATAAAATAGGCCCTTCGATGACCCACGAACGCTACGCTTCCGTCCTGACGTTGGTACGCTGCCTTGCTGGCGCGAGCCCGCTCGACGATCGCGACGCGGTGCTCGACGAGGCGTTCGCCCAGCTGCATCGGACGACCTCGCCGGTCGAGGCGGACCGGCTCGACCGGCTGATCTGGCAGCGCTGGGGCAGCGCCGGCAATCGCGCCGCCCGCCGATTGCTGGGTGACGCGTCCAAGTCGCTCGCCGTCGGCGACGAAGCGACGGCACTCGCCCTCCTCGATCAGGCGATCCTGGAGGACCCGGATTTCCCCGAAGCCTGGAACCGGCGTGCGACCATCCTGTTCATGCTCGGCCGCCACGACCGATCGATCGCCGATATCGAGCGCGTGCTGGTGCTCGAACCGCGGCACTACGGCGCGCTTGCCGGCCTGGGGCAGATCCTGCTGCAGGCGGAGGCCTGGGGCGAGGCGCTTCTGGTGTTCGAGGCGGCGCTCGCCATCAATCCCCACCTGGAAAGCGTCCGCCGCCTGGTCCGCCGCCTGCGGCGGCTCGATGGCGGCGCCGCTCGCCCGACCCCGCTTCTCGACCAGCCGCCTTGAGGCCTGATACCTCACACCTGAAACTGCCGTCCCGGCCGAACGCCCTCACGACAACGGAAAGGTTCGCTGCATGCTGAACGAATTCAAGAAATTCGCGATACGCGGCAACGTGATCGACCTCGCGGTCGGCATCATCATCGGCACGGCCTTCACGGCGATCGTCACCTCGCTCGTCAACGACGTGCTGATGCCGCCGCTCGGCCTCATCATCGGCGGCATTGATTTCTCGGATTTCTTCGTCACGCTCAAGGGCGGCGGCCACGAGACGCTCGCGGCGGCGAAAGCGGCCGGCGACGTTACGATCAACTACGGCCTGTTCCTGAATTCGATCATCAAATTCATCATCGTCGCCTTCGCCGTATTCCTGCTGGTGCGCTATATCAACAAGCTCGCCGGCCCCAAGGACACGGCCCCGCCCCCGCCGTCCAAGAGCGAACTGCTGCTGGCGGAGATCCGCGATCTTCTGAAGCAGCGCCCGGTCTGAGCCCGCGCTGCCAAATCAGTTGGGCGCCTGCAGCCGCAGGCGATCGAGCGCCTGCTGGGTCGTAAGCGCGTTGGTATCGGATCCGGGCTGCGGCGGCTCAGTCGCAAGCTCGCGTTGATGCGACTGGAGCTCGGTCCGATAGAGCGACTGCTTCTGCTGGTCGACCGGATTGTTCGCGGCCGGCGCCGGCGGATAGGCCATAGGCTGCGGCACCGGCGGCGTGAACGACGGCGGCGGAGGCAGGAAGACGGGCGGCAGCACGCCCGGCCGCCCCACCGGATCGGCGAGCGCCGGACCGGCAACGGCCACGACGCCCAGCAGGAAGAGGATCGCTGGTCTCATCTTATCGAGATGGGGCCGATCCTGCCGGCCGCCAATATCAAGTCCTCCGCGTCAGAGCGGCGCGGTCTCGACAAGGGCTCAGATCCTTCCGTTATCTCGATCAATGATTTCGGCTATCTGATCAAATCATTTTTCATGATGCATCGCGAGCACTAAGTCTGATCCACATACCGGACGAGGAAGGGACATCGCCATGGCGACCGAATTCACCCGTTGGCTCGGCATCGATCATCCGATCATTCAGGCGCCCATGGCCGGCGCCGGCTCGACGCCGGCGATGACGGCCGCCGTATCGGCTGCGGGCGGGCTGGGGTCGATCGGCGCCGCCTATCTCAGTCTCGACGCACTCGCGGCTGAAGTGGCCGAGGTCCGCAGCCGGACCGATCGCCCGTTCGCGATCAACCTCTTTGCCCGCAGCGAGAGTGCGCCCGGCGCCGCCGACCCGGCGCCCATGCTGGCGCTGATCGCCCGGCATCACGAGGCGCTCGGGATCGAGCCGCCGGTGCTGCCGTCGATGCCGCCCGATCCGCTCGACAGTCAGCTGGCGGCGATGCTCGTTCATCAGCCGGCCGTGGTCAGCTTCACCATGGGCGCGCTGCCGGCCGCAGACGTTGCGCGGCTCAAGGCCGCCGGCATCAAGACCATGGGCACGGCGACCACCGTGGCCGAGGCGAAGGCGCTCGAGGCGAGCGGCGTCGATGCGATCATCGCCCAGGGCAGCGAGGCAGGCGGCCATCGCGGCACGTTCTTCGCCCCCTGGCAGGCGGCGCTGATCGGCACCATGGCGCTCGTGCCGCAGATCGTCGACGCCGTGTCCGTGCCGGTCGTGGCGGCGGGCGGCATCATGGACGGCCGCGGCATCGTCGCGGCAGAGGCGCTGGGGGCGGCCGCCGTGCAGATGGGCACCGCCTTCCTCACCACGACCGAAAGCGGCATCCACGAGGCCTACAAGGCAGCACTCCTCGCCTCCGCCGACACGGCGACCACGGTCACCCTCGCCTTTTCCGGCCGGCCGGCGCGCGGCATGCGCAACCGGTTCCTGACCGAGGTCGAGGCGGTGGCGGACCAGATCCTGTCGTTCCCGCTGCAGAATTCGACGACGCGGCCCATGCGCTCCGCTGCGGCACGTCAAGGCGATATCGAGCGCCTGTCGCTGTGGAGCGGCCAAGCGGCATCGCTCGGCCGCCGCATGGGCTCGGCCGAACTGGTGCGCCGGCTGGTCGACGAAGCCGAGGCAGTGCGCGCCCGCCTGCGGTAACGGTTCGTCGGGCGGTAACGGTTCGACTCGCCATCGTCATTGCGGGCCGCTATAAGGCGCGGGCGGAGGATGAAACGGCCCTTCGCCCGCGCGGTGGCCATGCGCCCCACCCCGCACCTGCCCTTTTTCATAAAAATTTGACGGGCCGCCGGCTTGACAGAGCGGGGGCCGAATCGTATTTGGCTTAGCACTCATCGGGGGAGAGTGCTAACAGCACGCTCCCTGCGATCCTTACATAATGCTTTCGAGGAGCTTCCCCATGAAATTCCGTCCGCTGCACGACCGCGTCGTGGTCAAGCGCATCGAGCAGGAAGAGAAGTCCAAGGGCGGCATCATCATCCCCGACACGGCCAAGGAAAAGCCGCAGGAGGGCGAGGTGGTCGCGGTGGGCCCGGGTGCCCGCGACGAGCAGGGCAAGATCCATGCGCTCGACGTCAAGGCTGGCGACCGGGTTCTGTTCGGCAAGTGGTCCGGCACGGAAATCAAGATCGACGGCGTCGATTATCTGGTCATGAAGGAATCGGACATCGTGGGCGTGATCGCGGGCTAAGTACCGTCGAACCCTCATCGTTTCGTTCGAACACCCATTTCAGGGATTTAAGACATGGCTGCCAAGGAAGTTAAGTTTGCAGGCGACGCGCGCGACAAGATGCTGCGCGGCGTCGACATCCTCGCCAACGCCGTCAAGGTGACCTTGGGCCCGAAGGGCCGCAACGTCGTCATCGACAAGTCGTTCGGCGCACCGCGCATCACCAAGGACGGCGTTACCGTCGCCAAGGAGATCGAGCTCTCGGACAAGTTCGAGAACATGGGCGCGCAGATGGTTCGTGAGGTCGCGTCCAAGACGAACGACCTCGCCGGCGACGGCACCACGACCGCGACCGTGCTGGCCCAGGCGATCGTCAAGGAAGGCGCCAAGGCGGTGGCCGCCGGCATGAATCCGATGGACCTGAAGCGCGGCATCGACATGGCCGTCGAGGCCGTGATCACCACGGTCAAGGCCCAGTCCAAGAAGATCTCGACCAACGAAGAGATCGAGCAGGTCGGCCGCATCTCGGCGAACGGTGATGCGGACATCGCCAAGAAGATCGCCGAGGCGATGGCCAAGGTCGGCAACGAGGGCGTGATCACGGTCGAAGAGGCGAAGAGCCTCGAGACCGAGCTCGACGTCGTCGAGGGCATGCAGTTCGACCGCGGCTACCTGTCGCCGTACTTCGTGACCAACGCCGAGAAGATGGTCGCGGACCTCGAGAACCCGTACATCCTGATCCACGAGAAGAAGCTCTCGGGCCTGCAGGCGCTGCTGCCGGTGCTGGAAGCCGTCGTGCAGTCGGGCCGTCCGCTGCTGATCATCGCCGAGGACGTCGAAGGCGAGGCCTTGGCCACGCTCGTCGTCAACAAGCTGCGCGGTGGCCTCAAGATCGCCGCGGTCAAGGCGCCGGGCTTCGGTGACCGCCGCAAGGCGATGCTGGAAGACATCGCGATCCTGACCGACGGCCAGCTGATCAGCGAAGAGCTGGGCATCAAGCTCGAGAACGTCACGCTCGACATGCTCGGCAAGGCCAAGAAGATCACGATCACCAAGGAAGAGACCACGATCGTCGACGGTGCCGGCGCCAAGGCCGACATCGAAGGCCGCGTCGCCCAGATCCGCGCGCAGATCGAGGAGACGACCTCGGACTACGACCGTGAGAAGCTCCAGGAGCGCCTGGCCAAGCTCGCGGGCGGCGTCGCGGTCATCCGCGTCGGCGGTGCGACCGAGGTCGAGGTCAAGGAGAAGAAGGACCGCGTCGACGACGCGATGCACGCGACCCGTGCGGCGGTCGAGGAAGGCATCGTCCCGGGCGGCGGCGTCACGCTGCTCTACGCCGCCAAGGCGATCGAAAAGCTGAAGCCGGCAAACAACGACCAGCAGGTCGGCATCAACCTGGTGAAGAAGGCGCTGCAGGCGCCGGTTCGCCAGATCGCCGAGAACTCGGGCGTCGACGGCTCGATCATCGTCGGCAAGCTGCTCGACTCGACCGATGTCAACTGGGGCTACGACGCCCAGAAGGGCGAGTTCACCGACATGATCAAGGCCGGCATCATCGATCCGACCAAGGTCGTGCGCGTGGCGCTCCAGGACGCGGCCTCGGTCGCCGGCCTGCTCATCACCACCGAGGCGATGATTGCCGACAAGCCGGAGAAGAAGGCCCCGCCGATGCCGGGTGGCGACATGGGCGGCATGGGCGGCATGGACTTCTAAGTCCAACGTCCAAGACGAACCAAGGAGCGATCCGTTTCGCTGGCGGAACGGATCGCTCCGACGGAAAGCGGACGCCGCGGGGCCTAGCCTTGCGGCGTTCTGCATTTTGGCACCCCCTACCCTTGTAGGATGGCCCCGGCGTCACGATTTGGTTCGGGGAGACCGCGACACCTCACCCGCCTGCCCCAGAGTTCTCGATGCCGCTTCTCGCCCGCCTGCGCGATCTCCTCCTGCACCTGCTGACGCCGTTCGCGGCGGCCCTGTTCCTGCTCGAGGATCTGCTGATCCGCCGGCTGGGCCGGCTCCTGGGCCGCCTTGCCGCCTTGCCGCCCGTGGCACGCGCCGAGGCCTGGGCCGCGGGCCTGCCACCTTATGGCGCCCTGGCGCTGTTCCTCGTGCCGTCGATGCTGATCCTGCCCGAGAAGCTGCTGATCATCCTGTTCCTGCACCGCCATCACTATTGGCTCGCGCTTGCGACTCTCGTCGGCGCCAAGCTGTTCGCGACCGCCGCCATCGGCCGCATCCTGTCGGTGTGCCATCCGAGCCTGTCGCAGCTCGCCTGGTTCCGGCGCGCCGACCAGTGGGTCCGCACGACCCGCGACCGTATCCACGACGCGATCCGGCGCACGGCCATCTGGCGCGCGGGCGAGCGGCTCAAGCGGCGCGTCGCCGCGTGGAACCCATTCGCCGAGCTGCGCGGCCGGCTCAGAGGCGGACGGCCGCTCTGACCGCTGCTTCCCGTCGTCATTCTCTCTAAAGAGCCATCGAACTGCGGCGAAGAAGGGGTTGGCCTGCCCTTCCCGCCCCCCTTATGGTAGGCGCCGTTCGAACACGCGAGGAGGTGAGACGTCATGGGCCAGTTCGGAATGGGGCAGTCGGTGCGGCGGACCGAGGACCAGCGTTTCATCACCGGCTACGGCCGCTACACCGACGACATCAACCTGCCGCACCAGGCCTATGCCCATGTCCTGCGCTCGCCCCATGCCTCGGCGCGGATCACCCGCATCGACATTAGCGCCGCCGCAGCCGCACCGGGCGTGCTCGCCGTACTCACCGGCAAGGACCTCGCGGCCGACGGCATCGGCCCCATCCCCTGCACGGCGCCGATCACGAACATCGACGGCACGCCGGGCAAGTTCCCGCCCCACCCGGCACTGGTGATCGACCGGGTCCGCCATGTCGGCGACCAGGTGGCGCTCGTGGTTGCAACCAGCGCCGCCGCGGCACGCGACGCGGCCGAGCTCGTCGAGGTCGACTACGACATCCTGCCGGCCATCGCCGATACCGGCTCGGCGCTCGAGTCCGGCAAGCCGCTGGTCTGGGACGATATCCCCAACAACCTCTGCTTCGACTGGCACATGGGCGACAAGGCGGCGACCGAGGCCGGCTTCGCCAAGGCCGCGCGCGTCGCCAAGATCGACCTCGTCAACAACCGCGTCATCGTCGCCTCGATGGAACCGCGCAACGCGCTGGGCTTCTATGACCGCGGCGAGGACCGCTACACGCTCTACACCGGCAGCCAGGGCTCGCACACGCTGCGCAAGCTGCTGTCCGGCAATGTGCTGAAGGTGCCCGAGGCCAAGATCCGCGTGGTGACGCCCGACGTCGGCGGCGGCTTCGGCATGAAGCTGTTCCTCTATCCCGAGCAGGTCCTGGTGCTGTGGGCCGCGAAGAAGGTCGGCGTGCCGGTCAAATGGTCGGCCGAGCGCGGCGAGGCGTTCCTGACCGACACCCATGGCCGCGATCACGTGACCCATGCCGAGGTCGCGATGGACGAGAACGGCCGGTTCCTGGCCTGGCGCTTCGAGACGACAGCCAATCTCGGCGCCTATCTCTCGAACTACGGGCCGTTCATCCCGACCGCGGCCGGCTCCGGCATGCTGGCCGGCGTCTATGCCTCCCCGGCGCTCTATGTGCGGGTCAAGGGCGTGTTCACCCATACGACGCCGGTCGACGCCTATCGCGGCGCCGGCCGGCCCGAAGCGGCCTATGTGGTCGAGCGCCTGGTCGACAAGGCGGCGCGCGAGCTGGGCCTGGCGCCTGAGGAGCTGCGCCGGCGCAACTTCATCCGGCCGGAGCAGATGCCGTTCCGCACCGCGGGCGGGCTCACCTACGACAGCGGCGACTTCCGGAAGAACATGGAAGACGCGCTCACGAACATCGACCAGGCCGGCTTCCTGGCGCGCAAGGCGGAAGCGGCCAGGCGCGGCAAGCTGCGCGGGCTCGGCATCGCCTGCTACATCGAGCAGTGCGGCGGCGGTTCCGACGAGATGGCGGAGCTGCGCTTCGACCCGTCGGGCGGTGTCACTCTGCTGATCGGCAGCCAATCCTCCGGCCAGGGCCATCAGACCGCCTATGCCCAGCTCGTCGCCGACGGGCTGGGCCTGCCCTTCGAGAGCATCCGCGTCGTCCAGGGCGACAGCGACACAGTGTCGTTCGGTCGCGGCACCGGCGGCTCGCGCTCGCTGCCGGTCGGCGGTGCCGCGACCTCGCTCGCCGTCGGCAAGGTGATCGAGCGCGGCCGCAAGATCGCGGCCCATCTCCTGGAAGCGGCCGAGGCGGACATCGAGTTCAAGGACGGCCAGTTCACCATCGCCGGCACGGACCGCAAGATGGACCTGGTCGCCGTGGTGAAGGCGTCCTTCAACGGCAAGCTGCCCGCCGGCATGGAGGGTGGCTTCGACGAGACCGCGCGCTGGACGCCGCCGGCCGGCACCTTCCCGAACGGCACCCACGCGGTCGAGGTCGAGGTCGACCCCGAGACCGGCGAGACCCAGATCCTGCGCTATGTCGTGGTCGACGATTTCGGCGCGGTGGTGAACCCGCTGCTGCTCGAGGGCCAGGTCCATGGCGGCGTCGGCCAGGGCGTCGGCCAGGCGCTGCTCGAGGGCGTCGTCTACGATGCCGATTCGGGCCAGCTCGTGACCGGCTCGTTCATGGACTACGCCATGCCGCGGGCGCTGCACCTGCCCGACATCGAGTTCTCGTACAATGTCGTGCCGTGCAAGACGAATCTGCTCGGCATCAAGGGCGCCGGCGAAGCGGGCGCCATCGGCGCGCCGCCGGCGGTGATCAATGCCATCGTCGATGCGCTGGCGCCGCGCGGCATCGAGCATGTCGACATGCCGGCGACGCCGCTCGCCGTCTGGCAGGCGCTCCAGGCTGCGGCCCCGGCGGAAGCTGCCGAATAGATGGCTGACCTGGACCTGGGACCGCTGCTCGCCGCCGCCATCGACGCCGCCCACGACGCCGCCCGCGAGATCCTCGACGTCTATGCCGGGGACTTCGCGGTCGCCCGCAAGAGCGACCAGTCACCGGTGACGCTCGCCGATGCCCGGGCGGAAGCGGTCATCCTGCCGCGCCTCATGGCGGCTGCCCCCGACATCCCGGTCATCTCGGAGGAGCAGGCCGAGGCGACCGGCCTGCCCGCCGCCGCGGCCGAACGGTTCTGGCTGGTCGATCCGCTCGACGGCACCAAGGAATTCATCAAGCGCAACGGCGAGTTCACGGTGAACATCGCGCTCATCGAGGCCGGCCGGCCGATCCTGGGCGTGGTCGGCATTCCGGCGCAGGGCCTGATCTATGCCGCAGCCGGCCCCGGCACGGCGGGGCGCCACGACGCGAGCGGCACGCGCACCGCGATCGCAGCACGCGCCTGCCCGCCGGAGGGCGCGGTCGTGATGTCGAGCCGCTCGCACGAGACCAATACCGACCTCGACGCGCTGCTGGCACGCCGCAAGGTCGCCGAGCGTCGGATCGCTGGCAGTGCGCTCAAGTTCTGCAGGGTCGCCGAAGGGGCAGCCGACCTCTACCCGCGCATCGGCCCGACCATGGAATGGGACACGGCCGCGGGCCAGGCTGTGCTGGAAGCGGCCGGCGGCCGCATGACCCGGCTCGACGGCACGCCCTTCACCTATGGCAAGCCCGGCTTTCGCAACCCGGGCTTCGTTGCTGAAGGACGATAGGGGTCGAGAGGCCGGTAGCTAGGCGCCCGCCAACTCGGCCTTGAGCCAGGCGAGGAAGCGCCTGACCTTTGCCGTCTCAGCGCGATCGGGGCGGCTCAGGAACCAGTAGGCATAGGGGCTCGGCACCGAAAGCGCAAAGGGCCGCACCAGCCGGCCTGCGCGCACGTCGTCCGCGATCAGCAAGTCCGGCGCGAGCGCAACGCCCTGCCCCGCTGCGGCGGCGTCGAGCGCCAGATGGGAATTGCTGAAGCGCAGCCCCCGGTCGAGCCTGACCCGGTCCGCCACGCCGGCAGCCGTGAGCCAGGCCAGCCATCCGGCCTCGTCGGGCAGCGCATCGCGCAAGAGGTCTTGATGGGCGAGGTCCTCGGGCCGGTGCAGCACCGCCCGTCCCTTGAGCAGGAGCGGACTGCACACCGGCGTCAAGGCACCGACGGCCAACCGTTCGGCATGCAGCCCCGGATAAGGTCCGGTACCATAGCGCAGCGCCACGTCCACGCCCGGATCGCGCGCCAGATCGATCACCGCGTCGGTCGCCCCCAGCCTCAGCTCGATTTCCGGATGCCGGTCGCGAAACCGGCGGAGGCGCGGGACCAGCCATTTGGCGGCGAGCGACGGCACGACGCTGACCGACAGGGCCGCCCGGTCGGTGCCGGTAAGGCGCGCCTGCTCCAGCGCGCGATCGAGATCGGCAAAGGCGCGCTCGGCCGCCTCACCCAGCGCTGCGCCGGCCGGCAGCAGGCGGAGCGCGCGATTGAGGCGCTGGAACAGGCTCACGCCCAGATGCTCCTCCAGCGCCTTCACCTGATGACTGATCGCCGCGGGCGTCACACCCAGCTCGGCCGCCGCCGCCTTGAAACTGCCGAGGCGAGCCGCCGCCTCGAACGCCCGCAAGGCGGCATGCGGCACCGGCGCGCGGCTGAGAGGTGGGGATGTCATGGTTTGGTCAGATTAGTTTGATTCATCTGACAGCGAAAAGCGCTCGTTTGCGCCGCCGGGCGCAGCCCCGCATGCTGCGTCGGAGCGGAACCTGGAATGGCGAGACCCCATGAGCGAGCGAAGCTTCACCTTCCTGATCGGCAGCGGTCGGCGCGACGGCAACAGCGAACGCCTGGCCCGGCGCGCGGCCGAAGCGCTTTCGAGTTCGATCGAGCAGCGCTGGCTCCATCTCCTGGATCTGCCGCTGGCCCCCTTCGCCGATCTGCGTCATGGCGACAGCCCGTTTCCGCCCCCTGCCGGCCATGAGCAGACGTTGCTGGACGCCACCCTCCAGCCGACCGACCTCGTCTTCGTGGCACCACTCTACTGGTACGGCCTGCCGGCGGCGACCAAGCTCTATCTGGACTATTGGAGCGCGTGGCTGCGCCTGCCCGGATGCGACTTCAAGGGGCGCATGGCGCAGAAGACGTTCTGGGCCGTGACGGCAATCAGCGACGACGAGGATCGGATGGCCGCCCCGCTGATCGGCTCGCTCGAGCTGACGGCGGGCTATCTCGGCGCCCGGTGGGGCGGCGCGTTGCTGGGGCACGGCAACCGGCCGGGCGACGTGCTCCACGACGCCCGCGCGGTCGAGCAAGCACGAACCTTCTTCACCGAGGCAAGAGACGCCTAGCCAATCCGGCGCAGGATCTCGCGCGCGGCCTTGCCGATCTCGCGCGCCGCGATCGTGTCCGGCGCGTGCTCGGCGATGCCGAGGCCGGCCGCCATGCTCATGGCGAGGCCGCTGCGGTTGCCGATGCGGGCGTCGGCGAGCTCCGCCTTCACACCGTTGAGGGCGGCGATCATGTCGTCGGTCATGGCGCGGCGCGTGGGCACCCGGTTCATCACCAGGAGCACCGGCACCTTTTCCGCGACCGCCAGATCGATGGTCGGGCGTGTCGCCCAGACGTCGAGCGGGCTCGGCTGCACCGGGATCACGACCAGATCGGCGGCGCGCACCGCGATCTTGGCATCGGTCTGGGCGTGCGGCGGGCTATCGACGACGACCAGGGTGTGGTCGCGCTTCAACCGGTCGATCTCGGCGCTCGCGCGCCAGCCGTTGAGTTGCGTCAAGTCGACGCCGGTCTTGCCGGCGCCCAGGCGCTCGGCGCGCAGCGCGAACCATTGGCTGAGACTGCCCTGGGGATCGATGTCGACGAGCGCCACGCGCTCGCCCTGCGCGAGCCACGCGAGTGCCAGATGAGCCGCGAGCGTCGTCTTGCCGGCGCCGCCTTTTTGTTGCGCGATCGTGATGACCCGTGCCGCCATGGTCCGTCCGCCCCCAAGTGCGTTCCGCATTGCAGCAGTGTGATGCTGCTCACCGGTCATCCGCAAGCCGTGAAGCGGCGCGGCATGCTCGGCCGCCGGGCGTCCGATGCCGCTTTGGCCATCGTATATGGCGTGCACTCATGGCATTCTGGCGCCCGTATCGTGGCCCGGGTGATCCATGCGCCGCGGCAGACACGGAAGAATTGATGAGCATAGAGAGTTCGGACGCCGACCGGTCCTGGGAGTTCTTCGAGGCGGTACGGGCCCATATGGCGCGACACGGCCATCCTGCCACGCCCCGTGTCTATGAAGTCTGGTACGCCTATGCCTCGCGTCAGGACGCCGAACTGGTCGAGCGACTCGATCATGCCATAGCACTCCCCCATGCGGTGCCGCTGGCGCTGATCGAGGCGCTGCACGAGGAATTCTTCGCCCGCGAGCGTCAGACCGAAGTCGTCCGCCAGACCGGCGAAAAACTGTCGAACGAGCTGACGCGCATCCTGCAGATGTTGGCGAACGCCGGCCGCGACACGTCGAGCTTTGCCGATGCGCTCGAAAAGATCGCGGCACGCCTGCCGGCCGATGGCGAGCTGCGCAAGATCGTCGATACGATCGTGCTGGCGACCCGCCACATGGAGGCGAAGACCCGTCGCCTCGAATCCGAGCTCGAACGCTGCTCCGTCGAAATCCGTGCACTGCGTCAAGGGCTCGAAGCCTCCAAACGCGAGGCGATGACCGATCCGCTGACCGGCCTCTACAACCGCCGCGCCTTCGAGGAACGGCTGCGCCTCGCCGCCGCCCACTCGATGGAGACCGACACCGAGATGGCGCTGCTGCTGTCTGACATCGACAGCTTCAAGCAGCTGAACGACAGCTGGGGCCATCAGGTCGGCGACGCGGTCATCCAGCTGGTCGCGTCCTGCCTCAAGGAGGGACTGCCACCGGGCGCCACCGCCGCGCGGTACGGCGGCGACGAGTTCGCGGCCGTGCTGCCTGGCCTGTCGGTGACCGAGGCCGAGGCCTTGGCCGACAAAACGCGGGAGCTGGTCGGCAAGAAGCGCCTGCGCGACGCATCGAGCGGCAAGTCGATCGGCCATCTCTCGGTCTCGATCGGCGTCGCCGGCTACGTGCTGGCCGAGCGGCTCGACGAGTTGGTCCGTCGCGCCGACCAGGCGCTCTACGGCGCCAAGGGGAACGGGCGCAACCAGGTGAAGGCCGAGCGGGTACCCGGCAACAAGTAATCTCCGGGCTCAGTCGCCGCGTTCGGCGCGCGAACGCATGAGCGGCGCCCTGAGCGCGTGGCGCACCCAGTTCGGCGTCCGGTCGCCGCCGACGACGGCGTCCGCGAGCGCGTCGTCGAACCCATTGCGGAACTGCATCTCGAGTGTGTCACCGACACCGGTCGGCACGTTCATGTGCTTCAGCTGCATCGTACGAAACGGCCGGGCGGTCTTGGACACGCCGGCCTTGAACGCCCGCCGCCCGCGCATGTAGGCGAGGCCCAACAGCGTCCAGAGCCCGTGCCCCTCGAAGCGGGATCCTTCGTCGTCGGTCACTTCCGCCGGATCGAAGATGTCGCTGCCGATCTTGGGGGCGACGCCGGTGTCTTCCTCATCGTCGATCGCGTCGACCGCGGCCTCCCAATCCTCGAAGCTCCAGTGCGACGTGTTGCCGGCCGAGAAATTGAAGCCGCGACGCAGGATTCCGGTGAATTCGTCCAGGTTCTCGCTCGGCCGCGCGACCGGGTGATGCAAGTGACTCTTGGCAGAGATGGTCATCGGCAACTCCTCCCGACGCCCTCGCTCAATGAGGGTCTCTTTTTGTCGACGCCCTGGAGTCTACCGCAAACGCCACCCGCGATGGTTACTGATCGAGCTTCATCCAGGTGAGCTCGTGCTTGTTGTGATGGAGATGCAGCACCCGAGAGCCCGGTATCGCGGCAAAGGCGCGGGCCGTCGCGTGATCGGTCTCGGCCTGGAACTTGATCGTGCAGATGAAGTTGCGCACGAGGCCGCTCGCGAGCCAGGACTCGACCAGCCGGAGCAGCCGGGCCGGATAGCAGATGACGTCGCTGCACAGGAAATCGACCGGCCCGACCTCGCCCGGATCGAGCGCGAAGGCGCTCTGCTGCCGATGAGTGACGCGCGGCAGGGCCGCAATCGCCGGATCGAGCGGTGCCTTGTCGATGCTGAGCACGTCCGCGCCCAGTTGTTGCAGCACCCAGGTCCAGCCGCCGGGGCTGGCGCCCAGATCGACGCAGCGGTCGCCCGGCCCCGGATAGCGGCGCGCGAGCGTCAGCGCCTCCCAGAGCTTGAGGTAGGCCCGGTTGGGCGGCGCCTCGCGATTCTCGACAAAGCGGGCCTCGCCATGGCGGAACGGGCTCGAGCAGTGGGCGGCCGCCAGGATCAGATCCGGCTCGAGCAGGGTCCAGGAGCCGAACGGCGCGGTCGGCACGGGCGCCGGGAACACGAGCGGCTTGGCCCCGACGTGCGGCAGCAAGTCCTGGATCAATTGAGCGCGCCGGAAATGACCGAGCGGCCACAGGCCCCAGTTGCGCCCGCGCGTCTTGAGCGCCCGCGCCCCGTCCTTGATCGAGGCGATCGGAATGCGTTCGACGCCATGCCAGACATTCTGCGCCCAGGCCGCCGGCCGGGCTGGCCCCGGTGCCAGGATCAGGCGGTCATGTACCTCGACCTCCGGCCCCAGCTCCTCGAGCAGCGGCTCGCGGAAGCCATCGGCGGCAAGATAGGCCGTGAGCTGTTGCGGATCATCGGAAGCGGGCTCGGTCATGCCCGTCATATACCGCGCCGCGCCCGTCGACAGAATTGCGCGGCGCGCGCCCGAGCCCCCAGCAACCGAGACCCCAACACCCAAGCCCCCAGCAGATGAAACCTCAGCAGCCGAGCGTGGCGAGCAGGCGATCGACCGCCGCCATCAGCGCGTCCGGCGCAAACGGTTTCTGCAGCGTGCCCGACGCGCCCAGTGCCGCCGCCGCCCGCAGGTAGTCTCCGGGACTGCCGATAGTGGCGCTGCCCGAGATCGCCAGGATCGGCACCGTGCGGCTCAGCCGGCGGAGAGCCCCGATCGTCTCGATGCCTTCCTGCTCCGGCATCACGATGTCGGTGACGACCAAGTCGATCGCCTGCTTGGCGAAGATCTCGATGCCGTCGCGCCCGTCCCGCGCCTCGACAGAGGAATGTCCGGCCGCCTCGAGGAGCCCGCCAATGAGCGATCGAATCGTCGGATCATCATCGATGACCAGTATGCGCGCCATCTCGTGACATGCCTCCCTTTGGGAACGATGTCAGTCCTTCACCGGCGTTGCCGCCGCTGCCGTTCCAGGTTGATGCTTCGTTTGATCCGTGTCAACGAGAGGCAGCGGCCGATGGGCTTTCCGCAACCGGGCGTCCGCTGCGCCTCGCATCAGCCGCGCGCCGCGACGAACCGGTCGACGACCGAGGCCAGTTGATCGGCGGTGAAGGGCTTCAGGATATAATCGTTGGCGCCCAGTGCCTTGGCACCGGAAACCGCCCCGGCCGACGCGTCCGACGTCAGCATCACGATATGCGCCTCGGGCGAGCGCTTGCGGATGCGGATCAGCGCCTCCATCCCGGTCTGGTTCGGCATGTGGATGTCGAGGAACACGAGATCGGCCGGGCGTGCCTCGGCCATGTCGGCCACCTGCGCGCCGTCCTCGGCCTCGCGGATGCGGAAGACGTGCGGCAGGCTGGTGAGCGAGCGGCGCACGATCGTGCGGATCGAGCGCGCATCGTCGGCCACCAGCACGTGGATCGGCTTCGGCTCCTGCGCCATCCGGTCGGCGACCATACGGGCGATCCGCGCCGGCTCGAACGGCTTGGCGATGAAGCCGTCTGCCTTGAGCTCCTTGGCCTTGACGACCGTGTCGAGTGAGCTTTCCGCCGTCAGCATGACGACATGGGCCGCAGGATCGAACGACTTGATCGCGGCCAGCGCCTCGAGGCCGTTCAGCCCCGGCATGGTGATGTCCATGAACACGATGTCGGCCATGTGCTGCTTATAGAGCTTGACGGCGCTGTCGCCGTCGCCGGCCTCGACGATCTGGGCGCCGCGCAGCATACCCATGGCATTTTTAGCGATGGTCCGAATACTGCGCGAATCATCGACGATCAGAACGGTAAAGCCCGACACGGTTTCACTCCTGCGGCCGGCGCCGCGTTAACCCGCCCGGCCGCCGGTTCGGGCGGCCATCGGGGCTCGGATGCATAAGCGGCTGGCGGCCATCAGCCAACCGATAGTTTCATGACGTGAGGTCGGGCGCTCAGGATTGCTCGACCTTGATGAAGCGGATGCGCAGCGGCGTCTCCTCGACCGCGAAATCGAGCTCCATCGCGACCCGGGCACCCGGGATCGACAGGTGGAAATGATCGCCGGTCGCGACCATGGGCAGCGAGATCTGCGTGTCCGGCGGCAGCTGATGCTTGAGTCGGCCGGCCATCATGTTGGCAAGCTCGCCCACGACGTCCTGGACATCTTCGGGCTGCGGATCGTCGAGTGCCAGCACGCTCCGTGTCACCATCACGCCGAGGCTCCCCGGCAGCGTCACGATGATGCCGCCGTACCATGCACCCTTCAGCGTCACGCAGCCGGAGACGGAGGATTCCGGCGGCTCATGGGCGGGCTCGTCGAAGCGCGGCACCAGCTCGACGCCGAGAAAGCCCCGCCACACCTCGATCGCCAGATCGATCGCCTCTTCGGTCGTGATACCCAGGTCCGACATGTGCGTATTCTCCCTCGGGGATGCGCGCCACCCTGGACCGAGATCGTAAAGATTTCTTTGAGCCTGGCATCGGCTCGGGGCAAACTTCCGGTCCCGCTCCCAACCCGCAACGGGAGTACGACGCGACCGCACGGGACCGATGCCAGCCGAAGATCAAGACGAGACGCCGACCCAACCGATAGAGCCGCCCGGCATCGACGCTGCGGTCGAGCATCTGAAGAACGGCCGGCTGGTCGCGTTCCCGACCGAGACGGTCTATGGCCTGGGCGGCGACGCGACCAGCGACCTGTCGGTGACCCGCATCTTCGCCGCCAAGGAGCGGCCGCGCTTCAACCCGCTCATCATCCATCTGCCGGACGTGGCGGCGGCTCGCAATCACGTCGTGTTCGACGACCGGGCGAAGCGGCTCGCGGACCTGTTCTGGCCGGGCGCCCTGACGCTCGTCCTGCCGCGCCGGCCGGATTGCCGCGTCAGCTTGCTCGCGAGCGCCGGGCTCGACAGCCTTGCCGTGCGCGTCCCGGCCCATCCCCTGGCGCAGCAGCTGCTGCGCGCCGTCGGCCGGCCGATCGCGGCCCCGAGCGCCAACCGGTCGGGCCGCGTCAGCCCGACGACGGCCGCCCATGTCCGCGACGAGCTGGGCGATCGGGTGAGCCAGATCCTGGACGGCGGCCCCTGTCGGGTCGGGCTCGAATCGACCGTGCTCGACCTGACGGAGGAACCGGCGCGGCTGCTGCGCCCGGGCGGGGTCGCGCAAGCGGCGATCGAGGCGGCGATCGGCCCGATCGAGCAGGGCCTGCCAGTCGCCGACGGCCTGGCTCGGGTCGCTCCGGGCATGATGACCAGCCACTATGCGCCGGCGCTGCCGGTGCGCCTCGACGCGATCGACCCGCGGCCGGGCGAGGCGTTCATGGGCTTCGGCCCTCCGCCGGCAGGCGTGCGGGCCCCCGACCTGCAGCTGTCGGCGAGCGCCGACCTGGTCGAGGCGGCGCAGCACCTGTTCGCCGGCCTGCGCGCGCTCGACCGGCCCGAATTCACCGGCATCGCCGTCATGCCGATCCCCGAAGAGGGCCTGGGTGCCGCGATCAACGACCGGCTGCGCCGCGCCGCCGCACCGCGCTAGGCCGCTCACGGTTCCATGCTAGATTTCATGCAATGATGTGCGAGGAGACGTCCATGGCCGAGCAGGTTCTCGACCGGATCAAGCAGGTGGTCGGACCCAACGGCTGGCTCGAGGAGCCACGCGACATCGAGCCCTACGAGGTCGAGACGCGCGGGCTCTATCACGGCAAGACCGCACTGGTCGTGCGGCCGGGCAGCACCGAGGAAGTGGCGACGGTCGTGAGACTCTGCGCCGAGGCGGGCTTGCCGATCGTCCCCCAGGGCGGCAACACCGGGCTCTGTGGCGGCGGCGTCCCCGACGAGGATGGGCGCAATATCGTTCTGGCCTTGGGCCGCATGAACAAGGTCCGCTCGATCGACCCGGCCAATTTCACGATCACGGTCGAGGCCGGCGTCATCCTGGCCGACATCCAGCGCATCGCCGCCGAGCATGACCGACTGTTCCCCTTGAGCCTCGGTGCCGAGGGCTCCTGCCAGATCGGCGGCAATCTCTCGACCAACGCCGGCGGCGTGCAGGTGCTGCGTTACGGCAACACGCGCGAGCTGACGCTGGGCCTCGAAGTCGTGCTGCCGGACGGGCGGATCTGGAACGGCTTGCGCACGCTCCGCAAAGACAACACCGGTTACGACCTGAAACAGCTGTTCGTCGGCGCCGAGGGCACGCTCGGCATCATCACCGCCGCGACGCTCCGCCTCTACCCGAAGCCGCGAGCGACCGCGACCGCATTCGTGGCATTGCCCGACACGGATGCGGTCATGAGCCTCTTCGCCCAGGCCCGTGCCGCGACCGGCGACCAATTGACCGCATTCGAGCTCATCCCGCGCATCGGGCTCGAGATGGCGATGAAGCACGTGAACGGCGTCGTCGACCCGCTGGAACAGCCTTACGAGACCTATGCGCTCATCGAGGTTTCGACCGCGAGCCCTCATGGCGATGTCGGCGCCACGCTCGAAGGCCTGCTCGCCGAAGCGTTCGAGGCCGGTACCGTTGTCGACGGCACGATCGCGGCGAGCGGCGCGCAGCGCGACGCCTTCTGGCTGATCCGCGAGGGCATGGTCGAAGGCCAGCGCTTCGAAGGCGGCTCGATCAAGCACGACATCGCCGTGCCGGTCGCCTCCGTCGCCGAGTTCCTGAAGACCGCGACCGCCGCCGTGACCGAGCGGCTGCCGGGTATCCGGCCGGTCGCCTTCGGCCATTGCGGCGACGGCAACATCCATTTCAACCTGAGCCAGCCCGCGGGCGCCGACAAGGACACCTTCCTCGCCCGCTGGGAGGAGTTCAATGATATCGTCCACGGCATCGTGGCGGGCTTGAACGGCTCGATCAGCGCCGAGCACGGCATCGGCCGCCTGAAGTGCCAAGAGCTCACGCACTACAAGGCGCCGATCGAGCTCGAGCTCATGGCGCGCGTCAAGCAGGCGCTCGATCCGAAGCACATCATGAATCCCGGCAAGGTCGTCGCAGAAGCGGCCTTCAATGCCCTCAAGGGAGAGTAGCCCGAATGATCCCCTACAATCCTCCGCTCGCCGACATGCAGTTCGCGCTCGACCACGCGGCCGGGCTCGAAGCGCTCGCCTCGCTCCCCGGCTGTGAAGGTGCCGACCGCGACACGGTCGCGGCCGTGCTGGAGGAAGCGGCGAAGCTCGCCCGCGACGTGCTGGCGCCGATCAACATGAGCGGCGACCAGGAGGGCGCCCGAGTCGAGAACGGCGTGGTGCGCACGCCCGCGGGCTTCAAGGAGGCCTATCAGACATATGTCGACGGTGGCTGGAACAGCCTGCCGTTCGAGGAGGAATGGGGCGGCCAGGGCCTGCCGGCCGTGGTGGCGCTCGCGGTCAGCGAGATGTGGAACTCGGCCAACATGGCCTGGGCACTCTGCCCGCTCTTGACCATCGGCGCCATCGAAGCACTGCTGAAGCACGGCACGAAGGAGCTGCAGGAGACCTACCTGCCGAAGCTGATCTCGGGCGAATGGACCGGCACCATGAACCTGACCGAGCCGCAGGCGGGCTCCGACGTCGGCGCGCTCCGCACCAAGGCG
This sequence comes from Aliidongia dinghuensis, assembly GCF_014643535.1. Taxonomy (NCBI): domain Bacteria; kingdom Pseudomonadati; phylum Pseudomonadota; class Alphaproteobacteria; order Rhodospirillales; family Dongiaceae; genus Aliidongia; species Aliidongia dinghuensis. The sequence continues at coordinate 17,912 of NZ_BMJQ01000008.1, read as the reverse complement.
GTGCGCGAGGGCGACCATTACCGCATCACCGGCCAGAAGATCTTCATCACCTATGGTGAGCACGACATGGCCCCGAACCTGGTCCACCTGGTTCTGGCCCGCCTGCCCGACGGCCCGGCCGGCACACGCGGCATCTCGCTGTTCCTGGTGCCGAAGTTCCTGGTGAACGAAGACGGCAGCCTGGGTGCGCGCAACGACGTGCGCTGCGTCAGCCTGGAGCACAAGCTCGGCATCCACGCGAGCCCGACCGCGGTGCTGGCCTATGGCGACAACGAGGGCGCCATCGGCTACCTGATCGGCGAAGAGAACAAGGGCATGGAGTGCATGTTCACCATGATGAACAATGCACGCCTCAATGTCGGCCTGCAGGGCGTCGCGATTTCGGAGCGCGCTTACCAGCAGGCGCGCGACTATGCCCGGACGCGCGTCCAGGGCCGGACGCTCACCGGCGGCAAGAGCGACACGCCGCTGCCGATCCTCTATCACCCCGACGTCAAGCGCATGCTGCTCGCGATCAAGTCGCGCACCGAGGCAGCCCGGGCGCTCGCTTATTTCACCGCCGGCCAGATCGACCGCGCACGCCACCTGCCCGAGGAAGCCGATCGCGCCAAGGCGCAGCTGCTGGTCGACTTGGCAATCCCGCTGGTCAAGGCCTGGTCGACCGACCTCGGCGTCGAGAACAGCTCACTCGCGGTGCAGGTCTATGGCGGCATGGGCTTCATCGAGGAAAGCGGCATCGCCCAGCATTTCCGCGATGCGCGCATCACGCCGATCTACGAGGGCACGAACGGCATCCAGGCGATGGACTTGCTCGGCCGCAAGCTGATGCGCGACCAGGGCGCCGCCGCGGCTGCCTTCGTGGCACTCATGCGCGAGCTCGACGCCCCGCTCGCCGAGCAGCCGGGCGACGATCTCGCCGTGCTGCGCCGCAGCCTCAAGAACGGGCTCGACGCCGTCGAGCAGGCAACCCGCCTCCTGGTCGAAAGCTTCGCGGCCGACCCGGCGCGCGCCGCCGCGGGCTCGGTGCCCTACCTCAACCTGTTCGCGACCGTCGCCGGCGGCTGGCTGCTGGCTCGCCAGGCATTGGCGGCGCAGGCCCAGCTTGCGCGTGGTGCGGGCGACGCCGGCTTCAACGAGGCGAAGCTGATGACGGCGCGCTTCTACGCCGAGCAATACCTGACGCCGGCTGCAGCCCAGCTGAGCGCCATCGGCGGCGGCGCCACGGTCGTGGCGTTCGATCCGGAGCAGTTCTGACGGATCGAAGAGCCGGTCAGCCTTTCGCCGCGTTCAGCGAAGGGTAGCGCGCGAACGGGTCGACGCCGCGGATGCGCACCAGGTCCTTGGCCGAATGGTCGAGCAGCAGCTCGGCTGCCCGGCGCGCGGCCGCAGCATCGCCTTGCTCGATCGCCTCGACCACGTCGCGGTGCTCGACCAGGCTACGCGGGCGATGGTTGCCGGTCGCGGCGATGGTCAGGCTGCGGCTCAAGGTGATTTCGAACAACTGGGCGATCGGCCAGAAAAACTCGTTGCGCGTCGCGATGTAGATCGTCTTGTGGAACGCGATGTCGGCCGCGACGAAGTCCTCGTTCGTGCGGGCGGCAAGCATGCCCTCGTAAGCGGCACGGAGCTGCGCCCGGTCTTCCGGCGCCGAGGCGATCGCGGCCATTGCCGTCGCCGCCGGCTCGATCGCGTGGCGCAACTGGAACAGCTTGACGAGATAGCTGTCGACGTCGGCGGTCTCGAGCTGCCAGCGCAGCACGTCGGGGTCGAGATGGTTCCAGTCCTCCGGCGGGCGTACCCGCGTGCCGCTCTTCGGCCGCGATTCGACCAGGCCCTTGCCCGTCAGCATGCGGATCGCCTCGCGCACAACGGTCCGGCTCACATCCAGCATCTCGCAGATCCGCACTTCCGACGGCAGCGCCTCGCCCGGCGCCACGTCGCCGCGTACAATGCCGAGCCCGATCCGGTCAGCGACCTGGCTGTGAACGTTGCGGCTGAGGAAGGCGGTGGTCTTGAACATCGTCTCGTCTGTCTCGAGAAGCTCGGGGCGCGCCCTTCATGCCCGAGCCCGTGTCGTTTCGTCGCTACAAATCGCCGGCCGGCGCATGGTGCCTTGCTTGTCAGACAAATCTAGTCATACATTATACCCAGATGCTATGCATCTTTCACGGAAGAAGCGGGCACGAGACCCGCTGCCGAGCGGAGGAATCCCATGACGTTCCAGGCGATCAGCCGTCGTACCTTGCTGAAATCCTCGGCCGTGCTGTCGGCGGGCGTGTTGTGCGCACCGGCCCTGATCGGGCGCGCCCAAGCGGCCACGCTGAAGCTCAAATTGTCGTCATCCCAGGCCAACGACCCGAAATACGCGAACGGCCGGGTCTACTACGACAATCTGGTGAAGCAGCTGAAGGCCGGCGGGCTCGACGGCCAGATCGACGTCTCGTTCTTCCCGGACAACCAGCTGGGCCAGGAGATCGACGTCATCAATTCAGTGAAGCTCGGCGTCATCGACCTGATGGTGTCGGGCTCGTCGATCTCCGCCAACCTGGTTCCGCTCGTCGGCACGTTCGACCTGGGCTACCTGTTCTCGAGCTTTCCGCAGCAGACCAAGGCGTTCGATGCGGGTGCCGCGAAGCCGATCGAGGCAGCGCTCTTGAAGGATGCCAACATCCGCATCGTCGGCTGGGCCTATAATTTCGGCGCGCGCAGCGTGCTCGCCAAGAAAGCGGTGAACACGCCGGACGACCTCGCCGGCCTCAAGATCCGCACGCTGCCCAACCCGATCATCACCGAGTGCCTGCGCCTCATGGGTGCCGCCGCGACGCCGCTCGCCTTCGGCGAGGTCTATACGGCGCTGCAGGCCGGCGTGCTCGACGGGCTCGAGCATGATCCGCCGACCGTGATCGCAAGCAAGTTCTACGAGGCCGCCAAGTTCTATTCGCTGACCGAGCACAATTTCTCGCCGCTCGCGATCTATTTCAGCGACACGACGTTCAAGCGGCTCGATCCGAAGCTGCGCGATGGCTTCCTCGACGCCGCGAGCAAGGCCGCGGCGGATACGCGCGCCCACGGCCTCGCGGTCGAGCAGGAGGCGCTCAAGGAACTCGCCAGCAAGGGCGTCACGCTCATCCATTGCGACAAGGAGCCGTTCCGCAAACGGGTGCTGCCGCAGACGGACAATTTCGTGAAGGCACATCCCGACGCGAAGCCGGTCGTCGACGCCATCCGCGCGACGCAAGCCTGATGTCGATCGCCGTGCCGACCACAGCCGCCAGGCGCGGCTCGCTCGTAGCCCCGCTCCGCGTGATCACAGACTGGGTGGCGGCGCTCTTGCTGGCCGCCGACCTCGTCGTGGTGTGTGCGTCGGTCGTGCTCCGCTCGCTGTTCAACGCGCCGATCGAATGGGCCGACGACGTCGCGCGCGGGCTCATGGTGGGCTCGAGCTTCTTCGGCGCGGCGAGTGCCTTGCAGCGGGCCGAGAACCCGGGCGTCGTGTTCTTCGTCGACCGGCTGCCGGCCTATCCCCGGCGGCTCGTCGACGCGGTCGGCGCGCTGCTCGTCGTCGTGGTTTCGGCCGCGGTCGCGATCAACGCCATGCGGCTCGGCCAGTCCACGACCGGCCAGACGACTGGCTCCGGCCTGCCGCTCGAGCTCACCTTCTATCCGATGGGCGTCGGCGCCATCTTCATGACGATCTTCGCGCTCGACCAGTTCCGGCGGCGCGCCTGGACCGACATGGCCGTGGGCGCTGCGATCGTCGCGGCCGTGGCGGCGCTCTATTACGGCTGGGACGCGCTCTCGCCCGACACGGTGCCGTCCTCGGGCAGCCTCATGCTGGCAGGGTTCGTCGTGACGCTCATGGGCGGCCTGCCGATCGGCTTCGCGCTGGCTTTGGCCGCCCTCGTCTTCATCTGGGTTGAGGGCACGTTGCCCGGCGTGATCTTCGCTCAGCAGATGGCGCGCGGCATCGACAATTTCGTGCTGCTCGCCATCCCGTTCTTCATCCTGGTCGGCTACCTGATGGAGGCGAACGGCATGTCCGTCCGCCTGATCGAGCTCCTGCAGCGGCTGGTCGGCCGCATGCGCGGCGGACTCAACGTCGTCATGGTGACCGCCATGGTGATGTTCTCCGGCATCTCGGGCTCCAAGATGGCCGACGTGGCGGCGGTCGGCGCGGTCCTGGTGCCGGCCGCGCGCCGCTCCGGCCAGAAGCCCGGCAGCGCCGTGGCGCTCCTCGCGGCCTCCGCCGTCATGGCCGAGACGATCCCGCCCTGCATCAATCTCATCATCCTGGGCTTCGTCGCCAACCTGTCGATCGGCGGCCTGTTCATGGCCGGCATCTTGCCGGCCGGCCTCATGGCGCTCGTGCTGATCGCGGTCTCGATCATCCTCGGCCGCAAGACGCCGGCGGCGCTGGTCGAGACCGGCCCCGGACGCTCGCTCGCAAGCCTGTGGGGCGGCGGTGCCGCGTCGCTGGGCCTGATCCTGATGATCTTCATCGGCTTCAAGAGCGGCTTCGCCACCGCGACGGAGATCTCGGCCTTCGCAGCGCTCTACGCCATCGTCATCGGCGGCGTGGTGTTCCGCGAGCTCGGCCCGCGCGCGGCAGCCCGGAGCTTCATCCACGCCGCAACCCGCTCCGGCCTTGTGCTGTTCATCGTCGCGGCCGCCCAGTCGCTCGCCTTCGTGCTGACCTTGCAGCAGGTGCCGCACATGGTGGGCGAGATGATGATTGCGCTGTCGGCGAGCGGCGGCACGTGGCTCTTCATGATCCTGTCGATCGTCATCCTGATGCTGATGGGCTCGGTGCTCGAGGGTGCTGCGGCACTCATCATCTTCGGCCCGCTGCTGGTGCCGGTCGCGGCCCGGCTCGGCATCGACCCGCTGCATTTCGGCGTCGTGCTGGTCGTGGCCATGGGCATCGGCCTGTTCGCGCCGCCGCTCGGCCTCGGCCTCTACGGCGCCTGCCTGATCGGCAACGTACCCGTCGAGAGCACGGTCAAGCCGATCTTCGGCTATCTCGGCCTCTTGTTCCTCTGCCTGCTCGTGATCGCGTTCTTTCCCGCCATCAGCACGGCGCTGCCCCACGCGCTCGGATACTGACGGAAACCATCCATGCTGAAGCTGCTGCTGACCCACACGCCGCAAGCGCGGCGGCAATATTACGGCGAGCGCGCGCTCGCCGGCTTGCGCGACCTGGTCGAGGTCCGCCTGCACGAGGCGGAGGAGGCGCTGAGCCCCGCCGCCCTCGTCGAGGCCGCGCGCGACGTCGACATTATCCTGGCCGATCGGCTCACGACCGGCCCGGCCGAGATCTTCGCCCAGCTGCCAAGGCTCAAGGCCTTCCTGCGCTGCGCCGTCGACATCCGCAACATCGACGTGGAAGCGGCGTCTGAGGCCGGCGTGCTGGTGACGCGCGCGACGCCCGGCTTCGTCACCTCGGTCTGCGAACTGGCGCTGGGATTCCTCATCGACCTGTCACGTGGCGTGTCGCGCGCGACAGCGGACTACCAAGCCGGCCGGCAGCCCGAGGTGCGCATGGGCCGGCAGCTGGCCGGCAGCACGCTCGGCATCATCGGCTACGGCGCCATCGGCCGGCAGCTGGCGCAATTGGCCCTGGCGCTCGGCATGGACGTGCTGATCGCCGATCCCTATGCCCGGGTCGGGGACGAACGCCTCGTCCAGGTCTCGTTCGAGGATCTGCTCGGCCGGTCCGACTATGTTGTCTGCCTCGCGGTCGCGACCGAGGCGACGGAAAGCCTGATGAATGCCGCCGCCTTCGCGCGCATGAAGCCGTCGGCCTATTTCCTCAACCTGTCGCGCGGCAACCTGGTCGACGAGGCGGCACTCATGGTGGCGCTCAACGACGGCACGATCGCCGGCGCCGCGCTCGATGTCGGTCGCGCCACGGACCAGATGCCGACGCCGGCCTTGGCCCGGCTGCCGAACGTCGTCGCCACGCCGCATATCGGCGGTCTGACGCCGCCCGCCATCGAGCATCAGGCGCTCGATACCGTCGGCCAGGTCGCGGCCCTGGTCCGGGGTGAAGTCCCGCCGGGCGCCGTCAATCACGACCGCTGGACCCGCCGCCCTACCCTGCCCTAGACGAAAGACGATCATGCCCGATGCCGCGCCGAGCCTCGCCGCGCCCGAACTCATTGCATCCGCCGGGGCCTGCGACTGCCATATCCATGTCTATGATTCGACAAAGCCGCTCGCACCGACCGCTTCCGGTCCAGGGCCCGCCTGGGCGACCGTCGCGGCCTATCGCGCGGTGCAACGCCGCCTGGGCCTCGGCCGGGCGGTCGTGGTGCAGCCGACCGCCTACGGCACCGACAACAGTGTCACGGTCGAGGCGATCGCGGCACTCGGACTTGAGACGACGCGCGGCATCGCGACCGTCGGGCCTGACATCACCGACGAGGAATTGCAGCGCCTGACCGAGGCCGGCATCCGCGGTGCCCGGTTCCAGATGCTGCCCGGCGGCGCGCTGCCCTGGGAGGCGCTCCAGCCGGTCGCGGCGCGCATCGCCCCCTTCGGCTGGCACATCCAGCTGCAGATGGACGGCCGGCTGCTGGCCGAGCGTGAGCTGCAGCTGCGGCGGCTGCCGACGGCGCTCGTCATCGACCATGTCGGCAAGTTCCTGGAGCCGGTGTCCGTCGACCATCCGGGCTTCCGCGCCCTGCTGCGCCTTGTCGACAGCGGCCGAGCCTGGCTGAAGCTCGCGGCCGCCTACGAGGTCTCGAAGGCCGGGCCGCCACGCTACGACGATGTGGGCGCGCTGGCGAAGGCGGCCGTCGCCGCGGCGCCCGAGCGCATGATCTGGGCCAGCAACTGGCCGCACGTCTCCGTCCGCGACCTGCCCGACGATGCGGCGCAGCTCGACCTGCTGCTCGACTGGGCGCCGGATGCGGCGATACGCAAGCGTATCCTCGTCGAGAACCCGGCGATCCTCTACGGTTTCTGACCGGCCAGGGCTTCCAACCGGTCAGAGCGCGGCGCTGTTCAGGCTTTCGACCACGGCCGGCCGATCGAGCTTGATGGCGCGCGCCGCGATCATCTCCGGCGTCACGCGCACCAGCTGCACCGCGGCGCGCTGACGGCGCTGGGCGCCCCCGAGCCGCGCCGCCAGCGTGCGGATGGTTCGGCTGCCTGTCGTCGTACAAAGAAATGGCAACAGGCCATGGATGAGGCAGGCGCAGCCACCGGCGATCATCATGGCGCCAGTGCGTGAGGCAAACCGCATGTGCTCGAAATACGTTTCGCCGACCGAAGCCGGATGTTCGGTGAAAAGACGTAACATCGCCACTCACCCGAATAATGATCGAGATTAAAGACCATCGCATGGCCCGCCAACCCTGTCCATGGAAGTCTATTTCCTGTATTTTATTAAATATTACTTCACAAAAATTTGATTTTTCCAAAATGGACGAGCCGATCGTGCAGTTCTTCGACGAGGTCGATACGAAACCACGAAGCAGGTTCGTTCATCGACCATCCGAGAGGGCACTTCAAGATGTGTTCGTAAACAAATGATCGCTTGCGCATTGATTCGCGCGCGGACTAAGTTGAGGTGATGGTTTCGCGGCACTCAATCATGAGTTGAAATGAACTTCCCGTCCGTTGTCGTGTCTGCGCGGGAGCTGAGCACAGCGTCGCCACCGCCATGGTTCCGCCCCTTGCTGGATTATTGGGAAGCCAAGCGTCCCGCCGGCCGTCTGCCGGCGCGCGCCGATGTCGATCCGGTCGATCTCCGGGAAGTGCTCGGCTGGCTCAGCCTGATCGAGGTCCGACCAAGCGAACCGCGCTTCTTCATCCGCCTGCTCGGCAGTTCTCATCAACCGCGGCCGTTTGGCCCCCGCCACGGGCACGACTTCGCGGCGATGCAGCCGGCCGCCTATCGCGAACTGGTCGTCGAGCAATATGAAATGACGGTCGCGCGCCGGGCGCCCGTGCTGCACGAGAACACGCTGAGCTTCGGCGTCCATCGCCTGAGCTATCAGCGTGTGGCGCTGCCGCTCGCCAAGGACCACGAGACGCCGGACATGCTGATGGTCGCGTCGCGGCTCGACCCGATCCAGCACACCCGCTTCTTCTCCGCCTACAACCTGGCTGCTGGCCTTAGTACCTGACCGATCAGGGACCGCAGGCTGCGGCGTGGTCGATGGCGTAAAGCCGGAACTGCGGCATCTCGTAGAGTGGCCTCAGGCACGGCAACGTCAGCGGCGGCACCGGGCGCCGGTCGATGACGGCGAGCGCGTCGTACCGGTCGAGTGCTGCGAGCGCAGCCGCGCGCTTCTCAGGCGCTGCCGCAACCAGCCCGGTCCACAGATCTTCGGGCTCCGCCGCGTCCGCCAGCGCCGCGAAGGCCGGCGTCAGGCCCAGCGGCTGCTGGCCGGCATAGGTGAACTCCGTCGGCACGAACGCGTCGACCGCGATGACCGCGTACGTCGGCAGGTGTAGCAACGGGGCAGCGCCCGCGCCGACTGCGCTTGGTCCGCCCGCAACCGCAAGCCGGCTGCCGCGCGGCAGCCGCTCGAGCGCCGCCAGGATCGGCCGATAGATCCGGTCCGCCCCGAGCCAGGCCGCCTCGACCACGGCCGTGCGAACGATGAACAGGGCGAGTACGGCCCCGCCCACAACAAGCGCGCCACGCCGTGACCAGCCGACCGGACGGGTCGCGGCGATCAGCAACAGCCCGAGCATGACCGGCAGGCGGTGATCGACGCCGCTGCCGCCGAGCATGCGCGCCGGCATGACGAGATAGACTGCCGTCAGCACGGCCAGTGCCGCCCCGAGCCGCCGGTCGAGTGTCAGCCGGCCTCGCCAGAAGCCGAAGCCGACAAGCAGGACCAGCACGACAAAGCCCGCGACATCGAACGGCCGGCTGTAATTGTCGAACACGCTGTAGAGCAGGTCGATCTTGCGCAGCGGGTTGGCCCAGGCGAGCCCGCCGCCATCCCCCGGTCCCGGCCGCCAGGCCGCGAGCCAGAGGGCTACCGGCGGCACGAGCGGCGCCGCGATCGCGGCCGTCAAGCGCATGAGATCACTCCAGCGCCGGCCCCGCACGGCCGACCAGAGCGCCCCGAGCTCGACGCCGCCGATCATGAGCGCCAGCAGGCCGAACGCTACGACATGGCAGAAATAGGCGGCGAGTGCCGCGACCGCGACCGCGCGCAAGCGCCGGCCCGGACGATCGGCGAGGCCGATCCACAGCGCCAAGCCGATGAGCGCCACACCCAGGCCGGCCAGGTAATTGACGAAGCCCCAGAGCAGGATGCGGTTGTAGAGCAGCAGGAAAGCCGCGAGCGGCCAGAGCGACCAGGACCGCCGGACAGCCCGGTCGACCAGTACCGCCCCGGCCGCCATCAGCGCCAGCGCAAGGCCGACGAAGCAGCGGCCGGCCAGATCGAGCGGCATGACCCGGGCCAGGAGCGGTACGACCGCGTCCATCGCCAGGTTCGGCAGCAGGCTCCAGCGGATCTCGTAAGCGCGGGCGAGCAGGTCCGACCGACCGGCGTCGAGCAGGATATGCATGCGCGCCAGATGGTTCGGATAATCGAGCAGCGGCGGCACGCGCACGCTCGCAAGCGGCAGCAGTGCCAGCACCAGCAAGAGCGCGAAGCCCGTCGCGACCCGGCGCCCGGGCGCCTCGCCTCCCTGGTTCATGCCATCGGCTGTCCGGCTATTTGCGCTTCCAGGTCACGACCGACGAGACCGCGTAGTTCCATACGCTGCCGATCGCCGCACCCGCGATGCCGGCGAGCCACCAGGACGAGCTCTGATTGTCGAACAGGTACTTGGCGACGCCGACGTTGCCGGCATAGCCGACACCGCAGACCGCCGCGAACGAGACGAGGCCTTTAAGGAAATTCCAGCCCTTGAGCCGGCGGTCGCTGTAGGTCAGGAAATTATTCAGCGTGAAGTTGCCGATCATCGCCATGCCGGCCGCCACCCCCTGCGACAGAGCAAAAGCCAGGTGGGCGAGATTGAGCGACAGCCACAGCACGATCAGATGGGCGACAACGCCGATGCCGCCGACCATGCTGAACAGCACGAAACGGACCGGCACATAGGGCCCGAGCAGTTTGTCAGCGAGCAGGACCAGATACTCCCAGGCAACGAACGCGTCGAGCTTGCTTTCGCCGGCATGGCGCTCGCGGAACTGGTAAGGCAGTTCCTTGAGCCGCACGGGCCGCGACGAGGAGGCGAGCAGGTCGACGAGGATCTTGAACCCGACCGCCGACATGCTGCGCACTGCCCGGTCGAACGCATCGCGGCGGATCATGAAGAAGCCGCTCATCGGATCGGCGATCTCGACCTTGAGCACGAGGCGGCCGAGCCGGGTCGCGAAGCCGCTGATGCCGACACGACGCTTGTCCCAGTTGCCGACGCCGCCGCCTTCGACGTAGCGCGAGCCCACGACCAGATCGAGCGGCTCCTGCCTCAGGCAGTCGAGCATGCGGGGCAACAGCGCCTCGTCATGCTGCAGGTCGGCGTCCATGACGGCAACAAAGGGTGCGAGGCTCGCCTGGATGCCCTCGATGCAGGCGGACGACAGGCCGCGCCGGCCGATCCGATGCAGGCAGCGGATCCGGCCGTCGATCCGCGACAGGCGGCCGATCTCCTCGCGCGTGCCGTCGGTCGAATCATCGTCGACGAAGATCGCCTCCCAGGCGACGCCGGCAAGCGCATGGTCCAGTCGTTCGACCAGCGGCGCCACGTTGTCGCGCTCGTTCATGGTCGGGATCACGACCGTCAGCTCCGGGCCAGGCCCGTGTGCAGGCTTGGCCGCGTGATCGTCCGGCACTACCGATGCTTCGACCAACGCCATGCCTGCTCCCAGATCTCCTGTCCCCAGATCCATCGTCTTCAACGATCGTCCCGCCACTTAAGGATAGGATGTAACCGCCAGCGCTCACCAGGGCCGCGCGCCGGCGGGGTCCAGCCCCCGCATTTGGCCTGAAACCGGCGTGGGCCCAAAACGAAAAAGCCGCCAAACCCGACGGGTTGAGCGGCCTTTTCGGTGGTGGGCGTTGTAGGGCTCGAACCTACGACCCGCTGATTAAGAGTCAGCTGCTCTACCAACTGAGCTAAACGCCCCCGAACCGAGGGCCGGGGATGTACCAAACACCGGCGGGCTTGTCGAGAAGAATACGACGCATGGGCGCCATCTACCGAGTGCGGAGCGAAACCCTTGCCGAGATCACGCGTTTGGCGGAGGTGCCCGGGTGTCGGACCCGTCGCTTTCGCCCTTGGGCTTTCGCCGCACCAGGCCTAGCCTCGGCCCGCCTCCACCCTTTCGGGACCTCGCCCATGACCTCGCCCGACTCGCCGCTCCTCCCGCGTCTCGACCTGCCGCTTGCCTGCCGACCCGACCGCGAAGTTGCGGCCGCCGTGCTGGTCGATGCCGACGGCCGCTATCTGCTGCAGCGGCGCGACGACAAGCCCACGATCCACATGCCGGACCATTGGGCCCTGTTCGGCGGCAGCCTCGAGCCGGACGAGCCGCCCACCCAGGGCATGGTGCGGGAACTGGAGGAGGAGCTGGGCTTCCGCGCCCGGACCGTGACGCCGCTCGCCGAGCTGGCGCTCAACACCGAGCCGGTCGACCGGCTCTGGCGCATGCATTTCTTCGTCGTACCGTTCACGGCGGCGGACCATGCCGCCATGGTCCTGACCGAGGGCGCCGGCATGGGCCTCTTCACCGCGGCCGAGGCTCAGGCGCTGGCCAAGATCGCACCATGGGACCTGATGGCGATCATGCTGCACGCCCACGGGCGTGCCCTGTTCCCCAATCTTGCGGCCCTCCAAGCCGGCTAAGGCGCTGTGGCGGCCCGCGCGCCAAGAGGCCGAACATCGGCAGCGCTGAAATATTGCGATCGCAAATTCCAACTACACCTTAGTGTAATCCGCACACAGCCTATGCCATGATATCATGAAAGTTTTTGAGCGCCTGACACTGGAATGCCTGCGGATCTGAATCCCAACCCGGTCGTCCACATTGTCGACGACGATGTGTCGATGCGCGCGGCGATGGAGGCCCTGTTCGAATCGGTCGGACTGGCAACCTGCAGCTACGGCACCGCCCGCGAGTTCCTGGCGGCGGACCTGGCCGGCACGCACGGCTGCGTCGTGATCGACATCCGCCTGCCGGACATGAACGGCCTCGAGCTGCAGGCCCAGATCGCTCAGCGCGACGTTCGCCTACCCGTTGTAATCATGACCGGATACGGCGACATCCCGATGACCGTCCGCGCCATGAAACACGGTGCGGTTGATTTCCTGCCAAAGCCGTTCCGCGATCAGGACATGCTCGATGCGGTCATCGGCGCCATCGAACGGGACCGCGAGCGGCGGGCCGCCGCTTACGATGCCGGGCGCATCAGAGACCGGTTCGGCACACTCTCGGCGCGCGAGCAGCAAGTGATGCGCCTCGTGACCGCCGGAAAGATGAACAAGCAAATCGCGGGGGAACTCGGCATCAGCGAGATTACCGTCAAGGTTCATCGTCGCGGCGCCATGCAGAAGATGGGCGCGCGGACAATCACCGATCTCGTCCGGATGGCAGATTTGCTTGGAGAAAAGCCGTCCTGACCGGCCCCACGATTACACTCCTGTATAGTTCACCGGGCCGGCGGCGCATGCCACATACTCTTTCACCCTCCCCGCCGATCGGGCGCGAGGGGAAAGGATGGCAGGTGTCCCAAGAGCCCCTCATCGCGGTCATCGACGACGACGAGTCCTTCCGTCTGGCGCTCGTCGAATCGCTGGGCTCGCTCGGCTATGACGTTCGGGACTTCTCGTCCGCCGAGGCATTCCTCGCATCGGGCGACCTCGATCCGATCGGCTGCGTCATCACCGACATCCATATGCCCGGCATGAGCGGGATCGATCTCGCCCGCAGGTTGATGGCGCGTCAGCCGCGGATCCCGATGATCATGGTCACCGCCCGGTCGCAGCCGGGCCTCGACGACATCGCCGCAGCCAACGGCGCCGTCTGCGTGCTGCACAAGCCGTTCGAGTCGCAGGCGCTGACCGGCTGTCTCCAAAGGGTCCTCAGGAGCCCGCCGCCCTAACCGGACATCCCGGTCCGGAAGCCAGGGCCGAAAGCCTGGGCCGCAGCAACCAAATTGTGCTAAGCATGCGAATGAGTTAGCGACCATCGTCGCCGAACTGCCGCCGACGTCGCGACGCAGCGTGCCATCGCCTCGCCCGTCGGTTGCGGCCGTGAATGGGGGGCCGGCACATGATCTGGATCGCGCGCGGCCCTTCTCCGCCGGCCCAGCATCTGTCACTTTACCCGAAGCGGTCCGTCCGGGTGCAGCTTCGCCATCTGGCACTCCTGTGGCTCGGCGGCAGTACCGCCACCGCCCTCGTCACCTGGATCTGCTTCAAGCTGCAGGTCGCGCTCGCGACCGCCGATCTCGCCTTTCTCATCCTGATCGTGGCGCTGTCCCTGATGGATAGCGTCATCTCCTCGATCTTCTTCTCCATCCTCGCCGTTCTCTGCCTCGATTACTTTTTCGCCCCGCCGATCTTCGAGCTCGACATCTACGACCCGCAAGACCTTGTCACGCTCGTCGCCTTTCTCTTCACCTCGCTCGCCATCACGAGCCTCGTGCGGCGCTTTCGCGTGGCCGCCGAGGTCCAGGAGGCCCAGACGCGGCTGCTCGACCTGACCCACGATCCGATCCTTGTCCGGGATCCAGCCGGCACGATCCTCTATTGGAACCGCGGTGCCGAGGAGCTTTACGGCTTCACGCGGGAGGAAGCCGTCGGGCGTAGTGCTCCGGATCTGCTGCAGACGGATTTTCCCTCGCCGATGGACGAGGTCATGGCGACGCTGTACCGCACCGGGCGCTGGGAGGGCGAACTCCTGCGCACGCGGAAGGACGGGACGCGGCTCACGGTCGCCTGCCGCTGGACGCTCGAGCGGGACGAAACGGGCGTGCCGCGCCGGACGCTCGAGACCAACAACGACATCACCGCGCGCAAGCAGGCCGAGGACGCCTTGAGGCGGACCCAGGAAACCTATCTGGCCGAGGCGCAGCAGCTGAGCCGGACCGGCAGTTTCGGCTGGAACATCTCGACGGGAGAGATCTTCTGGTCGGACGAAAGCTTCAAGATCTTCGACTACACTGCCGAAACCAGGCCCTCGATCGAACTGGTCGCCGACCGGGTGCATCCGGACGACCTTCCCATTTTCCGCCAGGCGATCGAACGCCTGTCGGCCGAGCCGCAGGATCTCGACTACGAGCATCGGCTGCTGATGCCGGACGGCACGATCAAGCATCTCCACGTCGTCGGCCATGCGATGCAGTCCGACGCGGGCCAGCCGCAGCTCGTCGGCGCGATCATGGACGTGACCGCCCGCAAGGAGGCGGAACGGGCGCTCCGCGACAGCGAGCAGCGCTACCGCCATCTGTTCCACCACATGCCTGTCGCCTTCTGGCAGCTCGACATGCGCGCGTTCAAGCGGCTCTGCCAGGAGCTGCGCGCGGCCGGCGTCGTCGATCTCGGGCGCCATCTCGACCAGCATCCGGAGTTCCTGACCGAGGCGATGACGGCGCTCGTCATCGAGGAAGTCAACGAACGCGCGGTGCAGATGCTCGCGGCGCCGGACGCCCCGGCGTTGGCCGTCCCGCTCGTGGGCTTCTGGCGGGAACGGCCGGACACGTTCCGGCGCGCCATCGAGGCGCAGTTCGGCGGCGAGGTCGCCTTCGAGGAAGAGACCAAGATCACGGCCCTCGACGGACGGGTCGTCGACGTCCTGTTCGCGGTAGCGTGGCCGGGCCCCATCAATAATCTCGACGTCGGCCTCGTCGGCATCATCGACATCACGGAGCGCCTCAAGGCGCAGGAACGGCTGAGACAGGTCCAGGCGGAATTCGCTCATACCGCGCGAATTTCCGTGCTGGGCGAGCTCGCGGCCTCCATCGCCCATGAAGTGAACCAGCCGTTGGGCGCCATCACAACGAATGCGGAGACGGCGCTCCGCTGGCTCGACCGACCCGAGCCAAACTCGGCCAAGGCGGGCGAACTCTTGAAGCGCATCGTCGGCGACGCCCGCCGGGCCGCCGACATCATCGCGCGCATCAGAACCATGGCGGCCGGCCGCATCCCGCAGCCGGCGGCGCTGTCGCTGGTCGACTTGGTCGAGGATTCGCTCGCTTTCCTGCACGCCGAACTGCAGGCGAAGGGCGTTTCCGTCCGGCTCGATGCCGCGCCCTCGCCGCCGCCCGTCGTCGGCGATCGGACCCAGCTGCAGCAGGTCGTCGTCAATCTCGTGATCAACGCAGCGCAGGCCATGGCCCGGCCGGACGCAGAGCGCCGGACGCTCGCGATCCGCATTGGCGAATCCGAGGACGGAATGTTGAGCTGCAGCTTCGAGGACAGCGGCCCCGGCATTGCCGCCGAACATCTCGAGCGCCTGTTCGACAGTTTCTTCACGACCAGGGATGTCGGCATGGGCATGGGCCTGCCGATCTCCCGGTCGATCGTGGAAGCCCACGGCGGCCAGATCCGGGCGGACAACCAGTCGGCTCTCGGCGGCGCCCGGTTCCGGTTCGAGCTGCCGGCCAGACATCCGGCCCCACCTGCCTCCTGAGCCGCCTGCCGCCTGGGTCAACCGGGAGATCTGCCCATTTCGGTTCGCGGGCCTACACCAAAGTATGGTCCGTATCGTCCCCCGGCACATGCCGCCCGTCCTCGCGGGCAATGGAGCGAACCGCTCCCAGGCACTACCCTATTCAATAGCAGCCGGACAGGATTGCGCGCGGCGCATCGCTCGCAGCCGGATCGGCCAACTTCCACTCGGGGGAAGCGCGGGGAGATTACTTCCGAACCACGACGGAAGCCCTTGATCTTCGCGGCGAAATTCAAGTGGAGCAGCGACAGATGTCCAGCCTCTCGACGGCCCGCCCCGCCTCCGACCTTTCGGCCGTGGCGCCCTCCTCGCGGCACGACGCTGCCAGCGGTTTCCCGCCGCCCCAAGCCTCTTCGAATCTGGCGCAGGCGATCGTCAACATGCTACGCGACGGCTCGGCTGTCGTGACGATGTCCCTGCCGAATTTTCCGATTTCGGATTTTCGGGGATCGGCTTTCCCGACGTCGGACGGCGCGCGCCGCGACTTCGCGCTTCCGGAACATCATGGGCCGCAGTCTTTCGGCCCCTGGCCGGCAGCGAATGAGGGTGCCGCGGCCGAGTTGCGGGATGGCGCCGGGGCGCGGTTCGCGATGGTCGGCGAGTTGAAGCGCCAGGGATCGAGCCTCGCCTTCGTCGTCCAGCTGGTGCGGACCGACGATCAGCCGGCGCCACCAACCTCCGAGCGCCTGGACCGACACCCGAACGAGCGTTCGAGCGCGGGCCTGCCCAAGTGGCGCCTCAAGCGGGCGATCGCCCATATCGACGCCAATATCGAGAACTCGATCTCCGTCGGGGATCTCGCCAAGGCCGCCGGCCTGTCGGCGACCTATTTCGCCGCCCAGTTCCGCCTGGCGACCGGCCTGCCGCCCCACGAGTTCATCATGCGCCGGCGAATCAGCCGGGCCCAGGCGATCCTGCTCGAGACCAGGCAGCCGTTGATCGAGGTGGCTCTCAGCGTCGGTTTCCAGACCCAAGCGCATTTCACCAACGTGTTCCGCAAATGCGTCGGCACCCCGCCCTCGCGCTGGCGACGGCACCACATGGACGCCGATGACGGTGCGCGCCGGAGGGAGAGACGCGACGTCGTCTCGGCCTTCTGGGCTGAAACAGGAGCGGCTTGAGAGGGCTGCACCGGCATCGGCGTAGGATCGGCGCCACCTCGTCGCGGTCCCGGCGTTCGACGCGCCTGAAGTTTATCCCCAGGCCCTATGGCAATCCGAAAATCGCCAAGGAGTCGCCATCGCTCTCCCGATCGGAAGCGCGGCCTAACACGCCTTTCCTCGGGCAAAGAAGCGCGCTTTCACTAAGTTACATTCCTCTCAGGAATAAGAGTTATTCCTGTACACAGCGAAGCTACAGCAGGAAGGAACGTCGAATAGGTCGGCATCGCCGGACTTTGAGAGTCTTGCTGGACCTATTTTGAAAAGAGACGCTTCGCATGGACGCACTCATTGCTCGATATCTTCGTTTCCCGCCGCGGCATTGGGCGATATGGCACGCTATTCCGCTTCGTCTCATCGTCGGAGTGGGCTTCATGCAGCACGGCTACGCCAAGCTGGCGCGGGGCGCCGATGCCTTTACAACCGTCCTTCATGCGATCGGCATGCCGGCGGCGGGCTTGCTCTCATGGGCAACGATCATGGTCGAGTTGTTCGGTGGGCTGGCCGTTCTCGCCGGTGCGCTCATTCCAGTAGCCAGCATCCCGATGTCGATCGTGCTTGTCGTCGCCATCGTCACAGTGCACCTGCCGAACGGCTTCAGCTCGATCAAGCTCGTCTCTTTCGATGCAGCGGGCGCCCATTTCGGCCAGCCTGGCTACGAAACGGATCTGCTCTATCTGGCCTGTCTTCTTGCGCTGGTGCTGGGCGGCTCCGGCCCCTTGGCCTTGGACCGGCTGTTGTTTCGGCGAAACGCCGCCCGACCGATGCCTAGCCGCTGGGCGTGAAATGCGCGACGAGGTCGTAGAGATGGCCGGGATGGGTGAGCCGGACGGCCGTGATCGGCGCCCCGTTCCACCAGGTCCGCCGCTCGATGACGAGACAGGCATGGCCCGGCTCGAGATTGAGGGCAGCCGCCGTGGCATCGTCGGCACCCTGTGCGGTGATGCGATGTTCGGCCTCGCTCCACGGCACGTGGCCGACGAGCCAGGTGTTCGGCGGCACTGTGGCGAAATCCTGGTCGAGGGCGTCCGGCACCTCGCCGAGGTTGAGCAGGCGATCCTCGAGCGCGAAGGGCTGGCCGCCCGTGAGATGCCGGCAGCGGA